>JAFLCL010000123.1 GCA_017303575.1 Deltaproteobacteria bacterium
AGGACGACGCCCGCACCGCGCGGCACGCCCGCAGCGGTGGCGGAGAGCGAGCCGCCCGCGCCTCCCGCAGACAGTCGCCCGCTCCTCTGGGGTGGCGCCGTGGGCCTCTTCGCGATCGTGATCGGTGGGGGGATCTGGGCGGTCGTGAGCGGCAACGACGGAGCCCCTCCCAACACCCTCACGACCTCGACGACGAGCCCGCCGACGACGACCTCGCCACCGCTCACCACCGCCACGCCGCTCGAGACGAGCGTGCCGCCGACCACGACGGATCCTCCGCCGACCGCACCACCGCCCACCGTCGCGGCCGCGATCACGGTGAGCCTGGGCTCCGATCCGATGGGCGCCGAGGTCTTCTCCGGCGAGACCCGACTCTGCACGACACCGTGCCTCTTCGATCTGCCTGCGGGCAACGAGACCTCGCTGACGTTTCGACGCGACGGGTACCTCGACACGATCGAGCGGCTCACGCCGGCGGAAGGCGCCGCCGTTTCGCCTCGGCTGCGTCCGCGTCGTCGCACGGTCTCGGACGGAACCACGGGCGTCGGCGGAGGCCCCGCGATCAAGACCACGCTGTGATCGTGCGCGGGTCGAGCGATCCGTCGTAGGCTCGACGCCTTCTCATGATGACTTCGACTGGACTCCGTGGGGTGCGCGGCTGGCTGCTCGTGCTCCTGGCCCTCGTCTCCCTCTTCGCGACGCCCCTCGCGCCCGCTCCCGCGCGGGCCGACGACGTGTCCGAGGCGAGCGCTGCGTTCGCGCGTGGCAACGAGCACTTCCAGCGCGGCATGCGGCTGCGCGGCGAGCGACGTCGGCGCGAGCTCGAGGCCGCGCTCGAGCAGTACTTCGAGAGCCTGTCGCGCGTGCGATCGCGCAACGTCCTCTACAACACGGCGCTCGTGCTCGAGGCGCTCGATCGCGCGGACGAAGCGTTCAACCACTGGACCGAGTACCTCGCCGTCGCGGATCTCAGCGAGGCCGAGCTGGCCGACGGTCGTCAACACCGCGACACGCTCGCGCCGCGCGTGGCGGTGTACGAGGTGAACGCGAGCGCGGCCGCAGAGATCTGGATCGATCGGCGTGATCTCGGCTCGCGTGGCCGCACCCCGCTGACGATCGCGCTGCCGCCCGGAGAGCACACCTTCTACTTCGCGGCCGCGGGCTACCGCGAGTCGCAGCTGCGGGCGACGGGCGCGATCGGTCGCACCGAGCGCATCACCGCCGAGCTCGCGATGCTGCCCGTGTGGCTGCAGGTGCTGGCGCCCGAGGGGTCGATCCTCGAGATCGACGGTGGCCGCGTGACGCCGGGACAGTCGGTGCCGATCGATCCTGGGCCTCACCTCGCGCGCGTCTCGAGCGGCGATCGAGTGCTCGCGGAGCGTCGCTTCGAGGTGATGCCCGGCTCGGCGCCGATGGTCATCGACATGACGAGCGCGCTCGGCGCCGGTGGGCTCGGCGGAGGGCTCGTGGAGGTCGTCGTCGATCGCGCCGCGCGCATCGAGATCGACGGGGTCGTGTCGGCCGAGGGCGAGCGCGCCTCGACGACGCTCAGCCCCGGCCCGCACCACGTGCGCGTGACCGCGCCAGGACACGAGCCCTACGAGGGCAGCCCGACGTTCGAGCTGTTCCCTGCGCGCCTCGAGGTGCGGCTCGCGGAGAGCTCGTCCGACTGGATCTATGTCGCGCGCGCCGTGCTCGGTCCGCTCGCCGCGGTAGGCCTCGTCGTGGGTGGCGTGTCGTTGTGGCAGGCGTCGGAGGCCCACGACGCGAACCAGACGGCGCGCGATCCCGGCACGGCGAGCGCGCTCGAGGACTGGACGCGGGCTGTGGACATCGGCTGGTCGATCACCGGCGTGGTCGGCGCGCTCGCCATCGTGTCGCTCGTGCTCGACCCCGGCGGCGGTGGCGAGAGCGCAGCGTCCTTCGGCGTGCAGCCCAGCGGCGATGGCGCGGTGCTGTCCCTCCGCGGCGGCTTCGGAGGTGCGTGGTGAGCGGGCGTACCGACAGGCTGGTGGAGCTCGCGGCGCTGGCGTTCGGCTCGGTGGCGTTCGCGCTGTCGTTGGTCGGCTGCAGCCTCGTGTGGACGCCGATCGTGGATCCCCCTGATGCGGGGCTCGACGCGTACGACCCCGACGCGTGGGTCGAGCCGCCACCCGACGCGGGCGTGGACGCGCCCTCGGATGCGGGCACCGACGCGTACATGCGTCCGCCCGAGACCGCGTGCGAGAACACGGCAGACGACGACATCGACGGCCTCACGGACTGCAATGATCCGGACTGCTTCGGATCGATGAGCTGCTGCAATCCGCTCGTGGGCGTCGACTACGGGACGGCCTTCGGCTCGATCCGACCCGCGGAGTGGAGCGAGCAGGGTCTCACGCGCACGCTCTCCGGGAGCGCGCTCACCCTGCGCACGATGGGCGCCGCGCCGTTCGGCGCCCTGTGGCGGAACCTCTGCGTGCCGCTCGGTCAGGGCGGGCGCTTCGAGTGGACCGTCTCGGGGAGCGGCCTCATGGCCGGGGAGTCGATCTCCGCTGTGCTGAGCCCCGCGCCTGCGCCCGGCAGCACCGGCTTCCTCGAAGAGCTCGCTGTGCACGTGGATCACATGAACCGCGTGAGCGCGACGCGCGCGGGCCGTCGCGTGCAGCTGCCGGAGAACCCTGGCTGCATCGACACCGGGATGGATCACGCGCAGCTCGGCACCGAGTCCACCTTCTCGCTCCAGCTCGTGCCGGGCGTGTCGCGTGAGCGCTCGGCGCTCGTCGCGACGCTCACCGTCTCGACGAACACGGGGCCGTGCAGCGGTGGCCTGGTGCTCTTCACGGACGAGGTCGTGCTCGCCGACGACCTCATCCGCACGCCGTCCGATCCCACGCGCTCGTGTCAGGACAGCCCGGGCCTCTACTTCGGCTTCGAGGTGCGCCCCGGCACCTCGGGCTCGACGGGCTTCGCGCTCCAGCCCGTGGCGTCGTCCAACCCGAGCGTGGTGCTCAAGGCGCTCGAGTGCGCCTCGCCCGGCGTCTTCACGCGGTCGCCGGTGATCCTCGATCGCACCTCGGTCGACGACGTGAGCACGCTCCACACAGCGGGCGGGATCGGCGCGCCCGATCTGCTCTTCGCGGGTCCGACGACGGGATGGCTGCTCGCGTACGACGCGAGCCAAGAGGATCGATCGGAGGAGATCTTCCGTGCGCTGACGCTCCGCCTCGGCACCAGCCGTGGTGCAGCCCCCGACAGCGCCAGCTGGATCCCGCTCGCGAGCCCGCTCGCGGGCACGGGCTCGAGGCCCCGTGAGCCGGCGCTCTTCATCGACTCGTTCCTCGATGGGCCGCGCATGGTGTGGGCGCAGGAGACCTCGACGCGCGGCGCGTACGAGATCCTCCGCGCCAACGTCGAGCCCGACGGCGACCTCGTGGGCACCAGCGTGGTCGTCTCGCCCGCCGACTCCGGAGGGTGCGAGTCGCTGCGCGAGCCCACGGTCGCGTTCGGCTACGCGTCCGACGGTGCTGTCGACAGCGAGTGGATCTTCGCGCGCTGCGACGTGGGCTCCGACAGCCGCATCGCGCTCTGGCGGCGTACCGCCGGGGACGTGACGCGCATCCCGGGCGACGTGCTGAGCGGCCATCCCCTCGCGGGGCGGGCGATCGCGGCGGACGTGCTCACGACACGACGCGGGGCGACGCAGACCTTCGCGCTGTGGGTGCTGATGCTCGGCACCGACGCCCTCGAGCGGGCCGAGCTGCACCTCTTCCTCGCGGACGCCGTCGAGCCAGGCGGCACGATCCCGCGGTTCATCCCCTACGCGGGCAATCCGATCCTCCGCGACGGTGACGGCAGCCTCGCCGCGTGCACGGGCGAGTGCCGGCTCACCTCGGTCGCTGTCGCGCAGCTCCCCGTGACTGGCATGCCCGACCGGCTGCGCTTCCTCTTCGCCCGCGCGCGTGCAGGCGGGAGCCCTGCGTACGAGATCGTGGCAGCGGAGCAGGCCGCGCTGCGGGCCCTCGACCTGCCCTGACGGCACGAATCGTGAAGTGTCCGTGAGGCGGCTGGTCTTGTGCCAGTCTGTTCCGACCCTCTGATCCGCGTGGAGCCCACCATGCAACGCTCGTTCACTGCTGCTTCGATGACGACGCTCCTCGCCCTCGGGAGCATCACGAACGCGGCCTGTGGAGCGTTCGGGGCCGACGCACGCGCGGTCGACGGGAGCGCACCGCCCCCGATGGACGCTGCTGGTCCCGCCTTCGGCGAAGACGCCGGGTTTGCGCCGGTGACGCAAGACGCGGGGGTCGCGGGTCCCGACGCGCCGGTGTCGGGAGCGCGCGGCGAGGCCGACTTCTCCGACGACGGCTCGAGCTGCCTCGACTTCCTCGACAACAACAGCGACGGCATCTTCGACTGCGACGATCCCGCCTGTCAGGACCCGGTGGAGAACCTCGCGTGCTGCGTGGGGAGCACCGCGCAAGCGTGCTGCGATGCGGTGACGACGTTCGCCGTGGTCGAGGGCTCGTGTGGCGCGACCCCGTGTCTGTCCCTCGGCACCGAGACGCTGACGAGCACGACTGGCCGCGTCGTGGACTCGCCGCCGGTGGCACCGTCGTGCGCGACCGGCGCGCCGCACGCGTTTGCGCCGTTCGGTCGCACGGGCGCACACGCGTTCATGGTGCTGCCGCGGCAGATCGATGCGCGCGCCGCGCACGTGCGGATCACGGCGCGGCTCGGCGCCGGCTCGGTGACCGGCACCGAGGTGGCGGCCGCGGGCTTCGGGCTCTTCACCGAGCAGGGCATGGGCGCGATCGCCAGGCCGCTGGTGGCGGTGGTCACGAGCGCGACCTCGAACGACGTGCGCGTCATCGTCGGTGACCGCGTGATCGCCGCGCGCACGCTCTCGGGCGAGGGCTGTGGGCAGAGCCTCGAGTACGCGATCGCGATCAACCCCGACGGCAACTACCGCGTGGAGAGCCGCGTGCCCGGCGCCTTGCTCTGGGACGCCACGCCCATCGCGACAGGGACGTGTGAGCTCAGCGCCGATGCGCGCATCGCGATGTTCGGCCAGCAACCGAACCCCGACGGTGCCCCGGTGGTGTGGGTCTCCGATCTGGGTGTCGAGCAGAACGGCTGCGACGTGCTGGTGCCCGCGCGGCGCAGTGCGCCGATCGTGGCCTCGCGCGACGACGACGTGACTGGCCTCAGCGTGTTCGAGCGCAGCGGTGGCAGCTACGAAGCGCTCGTCACCTCGGGCGATCAGATCCACTGGCTCGGGCTGCAGTCGGCGAGCGGCGGCTTGGTCTCGAGCGTCCCGGCCGATCCCTTCGCCGACAACATCCAGCCGACGTGGCCCGACTACCGCCACTTCCGCGACGTCGAGGTGGTCGAGCACGCTGGCGCCTACCGCGTGTACCTCGCTGCGGCGCGCGCCGACGACGGCGTCTTCGAGATCGTTCGGACGACCTACACGCCGAACGCGACGCCGGGACGTCCGGGCGCTCTGGGGAGCTCGCTCTCCACGGTGACGTCGGCCGCACAGTTCCCCGCCGACATGGATCGCCCCGCTGCGTTCTCGGTGGACGGGCCGAGCGCGGCCGTGGTGCCAGGCGTGGGCCTCGTGCTCTTGGCCCGCGTCCGCTACTTGGACGGCCACGACGAGATCCGCGTGGTGGGCGCGACGCTCGACGGCTCCGACTTCGAGACCGCGGCGCCCTCCGTCTCGGGCCGTGACGCTTCGGGCGTCACGACAGACGGCCTCGTGCACTCGAGCCAGACTCACGACGAGGACGCGTTCGATCGCGACGAGATCGCCGATCCGCAGATCGTCGTGATCGACGGCGTCGCGCGCGTGCTCTTCGCAGGACGTCGCGGCACGAGATGGTCCATCGGCAGCGTCGTCGCCTCGCCCGGCTTCGACTACTTCATCCCCGTGAGCGACACGCCGATCCTCGGCCCCAGCGGCGCGGGCTTCGACGCGCTCGGCGTGACCGAGCCCACGCTCGTCACGCGCGCGGGCACGAGCTGGCTCTACTTCGCGGGCACCGACGGCGCGCGCCACAGCCTCGGCCTCGCGGTGCAGCCGATCCTCGGAGCGACACCATGAAGCAGCGCACGAAGACGGCGACAGGCGCCGCGCTCGGGATCGGCACGACTTTCTGCCTCGCTCTCTCGCTGGGCTGCGCGGCGATCGACCCGATGGCGGGCGACGTCGACGCAAGCGCGGTCGGCCGCGGCGACGCGTTCGCGTCGGCGCCGGACGGCGGGCCTGGGACCGACAGCGGCGGGTTGCTCGGAGTGCCCGAGGGTGAGTCAGCCGACCCCGACACCAACGCGGCCTCGTGCTTCGACGGAATCGATCAGGATCGTGACGAGGTCCTCGACTGCGACGAAGACTCGTGCCGGACGAGCCGCATCTGCTGCGTCGGATCGACTGACGTCGACCGATGCTGTGAGCCGGTCGCGCGGGCCACCGAGATCGCGCTGAGCGACTGCGCGGTCGGCGCTCCCGATGCGTGCCTCGAACTCGACGCGCGAACGATCTCGGGCGCGCCCATCGTCAGCATCGATCACTCGCTCGTGCCCGTGTCCGGGGCGGGCATCGACGGCGCGGTGGACTTCCCGGCCCTCGAGCTCCAGCCGCGGGGCGAGGCGATCACGCTGCGCGCGCGCATCGGCTCGCCCGCCACGACCGCGCAGCTCGACGCCACCGCGTTCGGCCTCTGGGTGCCGACGCTGCCGACCACGCAGGTGACGCCGCTCGTCGCCGTGGTGGTCAGCGCGACCCGCGACGACGTCTCGATCGTGTCGGGCTCGCGGGTCATCGCACGACACACGCGTCCAGCGGGCATCGTCGAGTACACGCTGTCGATCGAGCCGACGGGCGTCGTGAACGTGAGCGTCGGCGACACCGCGCTGAGCCCCGTGTCGATCACGCTGCCCGCGAGCCCGGTGGTGCCCGTGGTGTTCGGACGCGTCGCGAACGACGACGGCACGGGCGAGACGACGCGCCTGCACGGGCTCGCTGTGGAGCGCCGCGCGTGTGACCTCCCGAACGCGCTCGGACGCATGGGCGAGGTCACGCCCGAGCCGACCGCCGGTCTCGATCTGCGCGACGCGGCCGATCCCAGCGTGCTCGTGCGCGAGGCGGCGACGACGCTCGTGGCGTTCACGGCCACGAGCGGTGTGTCGAACGACGAGCGCTCGATCTTCGTCGGTACCCTCGAGGACGAGGCCGTCACGTCCGTGCGCATGGTCCTCGACGTGGTCGGCCTCGAGGCGGCGCTCGCCTCGTCGGGGCTGACGCTCGACGTGACCGCGCTCGCGGGCCCGCACCTCTACGCCGATGGCACCGCAAGCGACGCCGTCGTGCGCGCGTACTTCGCCTACCGCACCGACGATCTCGCGTGGCACATCGGACGGCTCGCGAACGTGCTGGACGAGACGGGCCTCGAGGTGTCGCGCATCGATCTCGGCCTGGGGAGCTTCGATGATCCCGCGCTCCTTCCGGACGGTCGCTTGATCGTGCGCGAGCACACGGCGAGCAGCACCCACCTCGTGGTCTTCGACGTGAGCGCCGAGACGCCAGCGCGCGCGGACAGCCTCTGCGAGGCGCGGGGCGAGTGCGACGACACGACCGAGCGCACGGACTCGTTCGTGCTGGCGCCTTCGGACGATTCGTTCGCGTTCGACCGCGACGAGGTCGCCGCCCCCTTCGCGCTCCGTCACGGCGGCGTGACGCGCATCTACTACGCAGGCCGACGGGGCACGCGCTGGAGCCTCGGCGTCCTCCTCCAGAGCGCAGACGGCGCGTTCTTCCGCCCTGCGAACGACGCCACCGCAGTGCTCGCGCCGACCGGCCAGGGCGGCGACTCGCTGGGGACCTTCTCGCCCTCGGTGCACGTGGAAGGCGAGGAGCTCGTGGTGCTCTACGCGGGCACCGACGGTGCGCACTCGCGTCTCCTCTCCGCGCGCATGCCGATCCGCTCGCCCTGATCGCGAGGATCGCGAGAAGATTCGTGCGCTGACCGCTCGTTCAGAGCACGTCGGCGAGACACGCGGTACCGTCCGCGTCCGCATGCCCATCGATCCGAACCTCCGCCCCATCCAGGACGTCGCCGACGAGCTCGGCCTGCCCTCCTCGGCGCTCGTCCCCTACGGCCGTGACAAGGCCAAGATCGAGCTCGCTGCGCTCGAGACCGCGCGCGACACCAAGAAGAACAAGCTCGTGCTCGTCTCGGCGATCACGCCGACCCCGTCGGGCGAAGGAAAGACGACCACGTCGATCAGCCTCGCGATGGGCCTGCGCAAGATCGGTCGCAAGGCGGTGCCGGCGCTGCGCGAGCCCTCGCTCGGCCCCGTGTTCGGCGTGAAGGGCGGAGGCACCGGCGGCGGCAAGGCGCAGCTCGTCCCCGCCAACGAGATCAACCTCCACTTCACGGGCGACCTCCACGCGATCACCGCGGCCAACAACCTGCTCGCGGCGATCGTCGACAACGAGCTCCACTTCTTCGGCAAGGGCGAGGGCGCGAACCTCGATCCCCGACGCGTCACGTGGCGACGCGCCATGGACATGAACGATCGCTCGCTGCGCGACGTGATGGTCGGCCTCGGCGGGCGCGCGGGCGGCGTGCCGCGCGAGAGCGGCTTCGACATCACCGCCGCGAGCGAGATCATGGCGGTGCTGTGCCTCGCGACCTCGATGAAGGATCTCGAAGAGCGCCTCGCGCGCCTCGTCGTGGGGCGCAGCTACGATCAGAAGCCCGTCACCGCCGCGGATCTCGGCGCCAACGTCGCGATGACCGCGCTGCTCAAGGACGCGCTCCTGCCCAACCTCGTACAGACCGCGGAGGGTGGCCCCGCGATCGTGCACGGCGGCCCCTTCGCGAACATCGCGCACGGCTGCTCGAGCATCCTCTCGACGCGCATGGCGATGCACTACGCGGACATCGTGGTGACCGAGGGCGGCTTCGGCTTCGACCTCGGCGCCGAGAAGTTCCTCGACATCAAGTGCCGCAAGGCCGGTGTGTGGCCCAACGCGGTGGTGATCGTGGCGACGCTGCGCGCGCTCAAGTTCCACGGCGGCGTCGACCCGAAGAACGCAGGGCAGCCCAACCGCGAGGCGCTCTCGCGCGGGATCGAGAACCTCGAGCGTCACCTCGAGACCGCGCGCTTCTTCGGCCTGCCGACCGTCGTCGCGATCAACCAGTTCGACACCGATGCGGCCGACGAGATCCAGCTCGTGCGCGATCGCGTGAAGGAGCTGGGCGCGATCGTCGCGCTCTCGCGGGGCTACACACACGGCGGCGATGGCTCGATCGAGCTCGCGGAGACCGTGGCGGCCGTGCTCGACCGCGATCCACACGGCGGCTTCCAGGGCATCGAGGGGCGCGCCGCGCCGATCCACCCGTACACGCTCGAGCAGAGCTACGCAGAGAAGATCGAGGGCATCGCCAAGCACGTGTACGGCGCGGACGGAGTCGACATCGATCCGAGCGCGGCCGCGGAGCTCGAGCGCTTCGTGAAGGACGGCTACGGCGATCTGCCCGTGTGCATGGCCAAGACGCAGCTCTCGGTCTCGGACGACCCGAAGAAGCAGGGACGCCCGCGCGGCTTCCGCGTGACCGTGCGCGGTGCACGCCTCTCTGCGGGCGCAGGCTTCGTCGTCGCGCTGTGCGGCGACATCATGACGATGCCCGGCCTCCCCAAGATCCCCGCGGCCCGTAACGTCCGCATCGACGCCGACGGTCGCGTGCGCGGCCTCATGCAGAACGAGTAGTGGCTGTCCTCTCCTTCGCGCTCGGTCCCGAGGATGCGGGCAAGACGTTGGCGGCCGCGCTGCGCGCGCGCATGCCCGACGCGAGCTGGAGCCGCGTGCGCGAGCTCTGCAGCACGGGTCGCGTGCGCGTCGATGGTGACGAACAGCTCGACGCGCACGTGCGCGTGAGGGGCGGTGAGTCGATCGAGGTCGAGCCCGAGGCGCGCAAGCGCACCCGAGGCGTGCTCGACCCGCGCGACGTGCTCCACCTCGACGACGACGTCATCGTCGTCAACAAGCGCCCCAACACGATGACCGTGCCCTTCGAGGACGGCGACCGCGACACGCTCGCCGATCAGGTGCGCGCGTTCCTCCTCCGACGCGAGCGCGACGGGCGGCAGGAGCGCGCACAGGCGCTCGACGTCGACGTCGGCGTGGTCCAGCGCCTCGACAAGGACACGACGGGCGTGATCGTCTTCGCGCGCCGTCACGGCGCCAAGCGCGCGCTCGATCAGCAGATCCGCGCGCACACGGCAGAGCGCCGCTACCTCGCGCTGGTGCACGGCCACGCGCGCGACGCCACGCACCACAGCTTCCTCGTCCAGGACCGCGGCGATGGCCTGCGCGGCAGCTGGGGGACGCGGCGCTCTCATGAAGGCGAGCCGCCGGAGGACGCGAAGGAGAGCACCACGCACGTGCGCGTGATCGAGACGCTCGGCACGCGCGCCCTGCCCGCAAGCTTGGTCGAGTGTCGGCTCGAGACCGGACGACAGCACCAGATCCGCATCCACCTCTCGGAGGCGGGGCACCCGCTGATCGGCGAGCCGGTCTACATCCGCGGCTTCGGCGGACCGGTGATCGAGGGCGAGCGCACGATGCTCCACGCCGCCAGCCTCGCGTTCCGTCATCCGCGCAGCGGCGAGCTCGTGCGCTTCGAAGCGCCGCTCCCGCGAGACTTCGAGAAGATGCTCGCGACGCTACGCGAACGCGGGCCGCGATAGTGTCGCGCGCACCGACGCTCGAGACCTCGATCGGCGCGATCACGCTCCACGAGTACCGGCTGCCGCTGGGCGAGAAGACGTGGTCGTTCCTCCACACGGGCGCTGTGCTCACGCTCGCGGACGAGCAGCGATACCTGCGCGTGGAGCACGACCGGCTGCCGTATGGCGTGATGCTCTGGCCGTCGTCGATCGCGCTCGCGCACGAGGTGCTGGCGCGCGCCACGAGCCTCGCGGGCCAGCGCGTGCTCGAGCTCGGAGCGGGGACCGGCGTGCCTGGGATCGTCGCGGCCTCGCTCGGCGCTCGGGTGCTCCAGACCGATCACAACGAGGTCGCGCTGCACGTGTGCGCGATGAACGCGGAGCGAAACCGCGTCACGGGGATCGAGCGTCGACTCGCGGAGTGGGAGACGTTCGCGAGCGAGACGCGCTTCGACGTGCTGCTCGGCTCGGACGTCCTCTACGCGACCCCCATGCACGCGCGACTCCGCGAGATCTGCGAGCGCTACCTGGCGCCGGGCGGGTGCGTGTTGTTCTCCGACCCGCTGCGCGAGCAGAGCCTGCCGATGCTCGAGGCGATGCAGGCCGACGGCTGGCGTGTCGGCTTCACGAAGTGGACCCTGACGATCGAGCACGGCCAGCGATCGATCGCAGTCTACGAGCTCACGCGCGCATAGCGTCTCGGCCGCGCGCCAGCTCTCGCGCAGCGCTCACGACCCTGATCGTGGGATGCTCGGTACCGATGAAGCTCGGTCTTTCTGCCAGCGCTGCGGCGGTGCTCGGCGTGAGCCTCGCGGCGTGCACCGGTGAGATTCGTGGCGTCGAGGACGATGCGTCGCCCCGCGACGCGATCGTTCGCATGGACGTTGTCTCTCCGCCCGACGCGCACGAGGTCGAGACCGACACGGGCGCGGGGACCGACACGTCGGCTCCGATCGATGCGCCCCCGGTGTCTGATCGCATCTGTGAGCCTTGGCCCGGCGGCGTCGATCGCTACGACCAGAGCGTCGCGCCGATCGAGATCTTGCCCGAGTCGGCCGATGCGACAGCCATCGTCCTCATCGCCGGGCCTTCGAGCGCGCATCCGGGCGGTCAGCACGAGTTCTTCGCGGGCATGGCGATCCTCGCGCACGTGCTCTGCGAGACCGAGGGCGTGGTGCCGATCCTCGTCCGAGACGGCTGGCCCGCCGACGAGCGCGTGCTCCATCGCGCCGACAGCATCGTGCTCTACGCCGACGGGGGATCGAGCCACCCGCTCGCCGATGCCGCGCGCCGGGCCTCGCTCGCGCGACAGCTCGACCGCGGCGTGGGCCTGGTCGCCGTGCACTACGCGGTCGAGCCGTCCGTCGAGTGGGCCGAGATCCTTCGCGGCTGGCTCGGCGGTGTGTACGAGCCGGGCTACTCCGTGAACCCGCTGTGGCGCGCTCGCTACGAAGGCTTCCCCGAGCACCCGAGCACGCGCGGCCTCGCGGCGTTCGACATCGACGACGAGTGGTACTTCGGGATCCGCTTCGTCGAGGACACCTCGCGCGTCACGCCGATTCTCGCGGCCGTTCCGCCCGATGATCGGCGCACGACTCCCGAGACGATGGCCCACCCCGGCCGCAGCGAGACGACGGCCTGGGCCTTCGAGCGAAGCGGTGGGGGCCGCAGCTTCGCCTTCACCGGTGGGCACTGGCACGGCAACTGGGGTGACTCGAGCGACACGCCGTTCGCGGTCATGCAGCGGCGCGTGATCGCCCAGGCCGCGCTGTGGACAGCCGGTGTGGAGATCCCGCTCGGCGGTGCGCCCGCGCCGCTCGACCCAGCGCTGGGAGGGCTGTGGCTCGATCGCCGCTGAGATCGAGCCCCTCGAGCACGCCTGAGTCGCGCGCGCCTGTGGCCAGGCTGTCTGCGCGCGTGCATCCTCTGCCGCGTTCATGACCGATCTACCGACCGACGATGCCGCGTCCCGACGCGACGGGCCCGAGCCCGGTCACCTGAACCGAGCGCTCGATGCGCCGCGTGATCGCGCGTGGCTCCGCGCCGCGCAGCTCGGCGCTGCTGTTTGGCTCGCGTTCCACCTGCTCGTGCCGCTGCGCTACTACGCGCTCGCCGATCACGACGTCTACGACGAGCGCTTCGCGTGGCGCATGTTCTCTGCAGTGCGCGTCCAGCGCTGCCAGATCGCGGTGGACGAGACCGCCGTCGCCGGCACGCGTCGCGTGAACCTCACGACCATCCTCCCGATGCCGTGGATCGCGCTCGTCGAGCGCAACCGACCTGCAGTGCAGCGCGGGATGCTCGCGCACCTCTGCACGCGCCCGACCGCGCCGAGCAGCGTCGAGGTGCGGAGCGAGTGCATCGAGGCGAGCGGTGAGCGCGCACCGACCGTGCGTCGATCGATCGAGTGCGCGAGCGGCGAGATCACCGAGTCTCGCGACGGCGGTGAGCCGTGAGCGAGAAGAAGCAGAAGAAGAAGGGTGCTGTCGCGAACGACCCGGCGGGCTCGCGCCTCGGCTCGAGGGGCGGCCCCGCTGACCCTCCTCGCGAGTCGAACAGCGGCCTCCCTGACCCACCCCTGGCCCCTCCCGCTGGCGGGAAGGGTACCTCGGCGCTCCACCAGAGTGCGGATCCCTGGACTTCGTACTGGCTCGCGCCGATCGCGGCGGTGCGACCGTGGCTCTTGCTCAAGGTCACGCTCTTCGTGCTCGCGTTCGACGTGCTGCACACGCACCTCGGGCCAGCATGGCGGTACGGCGCCGGGGGCTTCAACGTGCCGCACTTCGCGTGGATGGAGGCGCTGCCGGTGCCCACGACGGCGGCCTACGTCGGCATGCTCTTCTTCGTGAGCACCAGCGCGCTCGTGTGCGCGCTCGTGCCGCGCCCGCCGCGGCCGCTGCTCCTCGCGATCGCCGCGCTCTACACGTGGGGCTGGTCGTGCTCGATGCACGACAGCTACCAGCACCACTACCTCTTGAGCGTGCTGCTCGTCGCGATCGCCATGTTCCCGACGCTCGACGCACCCACGCTCTTCGGTGATGCGCCCTCCCCCGATCGCGCACCGAACGGCCTCGTGCCGCGCGTGCATGCGCTCGGCTACACGCTCCTCACGAGCGCATGCGCGGTGGTCTACACGTACACCGCGGTGTCGAAGACCGAGCCTGACTGGCTCAGCGGCGACGCGATGCGCAACATCACGCACGACGGCGAGACCATCCAGGGCGCGATCGATCTCGCCGCGTCGATGGGCATCGAGGGCGACGACTTCTGGTGGTGGCTCGGCCACGGCGTGGTGCCCGCGCAGATCGTCTGCGCGCTGGCGTACACGCTCGCACCACTGATCGACGGACCGAGCACGCGGCAGGAGCGGGAGTCGCTCGGTGCGCTCTCGGCTCGTCTGTTCGCGCGTGGGGGTCGTGGCCCTGCGATCGCCGCGGGTGCGCTGGTGGGCGCTGCGCTCGGCGTGGTGCTCGGCTTCGGCCTCGCATGGAGCGGCGCTCGCCTCACGCTCGGCGCGATCGGCTTGTCGCTCGTGGGCATGACCGTGTTCTTCGACGGGCACACCTGGTCGTTCGTGCACGCCTCCCTGGGACGCCCCATCGGCCTGCGCATCGCCGCAGGCATGGGCCTCGTCACCGCGGTCTCGTTCCACCTCGGCGCCGAGTACCTCAGCCTCGCGATCGGCTGGTTCAGCTACTACATGATCGCGATCGCGCTGATCGCGTTCCTGCCCGCACGCTGGCTCTCGCTGGCGGCCTTCGCGCTCACGCTGCCGCTCCGCACGCGCCCGACGGACTGGTCCTCGGCCTCGACGTTGCCTCGCCTCGTGCTCGCCTTGCTCGCAGGCGGCGCCGCGCTCGTGGTGATGGGACAGCTCGCCGATCTCCCGGGCGCTGCGCCCGCGAGCTTCGTGCTGATCGCTGTGCTGGCGATCGTCACGCTCGCGTCCTTCGGCGGTGCGCTCGCGCCGCTCGGTGTGACGCGTCGTGACGCGTTCTCCTACGCGCTCGCCACGGCGATCGGGGGCGTCGTGCTCTCGGGCTGGGTCTACGTCTCGCCCGCGCGCTTCGACTACTACCGCTTCGCCGGCGGAGACTTCCGACGTCGCCTCGACTACGACGGCTCGCTCCACGCGTACGAGCGCGCGCGGCGCTACGCCCCAACCGACGAGCAGCAGCGGATCACCAACCGCGTCGAGGAGATGCGCGGCCTCATCCTCGAGCGCCGTGGCCTACCCACGGAAGAAGAGGAATGACGCGAGACGTCCTCCTCAAGCAGCTCGCCCTCGGGCTCGTGTCGACGACGGTCTCGATCGCGCTCGCCGAGCTCGCAGTGCGCCTGCTCGGGCTCACCGATCCTGCGTTTCGTCAGCCCGATCCCGTGCTCGGTTGGACGCCGGTGCCGGGCGCGACCGGACGCTGGGCGCGCGAGGGTGACGCGCTCGTCACCATCACCGAGCATGGCTTCCGCGGGGTGGACGTGGCCCCCGGCCCACCGCGCGAAGGCATGCTGCGGATCGCGCTCGTGGGCGACAGCTACATCGAGGCGAGACAAGTCGCGCGCGAGGCGTCGATCGGAGGAAGGCTCGCCGACGACCTCGCTGCGTGTACGAGCGATCACGTGGAGGTGCTCGCGTTCGGCGTGAGCGGCTACGGCACCGCGCAGGAGTACTTGCTCTACCGCGAGCGCATCGCCGCTTATCAGCCCGACCTCGTCGTGCTCGCGTTCCTCACCGGCAACGACGTCTCGGACAACCACCCCGGCGTGCCCGGCGCGAGCTCGCCGCGTCCCTACTTCGCCGTCGGACCGGACGACACGCTGGTGCTCGACGCGAGCTTCCGCGAGTCCGAGTCGTTCGTGGCGCGCACGAGCCCACCGTCGTGGGAGCGCGTGCTCCATCACTCGCAGCTGCTGCGCGCCCTGAGCTCGCTCGGGGGCCACGGCAATGGCGCGAGCCGCGGTGAGCTCGGTCTCTCGGACGAGGTCTACGCCGAGCCGACGAACGATCTCTGGCGCGACGCGTGGGCCCGCACCGAATCGCTCGTGCGTCACTACGCGCACGACGTGCGCGCGGACGGTGCGCGCTTCGCGGTCGTGACGCTCACGAACGCGATCCAGGTCGATCCCGATCCGAGCGTGCGCGAGCGCTTCCGCGAGAGCGTGCACGCGGTGAGCCTCGACTACCCCGATCGTCGCATCGCCGATGCAGGCGCGCGCGACGGCTACCCGGTGCTCACGCTGCTCGATCCCATGCTCGCGTACGCGGAGGCGAACGACGTGCAGCTGCACGGCTTTCCGAACACAGCGATGGGCACGGGCCACTGGAACGAGCGAGGCCACGAGCTCGCCTCACGAACGCTCGCGCAGTGGCTCTGCGATCGAGGTCTCGTCGCGCCCTCGCGCTGAGTCAGCGGATCGCCATCATGGAGTGCCCGCCAGGGGCTCAGCCGCGCACGACGGCGATGAAGCTCGTGGTCGAGGCGAGCAGGCCCTCGGCTTGGCGCGAGAGGTCTTGGGCCGCGACCAGGAGCTGCTCGACGGCGTCGTCGGTCTCGCGCGCGTTCTGCGTCACCCGCTGCATGCCTCGCGACACCGCCTCGGTCCCGCGCGCCGCCACCGAGACGTTGCGGGCGATCTCCGCGGCGGCTTGTCTCTGCTCGCCGATCGCCGTGGCGATGCCGCCGAAGCAGCCCTCCACCCGGGTGATCGCCGCGCCCACGCCACCGACGGCGTCGACTCCATCACGCGTCGCGGTCTGGATCGCGCCGATGCGGTCGGCGATCTGATCCGTCGCGTCGCTCGTCTGTCGCGCGAGGTTCTTCACCTCGGACGCGACGACAGCGAACCCTCGTCCGACCTCTCCCGCGCGCGCCGCCTCGATCGTCGCGTTCAGCGCGAGGAGGTTGGTCTGCTTGGCGATCTCGGAGATGAGCTTCACGACGTGTCCGATCTGCGTCGAGGCCTGCGTGAGGCCGCCGACGACCGTCGTCGTCCGCTCGGCCTGCCCCACCGCGCCCGCGACGAACTCGCTCGAGTCGCTCACCTGTCGACCGATCTCGGTCGCGCTCGAGGACAGCTCCTCGGACGCCGACGCGACCGCCTGGACACCCACCGCCGTGTCCTCGGCCGCCTTCGACAGCGCCTTGGCCTGATCCGTCGTCTCCTTCGCCATGCGCGCGAGCGACTCGGCGGTCGCGCGCATCTCGGTCGCGGAGGCCGCCAAGGTGGAGACCACCTCCTTGATCGAGTGCTCGAACTCGTCGGCCATCACGACACGCTTCTTCTCCGCGTCGCGCAGCGCGCCCGCTTGCCGCTCCATCGCCAGCGTGGCTTCGTTGATGACGCCCGACGCTTGCCGGAACGTGCCCGGCATCCCCTTGAGGAGGACGCGCCGGAAGAACTTGCCGTGGCTCGCGTAGGTGAGCGAGGCCTTGGCCTCACGCACGAACGCGTCCGTGACGTCGAGGAGTCGGTTCAGCCCGCGCACCATGCGCGCGACACTCGGGTCGTCTTCGCACTGGGGGAGGCGGTGCTCGAGATCGCCGGAAGCGACGGCATCGCTCACGTGCGCGACGCGCCCGACCCACTCACGAAGGAGCAGGACCTCGGCGCGAAGCGCGGCGATCTCCGCCTCCTGCGCGGGAGACGTCGAGGTCGGATGGCTGGACGCGCGGCTGGCTCGGCGAGCATGGGTGTCGTGAGAGACGGTCATGTCAGGCCTCGCTCTTCGTCTCGAGGGCGAACATGAGCGCGTCGTACGCGATGCCCATGCGCGCGAGCTTCGTGTCGAGGAGAGCGCGCGAAGCGAGCACTTGCTCACGCTTGCCGCTCACAGCGCGCTCGGCAGCGAGGAGCTCGGCGTAGATCGGCGCGATGGTCGCGACCGCACGACGGTTGGGCACGCGTCGGCTCGAGTGGTAGCCGACGGTCGCGCCATCCGGGCCGAACGTCGGGGTCACGTGCGCGAAGACCCAGTAGTGGTCGCCGTTGCGCGCGAGGTTCACGACGTAGGCGAAGATCTCCGAGCCGCTCGCGAGCGTCTCCCAGAGGAGGCTGAAGACAGCGCGTGGCATGTCGGGGTGGCGGATGATGCTGTGGGGCTGGCCGAGGATCTCTCGCTCCTGGTAGCCCGCGATCCTCAGGAAGACATCGTTCGCGTACACGAGGCGGCCGCTCGTGTCCGTCTTGCTGACGATGATCTCGTCGTCCGCGAAGGTCCGTTCGATGCCTGTGGGCTTGGCCGGCTTGAGGCCATGGCCAGAGCCCTGCTTCGTCGTCTCGTTCATCTCGCCTCGCTTCCGTCATGCGGGTGACGCCCGCCGTCAGACCGTCGTCGCCCGGTCGCGAGATCTCGGCGTTCCTTCTCGTTGCACGGGCGCACGCGGCCCGCTTCGCAAGCCCCGCGCCACGACGCCCACGGCGTCGTGACGACTGACGACGTCGTGCGGTCGCGCGGCTAGTCGGAGCCGATGTCGATCGGTAGCAGAGCCAGCGGGTGGGCGTCGCCGATCACGCGCATCACGTAGACCATGCGCAGCACGCGACGCGCTTCAGGGCTCAGCGCCGAGATCGCGTTGCCGAGCGCGCTCATCGCCTCGGCGGTGCTCGGATCGAGCGACGGGCGCGGTGACAGCTCCGCCTCCGCCGCCGCGTCGAGGCCGTCTGCGAGCTCCGCGCGCGCGAGGCCTGCGCCCTGGAGCACGTAGTCGATGATCGAGCTCGGACGGAACGGACGCACCTCGTAGCCCGTCTCCACCGGCAGATCCGTGATCTGTCGCGCGCGCTCGAGCGCGGACGTGAAGCCGCCGAGGTGATCGACCAAGCCGAGCTCGAGCGCCCGATCCCCGGTGTACACGCGACCCTGCGCCAGCGCGTGCACCTCCGTCATGCGCATGCCGCGGCCCTCGGCCACGCGACGAAGAAACGAGCGGTACCAAGAGCGCACTGCGTCGCTGAGCAACGCACGCTCCTCCGCGGTGAACGGACGGAACAGCGACTCGGCACCGCCATGCGCGCCCGAGCGCATCTGCTCGGTGGTCACGCCGTAGCGCGTCGCGATCGGCTCGAAGTCCACCTTGCCGAACCACACGCCGATCGAGCCCGTGATCGTCGAAGGCTCCGCCCAGATCTCGTCGCAGGCCGAGGCGACGTAGTAGCCGCCGCTCGCGGCGATCGCGCCCATCGAGGCGATCACAGGCTTGCGGCGACGCGCGCGCTGGATGGCGCGATGGATCTGATCGCTCGCGAGCACCGAGCCGCCGGGTGTGTCGATGCGCACGACGATCGCGCTGATCGCGGGATCCGCTGCGAACCCATCGATCGCTTGCGAGGCCGTGCGGCCGCCCGTGGTGTGGATCTCGAGCAACGGCACATCGACGTTCTCGCCATCCGTCATCTCGCCGTCGATCACGACGACCCCGATGTGCGAGGCCTCGCCGAAGTGACGATCGATCTCGCCCGGCGCCGAGCGCTCCCGCGCGAAGTCGCCGCCCATCACGTCGCGAAGGACGGGCGAGATCTCGTCACGTCCCGTCACCTCGTCGACGAGGCCCACCTCGACCGCCTCGTCCGCGAGGTACGGGCCGCGATCGAGCAGCGCCTGCATCGTGTCGAACACGAGGTCGCGATCGCGCGAGAGATCGTCGCGCAGCCGAAGGGAGAGGCCCGCGAGGATCTCGGTTCGCTCCTCGCGTGCGCCCTCGCCCATCGTGTCGTCTTGGTAGTCCTCGATCGCGCTCTTGAAGCGGCCGATGCGGACGAAGTCGGCGCGCACACCCAGGTTCCGCAGCGCCGTGCCGTAGTGCTGGATCTCCATGCTCGGTCCGTAGAGGCGCACGCCACCCGACGGGTCGATGACGATGCGACGCGCGCCGGCGCAGGCGTAGAGCTCGCTGCCGCTCGCGTCCTCGAGCGAGCAGACGACGGGCTTGTTCGCAGCCTCGAGCCGATCGACGAGTTGCCGCAGCTCCTGCGCGTACGCGAGCCCGAAGCCCGCGCCCTGCATGCGGAGGAGCACGCCGCGCACACGCGGATCGTGCAGGGCTCGCTCGAGGCGACGCTGCACCGAGAGGAACGAGCGCGCGCCCGCGCCCGAGAGCACGACCTCGGTGACCACGTCGCCGGTGGGGATGCCGCGGCGCACGTCTTCTTCGACGCGCGCGTGCGCGTACCAACCGGGCGAGCCCTCGAAGCCATCGCCTGCGATCACGCCGCCGCCCACGCCGTACTGTCCCCAGTCCAGCGCCAGGCCCACGGTGCCGCGCAGATCGGGCGCGGCGCCGCTCAGATCCTGCACCTCGAGCGCGCCGAGCAGGCGACCGACGTAGGGCACCTCCACCTCGGCGGCCACGCGCGCGCCGATCGCACCGGTGTCGTCGATCGCGCCTGCGAGATCGATCGTGAGCGCGCGCGTCTCTTCGGGGCGGAGCGCGAGCGAGAGGAGGAACGAGCGCGGCACGCGGCCCACGGGCTCGAGGCCCACCGCCTGCTGGTGCGAGGGCGCTGTCACGTCGCGCGCGATGAACGACAGCGCGACCTCGGGCACGGGACGGAAGCTCGCCGCGAGATCGAGCGTGAAGAGGCCGAGGATCTGGGGCGATCCGAAGAGCATCCGCGCCGTGGCGCCGACGCCGAGCGACTCGAGCACGCGGTACGCGAGGCCGAGCGAGACCATCGTGCGCTCGAAGCCGAGGCGCTCGCCGGGCACGAGCCGCGGCGCGGGACGCACGCTGTCGACCGACAGGCCCGCCGACACGCCGAACAAGAGCGGCATCGCGGCGTAGAGGCCATCACCTCGCTCGCCGAGATCGCTCTGGCTGTCGGCGTCCGCGTGCACGTAGTGGAGGCCCCAGCCCGAGAGGAACGCGAGCGAGGCGGGGTTCACCGCCATGGCGTACGCGTCGTCCGGCGCGGTCAGCGAGACAGGGGGGATCGCGACGGGGCTCGTGTCGCGACGGAACTGCGCCGAGGCGGTCGAGGAGATCGCGAGACACGACGCGAGGACGAAGAGGAAGCGGTGTGCGGCCACGATCGACACCGTAGCGGAGGACGCGCTGCTCCGCGTCCCTCCTCGGTCATGTTCGTGAAGGCTTCACGAACGCGGCGCAGTAGCCGACGTCGGCGTTGGGGGCGAAGACGTCGACGAGAACGTGACCCGGTCCCCCGGCGGGCACACGACCGAGCACCCTCGTTCGCGTCGAGGTGCGGCCCGACTGCATCACGGAGAACGACATACCGTCGCTCGTGCGGAACGGAAAGCCCGGCGGCTCGGGCGCCGTGGGCGAGAGAGCGACCGCGTAGCGCTCCGTGCCCTCGGGACGCACCACCTCGATCATCGCGGAGAGCGACTCGCTCTGTCCGCGCGACCTCGTGGTCGCGAAGCGCAGCATCAGATCCAGCGGTCCGCTCGCGGGCAGCTCGAGGCGACAGGGACGCCCGGGCGTGAACGTGTCGTGCGCGAGCGCCCCGGCCTCGCGGTAGTGCGCGGTGAGGTACCACCCGAGCGCGAGCATCGTGCCGATGAACCCGACGATCGCGACGAGCGCGACACCGAAGACCAGGTCCGTCATGAAGGCGAGCATCGTTCAGGCTCAGAGCGCGATCCAGATCGTGATCGCGAGCCCCGCCGCGATCATGAGGGCTGCGATCACCGCGGGCGTGCGCGAGTCGTTGCCCCGCCACGATCGGAGGGCCTCGGAGCGCGGGCCGAGGCGCACCTGCAGCTCGTCCTTCGCGTCGCTCACGAGGACGAGCGAGTCGGCGCCGCCGCGGTAGCCCTCACCGTGACGAAGCACACCCACGACGGTGATCGGATCGCCGGCGCGCAGCACACGCTCCGACACGCGCACGCGCTCGCCCGGCTCGACGCCGAGATCGCTCCGCGCGATGCAGGCGGCGACGCCTTCGGGGTAGCACGAGCCGTCGTCCTCGATGGAGCGGCCGCTCGGGAACGAGCCCTCGGCGGGCTCCACACGCACGGCGTGCCCGCGCGCATCGACGACCTCGAACGGCACTGCGTCCGTCAGTACGTCGAGACTCGGCCTCACGTCCTTCTCGTTCCGTCCGTGCGGGAACTGGTTCATCACCGTCGCGATGCTCCACGCGCCTTCTCGCCCCGTGAGCGGACCGCGCACGGACGTGCCCTCGATCAAGCGTACGCGTCCCTCGACGAGCGCGAGGCTGCCGCTCGGCGGTGGGCGGGTCGTGTCGAGCGAGGGCGCGAGCGCAAAGGGGCTCGGCGTGGCGCGGTCGAACGAGCCGGAGAGCCACGCGAAGTACAACCCATAACCGCCCATCGCGAGGAGCATCATGGCGACCAGGCACTGGGGCATGTCTCGGCTGCTTGCGCGGCCGAAGTGGAGCGCCAGCATCGGCAGGGCGTTTCCGAGCACGGCCGGACAGAGGATGACCGCCGCGGCGACGAGCGAGTGCCACCACCGCTTGGGGCGCGTGAGCTGCGTGAGCATCGCGGCGTTCACGTTCAGCCACGTGGGACCACGCGGGGGGATCGGATCGGCCATGCCGCTAGGATGCACGCGAAGTCGGCGAGATTGGACGCCCGGCTGCGAGGTCCGTCGCGTTCGCGCTCACTCGCTCGTCGCGTGAGGAACTTCGTAGTGGAGCTCGGCGAAGCCGGTGCCGACCTGTCGCACGGACAGGAGCTTCAGCGGCGGGAACGCGATGCACCTCGGCAGCAGCGGCTTGCCAGTGCCAAGCGTGACCGAGCCGACCTGGACGACGATCTCGTCGAGCAGACCCGCGTCGTGGAACTGACCGACGAGATCACCGCCGCCCACGAGCCACACGTTCTTGCCGTGCGCCGCTGCGACCATGAGCGCGTGCACGGGCGCGACATCTCCCTGCACGAAGCGGACGTCGGCGCCGGGCACGCCCGCGATCTCGCGGTGGGTGAACACCCACGTCGGCTGCGTGTAAGGCCACGGCTCCCCGCGCGCGACGATGTGCTCGAGCATCCATTGGTACGTGGACGCGCCCATCGCGAGCGCGCCGACTTCTGCGATGAACTGCGGGTAGCTGGTGTCGTTGACGTCACCGAGCTGGAAGAGCCATTCGAGAGAGTGATCCTCGGTGGCGATGAACCCGTCGAGGCTGCTGGCCGTGTAGTACTGGGTCTTCATCGCGTCGTTCCGTCTCGCTGCTTCGCCTCGTGGTTGATCCGATGAGCGCGCTCGGGGGGCTTTGCTGTCTTGGCCTGTGAGCGTGTCTGTCCGCGGGACGGCTGACTCTCGCCCACGGTCGTCGCCGGTGTCGAGGGAACCTGGCAGCGGGACTTCCGCATCGGCGGACTCCGCCGCCAGGGGTCCGCCAGGCCGCCAGATCTCGCGCGAATTCCCTTACGTTCGAGCGCGAAACACCCGGTTCGGTCCGTGCACTTCGGCCTCGCGAGGAGGCTCGAAGGTCATGGCGGATGTGCGTTGGTATGCACCGGGGGTTCGGTACTACGAGGTCGTACAGAAGTGCGCGGGCGACGAGATGCTCATGCGGCCGGATCCGCTGACC
>JAFLCL010000124.1 GCA_017303575.1 Deltaproteobacteria bacterium
ATCAACGTGGCGCGGCGACCGAGCATCGGTCGCGGCACCGCGGGGCGCTTGGCGGGCCCGGCCGCGGCCGGCTGACCGTCCGTCGAGAGACTGTCGCCGAGCCGATCGAGGAGCGCGTCCACGCGCGGAGCGTCTGCGGCTCGTTCGGCCATGGGTCGTGGGGAGACAGCGTATTCTCCTGCGAGCTTGGGGACAACGCCGCGATGCGAGCGCGTCCGTCCTAGTCGACGGCGTCCCACGCTGTGAGGGTGTCGCGCAGCACGGCGCCGATGTCGTCGCCAGCGTCGAAGCTCCAGAAGCCATCGGCGGGCTCGTTGTTGCGGGTGCGCGTGCGTCCGCCGTTCGGGAACCGGATCTCGTCGAGCGCGATCTCGCCGGGCGCGCGCTCGCCCATCGCGTGCTGGTGACAGCCCACGCAGTTGCCTCGGAGCAGGCCCGGCGCGGCGTCGATGTATGGGTTCGAGCACCAGCTCTGCGTGTCGTGGACCTCGGCCAGGGCGGCCGCGAGGGTCGGCTCGTCTTCGGCGAAGCCGCCGCTCGGATCGGGGTCGTGCTCGTCGAAGTCGATCGCGACGCACATCTTGTACGAGCCCCACGGCGCCCCGAGCGCCTCGATCGACGCGGGACGATCGGCGCCGAAGTCGGTGTCCGGATCGGGCGACCACCAGAGCGTGATGTTCAGCCAGTGATCGAGCTCGCGCGTGCGGACGTGCATGCCCGCGAGCCGGTAGGTGGCGCCGGCGGGCAACGTCATCGTGTAGATCGACGTGTCGTCGGGGTCGGCGTCGCCGTCGCCTGCGCCCCACGTGAAGGTGCCGTCGTCGAAGCGCCGACGCATCGCGGGTGCGGACGTGTCGAAGATCGGAAGGCGCAGGCCGAAGTCTGCGCGCTCCCAGTGCGCTGCGATCGTGACCGCGCCCATCGGGAACGAGGCGGCCAGGCAGTCGGGCGCGACCCGGCTCGGCTCGCTGACCTCGACGTCGAGCGTGCCTGCGAGATCCTCGGCCCCCGCGCGGACCTCGACGAAGAACGCACCAGGGCCCTCGACCTCGCACGCGGCCTCGTGATCACAGACCGTGTCGCCCACGAGCCCATCGTCCGAACGGTGCACCGAGATCCGCGTGTCCGCGGCGGCCTCGACGCTCGCGCGCAGGCTCGCCCCGCTCGCGACGAAGAACGGCCCTTCGATCGTGCCGTGGCAGCGCGTGATCGCCAGCGGCACGTGCGCGAGCGAGCGGGTGGCGGGCGGGCCATCGACGAACGGCAGCGGCCGTTCCCCGTCCAGACACCGCGTGATCTCGGCGTAGCTCGCCAGCACGTGGCGCGCGGCGTCGCTGCTCATCGACACGCGACGGATGCCGCCGAGCGCGTCGATCGCACGCTGGTCGTGCAGGCCTCCGACGAACGCCTCGAAGCGCTCGGGCGTCCATCCCTCGATCGAGTCCACGGCGCGCGGGCTCCACGCGATCGTCTCGTCGAGCTCCGCGGAGGCGAACGGGCTCCGTGCTCTGCGGCGCTCCGCGCCGATGCCCGCGTACGCGTGCTGGAACATGCGGTTGACGTCGTCGCGGTCGTGCCAGGTGCGAAACGCCGGCAGGCGCGCGCCCTCGACGGGTGTGCGCTCCGCGAGCTCTACCGGCGCGAGCACACGCGCCACCGCCGACCACGCAGCCGCACGTCTCGCGCGCTGCGAGGTGGCGAGCTCGTTCGTGCGCGAGGCGAGCATCGCGTCGGCCTCGTAGGGAGCGGCCTCACCGATCACCCGACGCTCGCCCGGCCCGCTGGCTTCGATCGCCACGCCGAGCTCCTCGCAGCTCGGCGCCTCGACGCTCGGGCGTCCGCAGCCCCCGAGGACCACCCCGAGGACCGGCAGGACCGGCAGCGCGCGCGCGACGAGGCTCGCGCGCGACACGTCAGCCCCCGACGGTGAACAGCGCGTCGCTCGCGACGATGTGCTCCGCGCGCTGACCCACCGTCCTGACCGTGAAGTAGATCCAGCCGTCCGCGCGGAAGTGCGGGAAGAGCGCGTACTGACCGGGCTGCATGTTCGTGAGGCGCGTGCGCGCGCCCGTCGCGAGGTTCACGAGGTACACGTTGGCCGCGCCCTGGCTGAGGTACTCGGCGAACGCCGGATCGCTCGCGCCCGTGAAGCCGAGGTCCACCGCGTCCGCCGCGCCGAGGTAGTGGTGGATGACCATCCACTGCTCGTCGAAGGAGAAGGCAGGCTTGCCGCCGTTGAAGCAGTAGCGCGCGATCTCGGGCGCCTCGGCGCGAAGCGTCGGGCCGCTGGTGTCGAAGCTCACGCCGCGCAGCACGTAGCCGAGCTGGCGACCGCCCGGGCCCGAGATGCGATTGATGATCAGCTCGCCGCTCGGCGCGAGCACGGCGTCGCCCTCGAACGGCGTCGAGATCGAGGTCGTGCCCATCACGCGGAAGCCTTCGTCCGCGACGTTCACGAGGCGCGTGAAGTCCGTGTCGGAGTCGGATCCGAAGTCGGTCATCGGATCGTCGAGCGTCGGATCGTGACCGCCGTCGTCGGAGACGAACGAGCCATCGACCGACCAGTAGTCGCCGCCCATCAAGCCCGCGGCCACGTGCTCGTAGAGCCCGATCGTGCGGTTGTTCGTGCACTGCGACTCGGTGAACGTAATGGTGCTGAGCGACGGCGTGGTGAGCAGGCTCTGCTCGCACACGTACGCGCGCGAGCCGTGGAACACGAAGCCGCTGTTGTCGGGAAAGAAGGAGGGGTCGTAGTTGCCCGAGGCGGGGATCGCGACGTCGCGCTGCAGATCGATGAAGCGTCCGCGCTGCGCGCTCATCACGGCCGCGCCGTGCGACACGAAGCGACCGTCCGCCGAGCTTCGCGTCCAGTACGCGGAGCGGTAGTCGGTCGTGTAGAGCACGCGCAGCGTGGTGCCCGCCACGACGTCCCACTCCGCGCCGTACGTCGTGTCGGCCGCGCGCTCCTCGGTCGCGAGGCAGGTGGTGGGCGCCGCGCCCGGGGCGCAGCCGAACATCAGCGTGCCCGCGTCGCGGTTGCGCTGCGCCCAGCCCATCGTGGCCATGCGCGCGCCGTGAGCGGCGACGTCGGCGGAGATGCCGGGGGTGCACGTCGTGGGCGCCGGATCTTCGGGCAGCACGTCGTCGAGGCCCGGCACGCCACGGATGAACCACTCGGCCAGGATGTCGAACTGCGCTTGATCGAGCGTCGGGTGACCGCTGTCGGCTGCGGGCATCCCAGCGCGCTCGACGAACGCGGCGTACTCGGTCTCCCAGGCCGTGCCGCCGCCGTGGCGGAACACGTACTCGAACCACGACAGCTCCGCGGCCGTCGAGAAGATGCCCACGCGCGAGGTGTCGTAGACGTCGCCGTTCCTGAAGCACGCGACCATGTCGGCCGCCGAGGCGTCGGAGCTCACCTCGAGATCGGTGAGGCACTCCGAGAGCGCCGTGTCGCTCAGCGCGCGCCAGTGACGAATCGTCTGTCGCGTGAGGCCGTGGCAGTCGTTGCAGTAGACCTCGGTCGCGCCCGCGGACGGCGCGCCCAGGATCCGCAGCGCTTGCCGCGCGAGCTCCGCGTCGGGCGTCGCGACCGGGTTGCGGAACGGCGGCACGCCCTCGAAGTACGCGTCGGGCGATGCATACGCATCCGGCACGGGGGTGAACGCGTCGACGCGCGGGCCACCATCGGTGCCCATCGGCATGGCGGCATCAGGGGTCACGGCTGCGTCGTCGCTGGAGGGGGTCGGGCCTCCGCAGCCCACGATCGCCAACGACGAAGACACACCGAGGGCCAGGGCGAGGCCAGCGCGCTGTTGCATCGCGCGACAGTAGCAGGGTGCGTGCGACTGAAAAGGACGCCGAGGCCCGTCGAAACAAATGCCGCGACGCGTCAGCGCAGGCGGCTCAGCTTCGATAGTTCGCGTTCACCGCGATGTAGCTCTTGCCCATGTCGCACGTGAGGTAGCGCGCCTTGCCCGGACCGCGTCCGAGCGAGACGCGGATGGTGTAGTCGGGGCCCGCCATGATCTTCGCCGCCGCAGCTTCGGCGGTCTTTCCGATCGGCATGCCCTTCGTCACGATCGCGACGTCGCCGATGCTGATCGCCGCGACGTCGGGATCGAACACCGCGCCCGAGCGACCCGCCGCCGCGAGGATGCGGCCCCAGTTCGCGTCCACGCCATGGAGCGCCGTCTTCACCAGCGGCGAGGTCGCGATCGTCTTGGCGGCCTTGCGCGCATCCGCATCGCTGCGGGCGCCCGAGACCTCGAACGTCACGACGTGCTCCGCTCCTTCGCCGTCCGCGATGATGCTGCGGCCGAGGGCGCCCAGCACGTCCTCGAGCGCTTCGCGCAGCGCCTTGGCGTCCTTGCTGCCGGCCTTCACCGTGCCGGCCTTGCCCGACGCGAGCAGCAGGATCGTGTCGTTCGTGCTCGTGTCGCCATCGACGCTGATCGCGTTGAACGTCGCGTCCGTCGCCTCCTTGAGGAGCTTGGCGAGCAGCGCCGGCGAGCAGCCCGCGTCGGTCACCACGAACGCGAGCGTGGTGGCCATGTCGGGATGGATCATGCCCGCGCCCTTGGCCACGCCGAGGACCGTCGCTGTCTCCTTGCCGATCTTCAGCGTGCGCGTCGCGACCTTGGGCCACTGGTCGGTCGTCATGATCGCGCGCGCGAAGTCGGCCGCGCGCGAGGAGTCCACCGCGTCGAGAAGGCGCGGCATCGCGTCGAGGATCTTCTCGGCCGGAAGGAGCGCGCCGATCACGCCTGTCGAAGCCGGCGCCACGAGCTCCGCGCTCACGCCGATGCGCTTGGCGACCGCGGCCGTGGACGCGAGCGCGGCCTTCCTTCCGGGCTCACCGGTGCAGGCGTTCGCGTTGCCGCTGTTCACGAGCACCGCGCGCAGGCGTCCCTTGCGCGTCCGCTTCTGCGCGATCTCCACGGGCGCCGCGCGCACGCGGTTCTTCGTGTACACGCCGGCCGCCGCGACGTCCTCGTCCGCGAGGATCAGGCCGAGGTCGGGCTTGCCATTGCTCTTGATCCCGGCCGCGATCCCCGCGAAGCGGAAGCCGCGCACCTTGGGCGGCGAGGTCTTGTCGATGTCGAGGAACGCGTCGGCCGAGAACGTCATGGGGCGCGGAGGCTAGAGCCAATCGCGCTTGGCGTTCAACCGAACGACAGCACGAACCCGTGCCGCAGCGCCGCGATGGCAGGCAGCGCGAGCCACACTGTGAGGACGAACGCGAGCGCGAGCCACACCCCGACCCGCCGCCGCATCTCCTCGAGCACAGCAGCGTGTCCATCGTTCGCCGCGATCCAGGTCGTCACGGGTGCGCGTGCGTCCTCGCGGTACTCGAGCGTCAACGGCTGGGGATCGACGAGCACGCCGTGGACGTTCGCGGGCACCGGTGTCTGCAACCGCACCAGCGTGCCGTCCTCCAGGAGGGCCGTGTCTCCCTCGACGCGCGCGAGCTTCATGCGCTCCACCCTCGACGCTGCGTGGCGCTCACGCCATGCGAGGGCGAGCGTGATCGTCCCAGCCACCGTCGCCAGCGCGAGCATCCACGCGCACATCGGAGGAGCTCCGTATCGGTCGAAGTGGGCGCGGGAGACGACGAGGCCCCGCATGTCGCTCCCCTCGACTGCGCACGGTCGCCACTTGCCGACCGCGTTCTGACCAAGAAGCAGCGCGCCTCGCTCCGACTCCAAGAGGACGACCAGGCTCCCCCCGCGCGCGAAGCAACAGTCATCGTGGCCCTCGACGCCATAGGAGCGGAGTCGCACCCCCCTGCCGTCTGGCGTCGTCCAGCTCGTCTCGCTCGTCGGCCCCTCGGGCAAGTCCGGCATCGTCGTCGCGGACGCGCGGTCGAAGAAGGGCGGTTCCGGCAGGGCCACCAGCTGACTCGGATCTCGCTCCAGCGACCGCAGCGCCTGCGTCTGGTGCAGGAGCTCGTCCAGGCCCTCGACGTACGACTGCCAGTGAACGAGACCGGGGCGAGGGGCAGTGGTGGACGCTCGAACGACCAGCGCGGCGCACATGCTCATCGAGGCCGCACCCGCGAGAGCCACGACGAGGTCGTGATGCCGGCCCGCGAGGCGAGCAGTCACCGCGAGCGCGGCGAGCACGACGGCGCAGCGGCCGACGGCAATCAGAACAGCCATGATCAGCGCCGCCATGGGCGTCAACTCCGGGAGGGGCAGGCTGAGGGGAGCGTCGACGACAAACTCGCACAGGGCGAATCCGACCGGAACGAGGAGCAGCGCCCCGAGCACGGTCTCGGACTTCATCCGAGACGACGCCAGCGCGGTCACAGCACCGACGCCGCCTGAGGCGACCAGGCTTACCCACAGTAGATCGACCACCTCCATCGATTCCCTCGCTGACGAGGAGCGTACGGCACCTCGTTGGATGCCGGCTCGTCCATCGGCGGGGTTCTCCGGGCTTGCCAGGGACGGTGACTCTGCTACCCCGTGGCCGCTTTCGCTGCGGCGGAGGCTTTTTTTGTTTGTTCGCCCCTTTGTTTCTCTCGCAGGGAATCCGAATGACCCAAGCCATCCCCACGAAGACGAATGCGAACGAGTCGGGCACCCCCGACGCAGAGCAGACCCGAATCGTCGGGGAGGAAGAGCGGACGCTCAACCGCATCCAGAAGCACCTCGTGGCCCGCGCCGAGGAGATGCGTCTCAACGCCGCGAACGACTACCAGATCGACTACGACGCCGAGCTCATCTCGCTGCGCAACCAGATCCAAGAGGCTCGCCTCGAGGACGTCCCGCCGCTGATCGAGGAGATGGAGCGCCTCACCGAGGTCGCCGCGCGTCGGGGCAAGGTCGCGGAGGGCGCGATCGACTCGGCGTCCCCCTACTTCGGAAGGCTCGTGCTCGAGGAGGACGGAAAGAAGCGCGAGGTCCTCATCGGCAAGGCCACCTACCTCGACTCGCGCACGAACGTGCGGATCGTCGACTGGCGCGACGCGCCGGTGTCCCGGATCTACTACCGCTACGAAGAAGGCGACGAGTACGAAGAGCGCTTCGGTGGACGCGACGTCCACGGGGAAGTGGCGGTGCGCCGCGCGGTCGCGATCGGCAGCGGCCTCCTTCGTCGCATCGGCTGTCCGCAGGGCATCTTCGTGCGCGGCTTCGATGGCAGCTGGCGTCGCGCGGGTGACTCGGCGCGCCTCAAGGGCGGCCAGGGCTCGGCCATGCGCGCGGAGGATCACCACAGCCCCGGCAAGCTCGGCGTGCGCATCGACGACGGCCGCGAGGAGAAGTACCTGCCGGAGATCACGGCGCTCATCGATCCGCGCCAGTTCGAGCTCATCACCAAGCCCGATGGCGGACTCGTCGTCATCCAGGGCGGCGCCGGCTCGGGCAAGACGACCATCGGCCTGCACCGCCTCGCTTACCTCGCGTTCCAAGACGCGAAGCGCTTCCGCGCCGACCGCATGCTCGTGCTCGTCTACAACGACGCGCTCGTCCGCTACATCTCGCGCGTGCTGCCCTCGCTCGGCGCGGGCGGTGTGCCGGTCACGACGTTCGAGCGCTGGGCCGAGAAGCTCCGCGGCACGCACCTCCGAGGCCTGCCGACCGCGTACCACGACGAGACGCCCACGGCGGTCACGCGCCTCAAGAAGCACCAGACGATGCTCGACGTCGTCGAGGGCTACTGCACCGAGGTCGCCGCGAAGGTCGAGGCCGTGCTCGTCGAGGCCACGCGCGGCATCGAGGGCGCGGACGACGCCGTCGCGTACTGGCGCGCGCAGCACCGCGCGCCTGTCGCCCTCCGCCTGCACCGCCTCGACAAATGGGCCTCTCCCGAGGAGGACCCGGACGCGGAGCTCAACGCGCTCGCGCGCGGCAAGACCGCGCCCGTCAAGGTCACGCCCAAGCCGATCGCGCTGCGTCACGCGATCGAGCGCACCCTCTCCACCGCGCGTCGCGAGCACCTCGACGTCACCGCCGCGTGGGCCGAGATCCTCACGGACCTCGAGCGGCTCACCAAGGCGTTCGCGAACGACGCGGCCGATCTGGACGCCGAGGATCTCGCGAGCGCGCACCGCTGGTGCGTCGACAAGTGCGGCCTCGTCCTCGCGGAGCTCGAGCAGAAGCGCGACGAGGGCGGCCTCAAGGTCAAGAAGTCCGACAAGGGCGGCGACGACGAGGAGGACACGCGCAAGGGCGAGGACGATCCCTCGCTCCGCTTCGTCGACGGCGAGCAGCCCGCGAAGAAGCTCGTGGTGCGTCGCAAGGGCTCGGACGACGACGATCAGGACGACGACGACGACGATCGTTCGGTCGGCGTGGACGGCGCCGAGGAGCAGGAGTCGGCCAAGCTCGATCGCGAGGACGACGCGCTCCTGCTGCGCATCACGCAGCGCCTGCGCGGCCCGCTCCTGCGAGGGAGCGGCAAGCAGGCCGAGACGCTCCGCTACGAGCACATCCTGATCGACGAGGCGCAGGATCTCTCGCCCGTCGAGCTCGCTGTCGTGATGGGAACCACGACCAAGCAGCGCTCGGTCACGATGGCGGGCGACGTCTCGCAGCGCCTCCACATGGACAACGGCTTCAAGAGCTGGAAGCAGCTGCTCGAGGCCGTCGATCCCCGCAAGTCGGAGGGCGAGGGCGCGCCGATCGAGGTCTCGCCCCTCAAGGTGCAGTACCGCTCGACACACGAGATCATCGAGCTCGCGCAAGAGGTGCTCGGGCCGCTCGCGGATCCGGAGTCGGGCAACGCGATCCGTCCCGGCGCGCCAGTGGAGCTCTTCCAGTTCGCGCACTCGGGCGAGGCTGTCGCGTACCTCGGCGAGGCGCTGCGCGAACTGATGCAGGCCGAGCCCCGGGCGTCGGTGTGCTTGGTCGCGCGCTACCCCGAGCAGGCGGACCTCTACTACAAGGGCCTCGTCAACGCGGAGGTCCCGCACCTCCGCCGCATCGCGGATCAGGACTTCCCGTTCCGCGCGGGCATCGACGTCACCGACGTGCGCCAGGTGAAGGGCCTCGAGTTCGACTACGTCGTGCTCCTCGAGTGCACGCGCGCCGTGTACCCGGTGACCGACGAGTGTCGCCACCTCCTCCACATCGCGGTGACGCGCGCAGCCCACCAGCTGTGGGTGACCGCGACGGGCGAGGCCTCGCTCATCCTCCCCGAGTCCCTGCGCAACCGCGCCTTTTGAGGGGCGCGCCTTCTGATCGAGCGGACGCGTCACGCGTGCCGGCCCCGTTCCCTACCTTCGCACCGCAGTGGATCGTCCACCACGACGAGCACTTCGTCGTGGTCGACAAGCCCGCGGGCATGCTCTCGATCGAGCGCGAGGCCGGGGGCGAGGGCGCGCTGGTCACCCGCCTCACACGGCACCTGGGCCTCACGCGTCCGCTCGCCGTGCACTCGCGGCTCGATCAAGAGACCTCCGGCCTGATCGCGTTCGCACTCTCCGATCGGGCGCAGCGCGCGATGGCCGACGCCACGGATCGCCACGCGCTCGAGAAGACGTACGTGGCCGCCGTGACGCTCGCGCCGGGCGCACGCGCGCCCTCCGGTCGTATGGAGGACACGCTCGCGGAGCGCGACGGGCTCGTGCAGATCGTGCGATCGCGGGAGGGAAAGTCAGCCGTCGCCCACGCGCGCACGCTCCGCACGATCGAGCGACGTTCGCTGATCGAGGTGAAGCTGGAGACGGGCCGCACCCATCAGATCCGCGTGCAGTTCGCGCATCGAGGCGCACCGATTGCGGGGGACCTCCTCTACGGAGGCGCGCCCGCGCCGCGGATGATGCTCGCGTCCGTCGCGATCACGTTGCCGCACCCCGAGCGAGGCCCGCTGACGATCGCGCGAGCCACGCCCCCGCTGTTCACGCAGTGGATCGAGGACGCGATCACGATCGAGGACGCATGGCGCGAGGCGCTGCCCATCGCGATCGAGCGGCGCTCGGACCTTCTCGCTGCGACGCGCCGTGATCCCAGCGTGGCGACGACTGCGTTCCGGATCTTCTCCGAGTCGGGCGATGGCGTGCCAGGTCTCGCCGTCGACGTGTACGGCGATCACCTGGTCGTGCATCTCCACGACTGCGCGCTCGACGAGACCTCGATCCTCGATGGCGTGGGGGGCCTCGGCTTCGACGGCATCTACCTCAAGCGGCGCCCCAAGAAGGCGCAGGATCTCTCGCAGAAGGATCTCGAAGCACACGCGCCCAGCGCGCCTGTGCGTGGCGAGCCCGCTCCGGACGATCTCATCGTGCGAGAGCACGGTGTCCCCTTCCACGTGCGCCTGGGCGATGGCATGTCGACGGGCCTGTTCCTCGATCAGCGCGAGAACCGTCGGCGTGTGCGCGAGCTCGCGCAGGGAAAGTCGGTGCTCAACCTCTTCTCGTACACGTGCGCGTTCAGCGTGGCGGCGGCGGTGGGCGGTGCGCGCTCGACGCTCTCGGTCGATGCCTCGCAGCGCGCGCTCGATCGTGGCCGCGCCCACGAGGCGCTGGCGGCGGATCCGAGCGCGCACCGCTTCGTCGCGGACGACGTGTTCGACGTGCTCGCGCGCCTCGCCAAGCGCGGCGAGCGTTTCGATCTCGTGTGCGTCGATCCGCCCACGTTCTCGACGACCAAGCGCTCGCGCTGGACGAGCGGCAAGGACTGGCAAGGCCTCTTCGCCAAGGTCCTCGCCGTGGTGATCGAGCGCGGCAGCGTGATCGCGACGAGCAACGATCGACGCATGACGCAGGTCACGTTCCGCGCCCACGCACGCGCGGGCGCCGAGCTCGCGAAGGTGCAGCTCGCGCGCGTCGTGGACCTCGCGCCCCCGCTCGACTTCCGCGCGGGGCCAGGCGAGAGCCCGCTGCTCAAGGGCGTGCTGATCGAGCGCGGTTGAGGCCACCTCTCAGCGCCCCTCGAGCACCTCGGCGAGCAGGGCGGGATCGTCGGTCATGATCCCGTGCACGCCGAGATCGAGGAGCTGCTCCATCGTCGCGCGATCGTTCACGGTCCACGGATGAAGGCGCACGCCGAAGCGCTCGGCCCGCGCGAGCATCGCCGCGGTCACGCTGCCGTGAGGGACCTGCGCGATGCGCGAGGGCGGCACGTAGGTCGGCTCCCGCGCCGCGGACAGCGCCGTGAACGCGACGATCTCTCCCAGGCTCATCCCCGTCACGAGCGAGGGCCGCTGCGCGCGGAGCGACGCGACCACGGCGTCCGAGAACGCCACGACCACCACGCGCTCGCTCGCGCCGGCAGCGTCGATCACCGCGAGCACGTCGGAGACGATGTCGGGCTCGGTCTGCTTGATCTCGATCGAGAACCACGCGCTCGGATGCGCCGCGAGCACCTCCTCGAGCGTCGCCACCCGCACGCCCATCCCGCGGTACGGGAACGTCGCGCCGCTGTCGGTCGTGAAGCGGTAGCCCGCGTCGAGCGCGCGTAGCTCCGCGAGCGAGAGATCGTGCACAGCGCCGCTTCCGTCGGTGGTGCGATCCACGGTGTCGTCGTGCATGAGCACGATCGCGCCGTCCGCGCTCGAGTGCACATCGAGCTCGAGCACGTCGGCCCCGAGCGAGACAGCGTGCTCGAACGCGATCAGCGTCTCCTCGGGACGCAGGAGCCCGCCGCCTCGGTGCGCGATCAGCAGCCGCTCGCCGCAGAGGAGGACGTGATCGGAAGGCGCGCAAGGCGGCCGAGGAGCGTCGCTCGGCGTGACTGCGTCCGCGGCCGTGAGCGCGTCCTCCGAGACCGTCGCGTCGAGTGACGGCTCCACGTTGGGGCTGCACGCGAGGCTCGTCGCGAGCGAGAGCGCGCCGAGCGCAGCGAGCCATGCTCTCGAGCCTCTCGTCGCGTGCACGCACCGATGCTCCGTTCGGGCGCGGCGGGGGTCAAGCGCGCGAGGCCTCGACTTCCGTTCTGCGCCGCGAGAGAACCACGCGATGAAGCGAGCGCTCGTGACCGGTGGCTGCGGCTTCCTCGGGAGCTGGATCGTCAAGAAGCTGCGCGCGCGCGATGTCGAGGTGCGAGTGCTCGCCGCGCCGGGCGAGAAGCAGGACAACCTCGAGGGCGTGACGTGCGAGGTGATCGAGGGCGACGTGCGCGATCCCGTCGGCTGTCAGCGCGCGGTCGAGGGCGTCGACACCGTGTTCCACGCGGCCGCGATCTACGACGCGTGGGCGCCCGATCCCACGCGCATGTACGACGTGAACCTGCGCGGCACCTTCCACGTGCTCGAGGCCTCGCGTCGCGCCGGCGTCGAGCGCGTCATCTACACGGCGAGCATCGTCTCGCTCGGTCGTCCGGAGCTCGGGCAAGTGGGCGACGAGCGCACGGCGTTCGAGAGCTGGGATCTCGATTTCCCCTACGCGCGCTCGAAGTACTTCAGCCGCGAGCTCGCGGAGTCGTTCGCGGCGTGGGGCCTCGACGTGCGCGTGGTGTGCCCCGGCATCGTGCTCGGGCCCAACGACATCCGCCCCACACCGAGCGGCGAGCTCATCCGCGCGTCGCTCAAGGTGCCCGGCCCCGCCGTCGCGTTCGCCGGCGGCGCGAGCTACGTGGACGTGCGCGACGCGGCCGAGGTGCACGTGCTCGCGGCGCTCCGCGGCAAGCGCGGCGAGCGCTACGTCGCCACGGCGCACAACCTCTCGAACACCCAGCTCGCGCAGGCGATCGAGCGAGGCACCGATCGCAACCGCAAGGTCCGCACGCTGCCCGTGGCCGCGGCGCGCGCGATCGTGCGCGGCTTCGAGGTGCAGAGCCGCCTCACGAGCGAGCCACCGCTGCTCGCCCGCACGTTCTTCGAGTTCACGCTCAAGCCCGCCTACTTCACGAGCGAGAAGGCCAAGCGGGAGCTCGGCGCCACGTTCCGCCCCATCGACGAGTCCGTGCGCGACGCGGTGCGCTGGTTCCGCGAGCACGGGATGATCTGATCCCTGTCCCTCGCCCAGCGGGTCAGCGCTTGGGGCTCCCGTCGCGTGAGCCGAGGTGACGGACGTCGTCGCCCGACACCATGAAGACGACCTGCTCGGCGATGTTCGTCGCGTGATCGGCGACGCGCTCGAGGTACTTGGCGCAGAACGCGAAGCGGAAGCCATCCTGCACGCGGCTCGGGTTCTGCTCGACCATCGCCATCGAGGCGCGCAGCAGCTTGCCGTAGAGCGCGTCGACGTGATCGTCGGCCGCGAGCACCGCGCGCGCGAGCTTCTCGTCCTCGGTCACGAACGAGTCGAGCGCCTGGCGCACCATCTGCGCGGACGCGTCGGCGAGCTCCTGCAGCTGCGGCTGGAGCGGCAGGATCGGAGGTGCCTTCGCGAGCTCGACCGCGCGCTCGGCCATGTTCACGGCCTCGTCGCCGATGCGCTCGAGGTCCGTCACCACCTTCAGCGCGAGCACCAAGAACCGCAGATCGCGGCCCACTGGCTGCCGCAGCGCGAGGATGCGCACGGTGGCCTCGTCGATCGCGACCTCCTCGACGTTGATCGCGCGATCGGTCTGCTCGACCTTCTTCGCGAGATCGGCGTCGAGCTCGCCGAGCGCGCGCGTGGCCATCATGATGAGCTGCTCACAACGTCCTCCCATCGCGAGCAGACGGTCCTTGAGGTTGCGCAGCTCCGTCTCGTACGCGCGGCTCGTGTGGTCGGCCATCGCCCGCGACTATAGAGGAGCGCGCGCCGTTCAGGGAGCGTCGGGGCCCGCGTCGTCGTTCGAGGCGTCGTCGACGGGCATCGGCGCATCGTCGGTCGTCGGGGCATCGACGGGCGTCGGCGCGTCCGTGGACGCGTCCTCGTCGGTCGGTGCGTCCACCCGCGCGGCGTCGATCGCTGCGTCGGGGCCCGCGTCGGAGGGACAGTCGGGATGGGGCGGATCCTCCGCGCAGAGATCGAAGCGCGGCCTGAGGCAGCCTGTCGAGGCGGCCGCGAGCACGAAGAGCCCGAGCACGACGGCCGATCGCAGCGCGCGCATCAGAACGTCCCTCGCACGCCCGCGCTGCCGGGGCCGATCACCACGTCGATGCGGGGCTCGTTCTCGGGGGCCTCGGCATCGAGCACCCACCACGCGATGGCGCCCGCGAGCGAGAGCGAGCCCACGAGGATCATGGTGATCCCTACGCCGGGGTTGTTCTGCTCGCCGCGCAGACAGATCGTGCGATCCGCGTTGTAGCGATCGCACGTCGGATCGAGGGTGGCCCACACCCCGAGGCCGATGCCCGCCGCGCCGATCGCCGCGAGCAGGCCAGGTCCGACGATGCCGAACAGCGGCTCGGGCCCATCGCCCGATCGACCCGATGTGGACGTTCCGCCGGTCGCGGGCGGCAGGGTCGCGCGCAGGCCTTCGCTCGGAGGACGCTCCGCCTCGGGATCGTCGCCCTCCGGATCCACCGTCGTCGTGGTGCCGGCGCCCGGATCCATCATCGCCGCCGAGCGCTCCGCGTAGAGCACCTGCGCCACCATCGTGTCGACGATCGCGCGCGCATCGTGCTCCGCGTCGAGGGTGCCGCTCGCTGTTGCGTGGCGCGCGCTCCGTGCGCCCGAGAGCGCATGGAGCGAGAGCGAGAGCTCGGTGATCGCATCGCCGCTCACCCAGACGCTCACGATCGCGACGCGCGGGATGCCGAGCTCGGCCGAGACGCGCGCGGCGTCTTCGGTGGTCGCGATCGTCAGGCGCGAGGGCGGCAGGCGATGCACGAGCTCGGCGCTGCCCAGAACCACGAAGCCATCCGCGGTGAAGCGCGCCGCCACGGCGTCGAGCACGGGGGCGCGCTGGACCTCGGTCGCGTTGCCGCCGACCGCCACCACCAGGACGTCCTCCGCGCGCGCGATGCCCGCGAGCGACGCCGCGATCACGACGCAGAGCACGAGGAGGGCGCGGAGCATCGCGCCGACTTCGCACGAACTCGCGGCGGCCTCAAGCGAGAGTTTTCACACGGTTCGCAGCGCGTCGTCGCGCGAAGGTGCGGCGATGAACGCCTCGGATGTCTTGTTCAACCCGACCGAAGAGCACCGCTTCCTCCGCCAGTCGATCGCCGACTTCGCGAAGAAGGAGGTCGACGCGCAGGCGGCCGAGCACGACGCGAAAGGCACGCTCAACCGCGCGCTCTTCCGCAAGCTCGCGGATCTCGGCGTGCTCGGCATCACGGTGCCGGCCGAGGACGGCGGCGCGGGCATGGACACGGTCGCGGCCGTCATCGTCCACCACGAGCTCGCGAAGTACGACCCGGGCTTCACGCTCGCGTACCTCGCGCACTCGATGCTCTTCGTGAACAACTTCTTCCACTGCGCGAACGAAGAGCAGCGCAAGCGCTACCTCCCGAAGACGCTGAGCGGCGAGTGGGTCGCGGGCATGGGCATGACGGAGCCGGGCGCAGGCACCGACGTGCTCGGCATGCAGACCACCGCGCGGCGCGACGGTGATCACTGGGTGCTCGACGGAACGAAGACCTACATCACCAACGGCGTCGAGGGTCACTGCTTCCTCGTCTACGCGAAGGTCGATGGCCGCATCACGTCGTTCGTCGTCGACCGCAGCTGCCCCGGCTTCTCGACGTCTCACCACATCGACAAGCTCGGCATGCGCGGCTCCACGATGTCGGAGCTGATCTTCGAGCAGTGCCGCGTGCCCGCGTCGAACCTGCTCGGCGAGATCGGCGGCGGCCTCACGCACATGATGCGCAACCTCGAGATCGAGCGCCTCACGCTCGCGGCGATGAGCGTCGGGATCGCAGAGCGCTGCGTGGAGATCATGCTGCGCTACGCCAACGAGCGACGGACCTTCGGCAAGCCGATCACCGAGTACGGCCAGATCCAGCGCTACATCGCCGAGGGCTACGCCTCGATGGAAGCGGCCAAGGCGCTCACCTACAACGTCGCCCGCGACGTCGGCGCCGACAGCCGCGCGCGCATCGGCTCGGACGCCGCCAAGCTCTTCGCAGCGCCGGTCGGCAAGATGTGCGCGGACTACGCGATGCAGGTCATGGGCGGCGCGGGCTACTGCCGCGAGTTCCCCGTCGAGCGCCTGTGGCGCGACGCGAAGCTCCTCGAGATCGGCGGCGGCACGATCGAGGCGCACCACAAGAACATGACGAAGGACCTCTCGAGATCCTTCCGCTGATGCGGGCACGTCCGCCGGCCGAACGGAACGCTCGATGGACGCGCAGTCGCTGCAGACATGGCTGACCTTGCACGCTGACGCTCTCTTCGAGTTCGCCTATCTAGAGCCCCCGGCGTCTTCAGTCGCGACGCTCCACCGAAATCTCGGGAGAGTTGGTTTCGCGACCTCGACTGGAACGAGGTCGAGTCCAGGCCGGCGAGGAATCGCTCGAGCTGCGCATGCCTTCGGCGGCGCTCGATCGTGTCGCGGATCGCGTCGTTCACCTGCTTCGAGCGCCCTTCGTCCCCACGCTCGAGCTCGTCGACGAGATCGGCGTCGACCGACACGGAGATCTTTCGCTTGGCGAGCGTCATACCCGCATCGCACCGAGTTCCTACTCGGCGGCGGCGCGGCCGCGCGCGTTCGGTCCGCGACTGCGTCGAATCGACCGTGTGCCGCATCGTTCTGATGGAGCGAGCCGGGGTTTCGGGGCGGGCTCGGTCCGTTCGCGTGCGTTTTTCGTCAGACCGTCGGCGGCACGGGCGCTGCGTAGGGGAGGCGGCGAGGCCGACGCTTCGCGCCCCGTCCCTAGCTCCGTTCGAAGGTTAAGGTTCTCCATGCGCTCTGTTGGCCTACTCGTTCTCGTGCTCTCGCTCGCGAGTGTTCCCCTGTCGACGGCCTGTGGCGGCGAAGTCGAGGAGCCGCCCGCGGCGACGACCACGACGACCTTCGGCTCTGCGCCGGCGCCGACCGGTTCGTCAGGCTCCGCCTCTCAATCCGAGGGCAGCCCCCGGCCGACGTCCGTCGTGGCCCGCCCGCCCTCGGCGCCCGCTGTCGAGGTGCGAGCGCCTGCTCGCCCCAGCGTGGAGGTGCAGGCTCCGTCGGCTCCGAGCGTCACGGTGTCGGTGCCGCGGCCGCCTTCGGTCACGGTCACTGTGCCTTCGCCCGGTAGCATCGAGGTGCGCTGACTCCCGAGGACCGCTTCTCTGTCTCGAGCGGTCGCACGTTGGGAGGGAGTCTCGCGCGCACCAACGCGTGCACTACGTCGACGCGGCGCGCGCGGTGATCTCGAGCGAGCGCAGGCGGGCGGCGTCGTCCCAGATGTGCGAGGTGACGATCAGCTCGTCGGCCTTCGTGCGCTCTGCGAACGCGTGCAGGCCTCGGCGCACGGTCTCTTCGCCGCCTGCGATCGAGCATGCGAACGCTCCGTCGAGCATCGCGCGATCGGCCGGCGTGAGCGCGAGGTCGCGCTTGGGCTTGGGCAGCGGTCCGGGCGTGCCGCGCCTCAGCGCGATGAACGTCTGCTGGAGGCTCGTCGCGAGGAGCTGGGCTTCGTCGTCCGTGTCGGCGGCGATCACGCCGAGCGCCGCCATCACGTACGGCTTCTCGAGGGTCTCGGACGGCTCGAAGCGGTGTCGGTAGATCGCGAGCGCCTCGTCGAGCAGCGTGGGCGCGAAGTGCGACGCGAACGCGAACGGCAAGCCCAGCGCAGCAGCGAGCTGGGCGCCGAACAGGCTCGATCCGAGGATCCACACGGGCACGTCGAGCCCCGCGGCCGGCACGGCGTTCACTCGCTGGCCAGGCTCGGGGCGGAAGTACTGCATGAGCTCGATCACGTCGCGCGGGAACTGATCGACGTCGCCCGAGAGGTTGCGGCGCAGCGCGTACGCGGTCGCCTGATCGGTGCCCGGTGCGCGTCCCACGCCGAGATCGATGCGGCCCGGGTAGAGCGTCGCCAGCGTGCCGAACTGCTCTGCGATGATCAGCGGCGCGTGGTTGGGCAACATGATCCCGCCTGCGCCGACGCGAATCGTCTTGGTCGCCGCAGCGACGTGCGCGATCACCAGCGAGGTCGCCGCGCTCGCGATGCCCGGCATGTTGTGGTGCTCCGCGAGCCAGAAGCGTCGGTACCCGAGCGCCTCCGCGCGCTGCGCCAGCGTCACACTGCGCGCGTAGGCCTCACGCGCGCCGCTGCCTTCGGTGATGGAGCAGAGATCGAGGATCGAGAGCGGGGGAATCACGCGCCGTGCATGGGGAGCGCCACCGCCCAGCGCAAGCCCATCACACGAACCCCAGCAGCCGGCCGCCCTGGTAGACGATCAGCGACGCCACGTACGCGAGCACGTTCATGTACACGAGCATGAAGAGCGGCCATCGCCACGTGCCTGACTCGCGCTTCACTGCCGCGAGCGTGCTCATGCACTGCGCGGCGAGCACGAAGAAGACCATGAGCGAGACGCCCGTGAGCGGCGTGAAGAGCACGCTTCCGTCGTCGCGTCGCGCGGCGCGCAGGCGCTCGCGCAGGGTGTCGTTGGTCTCGTCGGCCTCGCCGCCCACGCCGTAGACGATCCCCAGCGTGCCCACGAGCACCTCGCGGGCGGCGAAGCTCGCGAGGAGACCGATGCCGATCTTCCAGTCGAACCCGAGCGGCTCGATCGCGGGCTCCATCACACGGCCGAAGCGCCCGCCCAGGCTGTTCTCCATCCGTGCCTCGGCGCGCTCGTGATCGATCGCGGTGAGCGCCTCGTCTCGCTCGCCCTCGCTCGCGATCGCGCTCGCCACCTCGGCGCGCGCGTCGAGCGCCGCTTCGCGCACCTCGTCTCGTGGGAACGACAGCAGCGCCCAGAGCACGATCGTGATCGCGGCGATCATCGTCCCCGCGTTCGCGAGGAACTGCCACGTGCGATCGGCCACCGTGCGGAGGACGTTCGTGATCTGCGGCAGACGGTACGGCGGTAGCTCGAGCAGGAGCGCCGGAGGCGCCCCCTTCAGCACGGTGCGCTTCATGACCGCCGCCGCGGCCAGCGTCGCCGTCACGCTCAGCGCGTACATCGCGAGCAGCGCGATCGCGCCCGCCTCGAGACCGATCGACGTCCGCGTGCCGGGCGGGAACACGATCGCGACCACCAGCGCGTAGACCGGCAGGCGTGCGCTGCACGACATGAGCGGTAGCGCGAGCATCGTCACCAAGCGATCGCGGCGGCTCTCGATCGTGCGCGTCGCCATCACCGCGGGAACCGCGCACGCGAAGCCCGAGAGCAGCGGCACGAACGCGCGGCCGTGCAGCCCCACGCCCCGCATCACCCGATCGATCACGAACGCGACGCGCGCGAGGTAGCCCGAGTCCTCGAGCACCACGATGAAGAGCGAGAGCAGCGCGATCTGCGGGACGAATACGACGACGTTGCCGACGCCTGCGATCACGCCGTCCGCGATCAGCTCGGCGAGGGGACCCTCGGGGAGCGCGCTCCGCGCGAGGTCCTGCAGCCATGCGACGGCCGTCTCGATCGCACCCACGAGCGGCTCGGACCACGCGAACAGGGCCTGGAAGAGCGCGGCCATCACGACCGCGAACGCGCCGAGGCCCCACACGGGATGCGTGAGCACGGCGTCGATGCGCTCGCTCGCTCGCGTGGTCTTGTCGGCCTTGGTCACCGAGGCGGCGACGACACGATCGACGATGGCGTAGCGCGCGGTCACGAGGCGTTCGTCGAGCGGGACGTCGGTCGCGCTCGACGCGTCCTCGCGATCCGCTTGCAGCACCGCGGTGCGGAGCGCGACGGGCACGTTCGTGAGCTCGTCGTCGCCGATCGACAGGAAGGCCCAGCGCGCGAGCGCCGCGCGTCGTGCGTCGCGTCGCTTCCCGTCGAAGCCGCGCGGGGCGGGCCACACCTCGTCGATGACCTTCTCGAGCGTGCTCAACCTCTCGCGCAACGTGTCGTCGAGCGCGAGCTCGATCGTCGATGACGACGGCGCCTCGAGCAGTCGATCGAGCGCGTCCTTCAAGGCAGGCAAGCCCTCGCCGGTGCGGGCGGAGACGGCGACCACGGGCACACCGAGCTCGCGGCTCATCGCGTCCGTGTCGATGCGGGTGCCGAGCGCGCGCGCCTCGTCGATCATGTTGAGACAGAGCAGCGTCGGCAGGCCCGACTCCAGGATCTGCGTCGCGAGGTAGAGGTGACGCGACAGCGCGCCCGCATCCGCGACGAAGAGCGCGGCGTCGGGCCCCACCCGGTCGTTCGGGAGGATCTCGTCGATCGCGACCTGTTCTTCGGCCGATCGCGCCGTCAGCGCGTAGGTGCCCGGGACATCGATCAGCTCGACGGATCGCGACCCGATCGCGAGCGTGCCCGTGCGTCGATCCACCGTGATGCCGGGGTAGTTGCCCGTGCGTGCGTTCGATCCGGTCAGTGCGTTGAACAGCGAGGTCTTGCCGGCGTTCGGGTTGCCCGCGACCACGACGCGCTTGCGCTCGTGGCTCACGAGGTCGCCTTCGCTTCGTCGGGCCCGCGGCCGACGCTCGGCGCGCTCGCATCGCCCTTCACGAGTCGGATCGAGTGCGCGTCGTAGTGACGGATGGAGAGGCTCGCGCCGCGCAGCTCGAGCTCGATCGGATCGCCCATGGGGGCCACGCGGACGACACGGATGCGCGCCCCGCGGAGCACGCCGAGCTCGAGCAGACGACGTCGCAGCGCACCGCCACCCACGATGCGATCCACGGTGCCCGTCTCCCCCACGCGCAGATCCGCGACGGTGCGACCGGGGGCGGGGGTTGTGCTCATGGGCCAGTCGATAACTGTTCTCGATCCGCGTGCAACCCGTCATTCGGGGCCGGTGCTCGCCGTCCCGCCTGTACAACCGTCCGGCGGCGAAACATGGAGGCGGCGTGACGTTTCCATCGCTGGGTCTGTCCGAGCCGCTCCTCCGTGTGATCGGGGAGCTCGAACACGACGCGCCCACGGACATCCAGCGCGCCATGGTGCCCGCCGTGCTGGCGGGCGGCGATGTGTGGGCGGCCGCGCCGACGGGCTCGGGCAAGACCGCCGCGTTCGTGCTGCCGCTGCTCGAGCGCTTCGCTCGCAGTCCGTTCGCGTCACCACGCCGCGTGCGCGTGCTCGTGCTCGCTCCGACGCGCGAGCTCGCCGCTCAGATCGGCGAGGTGTTCACCACGTACGCGCGTCACCTCGAGCCAGCGCCCAAGATCGTCACGGTGTTCGGGGGCGTGTCCGCGAACGCGCAGAGGGTCGCGCTGCGTGGTGCCGCGGACATCGTCGTCGCGACACCGGGGCGCCTCCTCGATCTCGTGGAGACGAACGCGCTCTCGCTCTCACAGGTCTCGACGCTGGTGCTCGACGAAGCGGACCGCATGCTCGATGGCGCGTTCGCCGACGAGCTCCGCGACGTGCTGGCGCTCGTCCCTCGGCAGCGCCAGACGGTGCTCGCCTCGGCCACCTTCGCGCGCGGCGTCGAGGCGCTCGCGCGCGCCACGCTGCACGAGCCGACCCGGATCGATCTGGCGCGATCCCCCGCGGCGCCGCCCGAGATCCACGAGCGCGCGATCGAGGTCGACGCGCCACGACGCACACAGCTGCTGCGGCACCTGATCACGACGCATCGATGGCCGCGCGTGCTGGTGTTCGTCGCCACCCAGCACGCGGCCGAGCACGTCGCCGACAAGCTCCGCGGCCTGGGGATCGGGGCCGCGGCGTTCCACGGGAAGCTGAGCCAGGGCGCGCGCACCGACGTGCTCGACGCGTTCCGTGCGAGCGAGCTGCGGGTCCTGGTCGCCACCGATCTCGCGGGCCGCGGGCTCGACATCACCGGGCTGCCGGCCGTCGTGAGCTTCGATCTCCCGCGCGCGCCGGGCGAGTACGTCCATCGCATCGGGCGAACCGGTCGAGCAGGCGAGGCCGGCGTCGCGATCAGCTTCGTGACGCCGGAGTCGCACGCGCACTTCCAGCTCATCGAGCGACGCGCGAAGCGCTTGGTCGAGCGCGAGCAGGTGGAGGGCTTCGAGCCGGTGGGCACACCGCCGGCGCCCGTCAGAGACGGATCGACGGGCGGCGTGAAGGGCCACCGAAAGAGCAAGAAGGACAAGCTGCGCGAGGCTGCCGCGGCGCTCGCGTCTCGGTCCTCCGAGCCACGACGAACGTCCTGACCGCGATCCCCAGCGCCGAGGGGAGGTTGACGCGCGACGGGCTCGCGGGGCTCACGGTGCGTCGTCGGGCTCGAGCGAGAGGCTGAGCTGGCGGGTCGCGCCGACGCGATCGGCGGTGCGCTCGAAGCAGCGGTCCTCGATCCCGAGGCGCTTGCGGAGGAGGCTGCTGCCGTCGATCAGGCGCGCGGTGACCTTGTCGTAGTAGCCGCTCACCTCGGGCAGATCCGGATCGTGGCCTCGGTAGAAGGCGTTCTGTCGCGCCATCGCGAGCTCTCGCACGTACTTGCCGATCATCGACGCCAGGGCGACAGGCAGGCTGCTCGCGTCGGCGTCCACCTCGAAGCGCACCTCCCCGAGCGCGTCGATGCGGTACGCGGCCACGCTCCGCGTCTCCTCGATCACGGCGGCGCGCGAGGCCTCGATGTGCGCGAACCGCTCGGGGTAGCGGCGGATGCCCCCGACCATGCCGCAGATCGCGCGCAGCTCGCGGCGGGTCGCGGCGGACACGTCGAGCAAGAGTCGCTCGAAGAGCTCGAGATCCACGTCGAGCTTGCTGCCGCGTCGCTCGACCGCGTCGTTGTACGTGCGCGCGCAAAGGATCGCCGAGCGCACGCGCACGACGCGCACGCGGCCCTTCTTGTTGCCGAGAGCCGCGAGGATCTCGCGGCCCGCCGCGAGGTCGCCGCCGAACGTCGGGACCGCGAGCGTGTGCCAGCACTGCGCGTGCGCACCGGGCGGGCAAGGTGTTCGGAGCGTTTCGAGCGGGTCGAGCGAGAGCGCCGCCAGGACCTCGTCCGCGTCGCGCGGCGCGACCCCGCGCTCGGCCTCGGCCACTGCGAGCGCGAGACCTTCGGCGTGCGCCATCGATCCGAAGCCCGAGCTCACCTTGCTGTCGGTGATGCCGAGCGACGCGCCGAGCTTACCGGCGCTCGCGTCGCGTCGCGGTGTCTCGAGCGCGCACGCGGTGGCGACGAGCGGGCCC
>JAFLCL010000125.1 GCA_017303575.1 Deltaproteobacteria bacterium
AACCGACTGCTCAAGCGCCTCGGCGACCTCGGGTTCGAGGTGCGTGAGGTCCAAGATCGATTGGCCGCGTAGCCGCCGCCTTGCCGAGGGTCAGGTCAGTTTCTTCCTAGAGACCGAGAAACAATCGATTCACGACCTGAAGGGACGCGGTGGTGGGGGGTCCAGGGCGAGTTCCGCAGGCCGAAGGCCGAGGATGTTTGAGCATCGGACCCCCCTCCGCCGCGGCCCGACTCGAAGCACGGGTGTTCGTTCTCGCTCTCAGGTGCCGCCCGTGGCCTTCGCGGCGAGCTCGGCCGCCGCGCTCTCGAGCCTCAGTCCGTCCTCGCGTCGCTCGCTGTAGCGGCTCGTGAGGTGTGTGGAGCGATCGCGGGTGAGCAGGGTGAATTTCACCAGCTCCTCCATCACGTCGACGACGCGCTCGTAGTAGGGCGATGCCTTCATGCGCCCGGCGTCGTCGAACTCGTCGAACGCCTTGGGCACCGAAGACTGGTTGGGGATCGTGATCATCCGCATCCAGCGCCCGAGCACGCGCAGCTGGTTCACGGCGTTGAACGACTGCGAGCCGCCGCTCACCTGCATCACGGCGAGCGTGCGGCCCTGCGTGGGTCGCACCGCGCCGACCGCGAGCGGGATCCAGTCGATCTGGCACTTCATGATCCCCGTCATCGCGCCGTGGCGCTCGGGGCTCACCCACACCTGACCCTCGGACCAGAGCGAGAGCTCGCGCAGCTCCTGGACCTTCGGGTCGGTGGCAGGCGCCGAGTCCGGCAGCGGCAGCCCGCGCGGATCGTAGAGCTGTGTGTCGCAGCCCAGGCGCTCGAGCAGACGCGCGGCCTCCCACGCCAGCAAGCGGCTGTACGAGCGCTCGCGGAGCGAGCCGTGCAAGAGGAGGATGCGAGGGCGGTGTGTGGCGGCTCCCGGCGGAACGAGGCTCGGGACGTCCGACGGAACGAACCAGCGCTCGTCGAGCGCGGGGAACACGTCGTAGTCGGGGAGCTCGGTGCCTCGCAGCGTGCTCAACGTCCGACGCCTTCGCGCGCGACGAGCGCTTCGACACGCGCGCGAACGTCGTCGCGGATGCGGCGCACCTCGTCGACCGAGCGCCCCTTGGGATCGTCGAGCGGCCAGTCGTCACGGCGGAGACCGGGCACGTAAGGGCACGCGTCCCCGCAGCCCATCGTGATCAGCATCGTCGCCTCCTGCGCGAGCTCGTCGGTGAGGCGTCGAGGCTCGCGCCCCTCGAGCTCGATGCCCACCTCGCGCATGGCAGTGACCACCTCGGGGTGCACGCGCGCGCCGGGCTGCGTGCCCGCGGAGATCGCGCGCGCCTTCTCCGGGTGTGCGAGCGCCTCGAGCCACGCCGCGGCCATCTGCGATCGACCGGCGTTGTGCACACACGCGAACAGGTACGTCTTCACGTCGAGGACTCCTCCGCGGCGCCGCCGCGCTCCATCCACCACACGAGCCCCGCGGCCAGCGCCGCACCGATCGACTGCGCGACGACGAAGAGAGGAACGTCGATCGGCCGGATGCCCGCGAACGTCGGGGTGAGAGCGCGCGCGAGGGTCACGGCGGGGTTCGCGAACGACGTCGACGCGGTGAACCAGTACGCCGCAGTGATGTACGCGCCCACGGCATACGGCGCCGAGCCGTCCTTGCGGCGGCTCACGAGCAGGATCACGACGACGAGGCCGAAGGTGGCGATGACCTCGCTGAGCGCGAGCGAAGCGCCCTCGCGCACGTGCTCCGAGGCCGCGACGAGGGGGAGATCGAACATCCCGTGCGCGAGCACGACGCCAGCGACCGCACCGGCGAGCTGTGCGACCAAGTAGGCGGGCACCTCGCCCCGCGCGAAGTCGCGGCGAGCGGCCAGCACCAGCGTGACGACGGGATTGAAGTGGGCGCCCGACACTGGACCGAACGCCAAGAGCAGCGCGACCAGCGCGGCCCCCGTCGCGATCGTGTTCGCGAGCAGCGCGATCGCGACGTTCCCGGCCGCGAGCGACTCGCCCATGATCCCGGAGCCGACCACTGCCGCGAGCAGCAGCGCGGTGCCCAGGCCTTCCATCGCGGCACGTCGGGCGAGCGTCACGAGGCCGCTCGTGTCGGAGGTTCCGTCGCGGCGCTTTCCGTTGCGCGTGTCGCTGCGCTGGGCGGTGCGAGCGCGCTGATCAGATCGGCGAGGCGCCCGACCACGGAGAAGTCGAGGCTGTAGTAGACCCACGAGCCTCGGCGCTCGCTCGTCACGACGCCCGCGTCCCTCAGCGTCCGCAGGTGATGCGAGACGGTGGGCTGCGCGAGACCGAGGCCGGGGATCAGGTCGCACACACAGACCGGACCGCCCGCTGCCGCGAGGCGCGCCACGATGTCGAGCCGCGCTTCGTCAGCGAGCGCACGCATGAGCGGCGCGTGGACGCGCGCGTCCTTCCTCGCGGCGGGCAGGCCACACGCGCTGTCGCATCCAGCCTTCGCATCGCGTCGCGCCATGCGCGGTGCGTACCGCACGGATTCGAAGAGTGTCAATGCCGGGTCGTTCCATCGACTCCACGGGTGACGGAAGCGGACCTCGGTATCGACACTCTACGATATGGTGACGAGCGATCGTCGTCGCTCGGCTGGCGTGCCGTGTCGCGAGCATCGAGCAGCACGCGAGCATCGCCGAGTCCGGTCACGCCCGCGGAATCGCAGCCCTGCTCGCCGCGTTGCGTTGCCCATCACGCGTCGTCGCGCTAGCTCGACGTCACACTTCGAACCAGGGTGCGGCCGCTCGTAGGCCGCAGGATTCGGTTGGTCGGGCCGCCAGCCAGCGAGCGCTCTCGGGCGCTCCGTTGGTGAGCCCATGACCCCTCCTCACGTCTCTCCCCCGATCACGAAGGCGCCCCCGGGAAGCTGGGCGCCCGCACACCGTGCGATGCGACGCCTCGTCCGCCCCGTCGAGGAGCTCCTCGCGACCGAGGTCGCCAGCGGCGCGCTGCTCGCACTGACCACCCTCGTCGCGCTGGCGTGGGCCAACTCGCCTTACGCGAGCAGCTACCACGCGCTGTGGGTCACCCCGCTGTCGCTCTCGATCGGCGACTTCACGATCGGCACCACGCCGCGCTTCGTCGTCGACGAGGTGCTGATGACGCTGTTCTTCTTCGTCGTCGGCCTCGAGATCCGGCGCGAGCTCGCGCGAGGAGAGCTCAGCGAGGTCCGTCGCGCCGCGCTGCCGTTCGCGGCTGCGGTCGGCGGCATGGTCGTTCCGGCCTTGGTGTTCGTGGTGCTCAACCTCGGACGCAGCACCGCGCGGGGCTGGGGCGTTCCGATGGCCACCGACATCGCATTCGCGGTCGCGGCCTTGGCGCTGCTCGGTCCCCGCGTCCCGCCGGCGCTGCGCATCCTCCTCCTCGCGCTCGCCGTCATCGACGATGTCGGCGCCATCGTGGTGATCGGGGTGTTCTACACGTCCGGGTTCTCCATCGCGGGTCTCGTCGCGGCAGGTGCGGGGCTCGCAGGCATCCTCGTGCTGCAGCGCTTGGGCGTGCGACGACCGCTCGCCTACGCGGGGCCCGCCGTCGTGATCTGGCTCGGTCTGCACGAGGCAGGCGTGCACGCGACGCTCGCGGGCGTGCTCGTCGGGCTCGCGACACCTGCGGTCGCGTGGATGCCGCGCGAGACGCTCGCACGCTCCGTCGAGCAGCTCCTCGATCGCGTCCGCGGCGAGGGCTCGCTCGAGCTCTCGCTCTCGGAGCTCGAGTCGATCGGCCGCGAGGCCATCGCGCCGGTGGATGCGCTCCAGCACTCGCTCCATCGCGTGGTCGCGTTCGGCGTGATGCCGCTCTTCGCGTTCGCGAACGCGGGCGTGACGCTCGACGGTGTCTCGTTCGCGGGAGACGGCGCGATGCTCGTGCTGGGTATCGTGGGTGGGCTCGTCGTGGGCAAGCCCGTGGGGATCGTGCTGGGCTGCTTCGTCGCGACGCGGGTGGGCGCCCGCCTGCCCTCCGGCGTGACCTGGTCGGGCCTCTGGGTGATTGGGGCGGCCGGCGGCATCGGCTTCACGATGAGCCTCTTCGTCGCCGAGCTCGCGCTCGAGGGCGCGGCGCACGACGCGGCCAAGGCGGCCGTGCTCGCGGGCTCCGTGCTCTCCGCGCTGGTGGCGCTGGGCTTGGGCCGCATGCTCCTGCGCGTGGCGCCCGATGGCCGCGCGCAGACCGAGTCGGAGGCCGAGCAGTCTACGTCGTCGTGACTGGCAGGGGAGGCATCGGGGCCACGTCTCGTGCGTCGATGTCCCCATTGCCGTTCGGTCGATCTGGCTGCATTCATCGTCGAGGACCGTTTTCCGTCCGCTGTCGCGAGCTAGCCGACGTCGCCCAGTGACCAAGACAGCCGCCCCCATGGACTCGATAGACTCTTCGAGCGCAGACGAGCCCTCCACGCGATCGCGCATGCGAATCTTGGTGGTCGACGACGACCGCGATACCGCCGAGGCGCTCGCCGAAGGCCTCGCGCTCTTGGGCCACGAGGTGGTCACGGCGGGCGGGGGCAGGCAGGCGCTGGTCTTCCCGCTGGAGACCTTCGACGCAGCGATCATCGATGGGAACCTGGGCGACCTCAGCGGCCTCGACGTCGCGCAGCAGATCCGCGCGCGAGGTCTCACGCTCCGGCTGCTGTTGTGCAGCGGAGACCCGAGCTTCACGCGCGAGGTGGCGCTCGGGGCGGGCTTCGACGCGTACACGGCCAAGCCCTGCTCGCTCATCACGCTCCTCGCGCTCCTCCGTGGTGAGTCCACGGGCGTGTTCGGCGTTCTCAGCTGACCCTCCCCACACTGCCGCGAACCTTCGAGCCTCGTCAGTGGCTCTCACGTCCGTCACCCAGGAGGACGCGATGTGTCAGGCGATTCGATGTGACGTGTGTGGCAAGGCCGGCTGGCGCGGGTGCGGCGCGCACGTCGAGCAAGTGCTGGCAGGTGTGCCCGTGGCCGATCGGTGCGCGTGCGCAGGCGGCGCCAAGCAGCGCTCGATCCTCGACACGCTGCGAGAGCTGGTGAGCCCGAAGCGCTGAAGGGTCTGGTGGAGAATCTCGACCCTTCTTCCGACTCAGCCTCGGGCCCCGCGCGTCGAGGTGCACGCGGCCAATGCGGCTCGCAGCGTGGAGCAGCGCGCGCTGCACGCAGGGCAGCGGGAGACGTGCGCCTCCATCGCGGCGCAGTCGATGCCGGTGAGCTCGCCCTCGAGCTTGCGCGAGAGCATGAGCAAGACGTCCGGGCAGTCCTTCTGCGGCGCGATCGCGGCCGTCCTCGGCGTGGTGAGCGCTTCGACTCCGTCGTGCAGCGCGGCGCGCGCGCGGTGGAGGCGGCTCTTGAGCGCGTCGACGCCGAGCCCGAGGACGTCTGCCGCCTCGAGGGCCGTGAGCCCTTCGAGATCGCGCAGCACGAGCACCTCGCGGTACGCCTCGGGTAGGGCGCCGAGCGCGCGGTCGAGCATCGCGTGGAGCTCGCGGCTCTCCGTCGTCGTCTCGGGGCTCGGGGCCGTGTCGGCGTGATCCTCGAGCGCCTCGAGCGCGAGCGCGGGTCGGTTGGCGAGCCCTCGACGCTTGTGCGCGCAGGCGCTCCGCGCGAGCACGAACAGCCAGCTCGAGACCGAGGAACGCCCTTCGAACTGGCCGAGGCTCGTCGTGGCGGCGAGCAGCGTGTCCTGCACGACGTCGTCCGCGTCCGCCTCGGACCGGCACATGCGCCGAGCGAAGCGGCGGATCCGCGGCGCGGCCTGAGCGAGGAGCGCGTCGAGCGCGTCTCGGTCTCCACGCCGCGCGCGATCGAGCAGCTCGTCGGTCACGGCGCGGCTGTATCGCGAACCGACGCATCGGCCACCGCCGGCGGCTCGGACGCGACAGGCTCGCTCATCGACACCTCGAACGTCGGCGCCGCACCGATCGTCTTCTTCACCTTGCAGCCAGCGACTGCGCGCAGGATCGACGGCCGGTGGTGAGCGGGGAAGCCCGCCGGCAGGGTGAGGCGCAGCTCCACGTGCGCGGGCAGCTTGGTGACGGGATCCAGCGTCACGCGCTGCACGAGCGCGAGGCCCTCGGTCGAGAGCGAGCGGGCGCGGCAGTAGCCGAGCGCGTAGATGCCCGCGCAGGTCGCGATCGACGCGAGGAAGAGGTCGAACGGCGCAGGCGCCGCATCGAGGCCGCCCAGGCTCGCAGGCTGATCGGTGCGGATCACGTGCGCGCCGACGCGCGCGTCCACCGCCATGCCGCCCGGAAAAGTGACCGAGATCTCGTCCGTCATCTGCGCCTCCGAGGGTGAGAGCCAGCGCAGCGACGAAACGGTTCGTGAGGACACCTCGGCAGTGCACGAGCTCCGACTACGGTGCCCATCGCCCCGAGGTGAGCGCTTCGAGGAAGGCTTCGCACCACGAGGCGGGAGAGCTTCGCTGGACGGCGGCGAGGAGAGCCTGGTGCCTCGCGATGCGCTCCTCGCGAGGCATGCCGAGAGCGCGCGCGATCGTGCGAGCGGTGGCGCCACGGTCGTACGGGTTCGTGAGCAGGGCCTCGCGCAGTTCCTCGGCAGCACCGGCGAACCGCGAGAGGACGAGCGCTCCAGGGTCCTCCGGATCCTGGGCGGCAACGTACTCCTTGGCGACCAGGTTCATGCCGTCGCGGAGCGGGGTCACCAGGCCGACACGGGCTGCGCGGTACAGCTGTGCGAGGCTCGGCCGATCGTAGGAGCGGCTCACGTAGCGGACCGGTGCCCAGTGCGCCTCGCCCAGCTCGCCGTTGACGCGACCCACGGCGTTCTCGATCGCCTGACGCTGTGCCTTGTACTCGGGCACGTCGGCGCGGGAGGGGACGGCGATCTGCAGAAGTGACGCCTTGCCCCGCCACTCCGGAACGAGCTCGAACATGCGGGCGAACGTGTCGATCCGCTCTGGGATCCCCTTGGTGTAGTCGAGCCGATCGACACCGAGCACGAGCTTGAGGTCCCCCATCGCCGCACGAAGCTCGATCATCTCGGGATCGAGCTCGTCCTCCGGCCTCACGCGGAACTCATCGGCGTCGATTCCCAGCGGAAAGACCCCAACCCGGGTGAGGCGGCCCGCATGCACGATTCCACGAATCGTCTCCGTCGCGCCGAGGAGCCCCGAGGCTGCGCGGGCGAAGTTCGCGGCATGTCGCTCGGTGTGGAAGCCCAACAGGTCGAACGCGAGCATGCCGGCGAGGAGCTGCTCGGCGTGCGGCACGGTCTCGAACGCGTCGAGCGCCGGAAACGGGACGTGCAGGAACAGCCCCTTGCGACCCGTGTGGCCGCGGTCTCGAAGCGCTCTCGCGAGGAGCAGCAGGTGGAAGTCGTGCGCCCACACCACGCCGTCGCGCGGGGTCAGCTCCATGGCGTGGTCCGCGAAGCGCTCGTTCACCTCGACGTAGGCTGTCCACTCCGCGTCGCGAAACCGGGCGCGCCCGATGAAGCCGTGCAGGACGGGCCACAAACTCCGGTTCGCGAACCCGTTGTAGTAGAGCGCGTGCTCCTGGCGGCTGAGGTCGAAGCCGGCCCGCCCGGTCACTTCGTCCACAGCCAGAGCTCGCGCGCCCTCGTGCGTGCGACCGCTCCATCCCAGCCACATCCCGCGGCGGCGCCGCAGGCTCGCAGAGACGCCGGACGCGAGCCCGCCCACTGGTCGGTCGCGCGCGCGCAATCCGTCATCGTCCATCGGCAACCGGTTCGACACGACGAGCAAGGGCGCTTCGACGTGGGTGGCCACGGGATGGAGCCCAGACATCGCGACGGGGTCGCCGACGGCATCGTCGGAGCGGACGCCGATGAGCCACGCAAGGAACGAGCGGCATGCCTCGACGCCGGCGAGGCGAGCAGGTGCTCGCGTAGGCCGTTCGTCGGGGCCGACCGCGATGGCCACGTCGTCGCTTCCCAACGCAGCGAAGGTGTCCTCGTCGCTCAGGTCGTCGCCGATCGCGATCACCGAAGTTCCAGGTGGGACAGCGCTGCGAAGCCAAGGGAGCGTGGTGCCCTTGTTCGCGCTCCTGTGCCGGACTTCGATGACCAGCCGCCCCTCCAGGAGCTCGTACTCCTTCCAGGTCCGCAACCACCCATCGAGCGCGAGCAGGGCATCGACATAGGTCCCCTCGCGGTCCGAGTCGGGCACGTTCCGGTAGTGCAGCGCGACCGACCAAGTCTTCCGCTCGATGGTTGCGCCGGGATGCGCGGCGCACACCTCTCGCAACCGCTCTTCCGCGCCGTGGGGCGTGGCCTCGCCCAAGTCGAGCCCGGTCCAGGAGCCGAGGCGCCGCCGCCAACCTCCGTGCTCAGCCACCAACCAAGGGCCGTCCGGGTCCGGGAAGAGCGCGTCGAGCTCAGGCTTCGGGCGACCGCTCACGATGACGATCTGCGTGCGTCGACAGCGGGTCAACGATCTCACGAGCTGGGCAGCGCCGACGTCGAGGCGAGCAGCGAGAGGTGGTGTCGCGAACGGGATGAGTGTCCCGTCGAGATCGATGAGGATCGCCAGGTCGGGGGAGCGCGCCGCTCGCCTCACCGCGTCCGGGATGGTGGAGACCACGCGCGAGCCACAGCACGAACGGTGCCGGTTTCACGCCCCCCGTGCGGGCACGCGCGGCAACGTCACCTCGAAGCAGGTGCCGTCAGGGATGCCGGCGCGCGTCGAGAGATGGCCGCCATGCTCTTCGATGATCCCACGGGCCACGGAGAGGCCGAGCCCGCTTCCCTCCGACGAGGACTTTGTCGTGAAGAACGGCTCGAAGACCGCCGCCAGGTGCTCGGCAGCGATCCCGGGGCCATGGTCGCGCACGGCGATTCGCAGGTTCGGGCCATCGTCGTCGATCACGACCTCCACCGAAGCGCCTCTCGGGCTCGCGTCGATTGCGTTGCTGAGGAGGTTCACCAGCACGTGCCGCATGTGCAGCGGATCCAGCTCGATGCGCGGGTGCTCCGTCGCCAGCTCGAGGGTCAGCTTGAGGTCCCGTCGTTCCGCGAGGGGCCTCACCACGTCGAGGATCGCAGATGCCCATGGCCCCACTTCGATCCAGCTGCGCTGAGGCTCGTTCCGTCGTCCGTGCTCGAGCAGCTGACGAATCGACACGCTCATCACGGCGATCTCGTCGACGATCTTCGCGGCGAGCTCCCTGGCGCGAGAGGAGTCCACTTCGCCGCTGGCGATCATCTGGGCGCGGGCGTTCACGGTGCCCATCGGCGTCCCGAGGTCGTGCGCGACGCTCGCTGCGAGCTCACCCACCACGCGCAGACGATCCGCCTGACGCAGCTGGGCCAGCGCATCGAGCCGCGCCGCCTCTTCCCTGCGCACGCGGACACGCGCTTCGTCGAGCGCAGCGCTCATGGTGTTCATCTCGAGGGCGAGCTCGCCGATCTCGTCCCGCGAGTGGATCGGGGTCGCGATGCCCACTTCGCCACGGCCCACGCGACGAGCATGGCGGCGCAGCGCATCGAGGGGTCGGCCGACGAACCACACCCCGAAGGTGAGGATGATCGCGACGCACAGGAACAACACGACGAACGTGGTCGAGGCAGTACGAACCACGGCCTCGTGCACGTGCTCCGCCTCTCGCGCGAGCGGCTCGACGATCTCGATCGCCGTCGTCGAGGCACCCGGGAGCCGGAGTGTCGTGTAGCTGCGCTGTTGCTGCTGCCCCTCGCGGACGCCACTGACCGACGCGAACAGGCCGGGCTCGGCCATCGTCTCACCGACTGGGTCGCCGTCGATCTCCGCGACCCAATGGATCTCCATCTCCGATTGGCGACGATCCACCTCCGCCACGAGCGAGCGCGCGCGGTCCTCGCCATCGCGCGCGGCCACCTCCTCGATCGCTGCGGACAACACCAGCCCAATCGTTCGGTGGTTGTCGCGAACGCTCTGGCGGAAGCGGCCGATGTCGCGGTGAACACGGAGCGCCGCGTGAGCCGCCAGCACCGCCAAGACCCCGAGGCCCACGGCGAGGCAGAGCTTCCAAGTGAGCTTCATGGTCGAAGTCTAGGAGGGGCACACGCGCCTCCCATGTCGGATTTTCCCATGTCGGATTTTCCGACATGGCGCAGGCTCGCGAGGCCCGGCGTGGTCAGATGCGCGCCGCGGACCCGCGCTCGCTTCGTGCTACGGCCCCACGGCGGTCTGCGTCGCGCCCGCGAGCCTCCATGCACTCGAGCCATCGTCACCGCGGAGCCGTCTTGATCGTCGACGACGATCGGAGTGCGGGCGAGGTGCTCGTCGAAGCTCTCGAGCACCGCGCCTTTTTCCCACGCTGGGTCTCCAGCGCGGCCGCCGCGCTCGACGTCCTTCAGTCCGGCAACTGGGACGTGGTCCTCACCGACCTCCGGATGCCGGGCCAAGGAGGCCTCGAGCTCGCATCGGCGATGGCGCTCTCGTCACCCGAGATCCCGGTCGTGGTGATCAGCGCATTCGGCTCGATACGCTCGGCCGTGGAGGCGATGAAGCGAGGCGCCTACGACTTCCTCACGAAGCCCTACGATCTCGAGCTGGTCGCGCTCACCCTCGACCGAGCGATCGCCCATCGGAGGATGCAGCTCGAGCTCACGCGGCTTCGCGCGAGCAACGTCGCGGCGGAGGACGGACTGCTGACGGCGAGTCCTGCGATGGAGCGCGTGCGCTCGCTCCTCGGGCGAGTCGCCGACTCGGACGCGACGGTGCTGATCCAAGGAGAGAGCGGAACGGGGAAGGAGCTCGCCGCCCGCGCGGTGCATCGTGGCGGGCCGCGTGCACATCGGCCTTTGGTCGCCATCAACTGTGCGGCGCTTCCGGAGCAGCTCCTCGAGAGCGAGCTGTTCGGACATGCGCGTGGTGCGTTCACAGACGCCCGCAGTGCACGACAGGGCCTCTTCGTTCGTGCCGCCGGAGGCACTGTCTTCCTGGACGAGATCGGCGAGATGCCGCTGGCGATGCAGACGAAGCTGCTCCGGGTGCTCGAAGAGCGGCGCGTCCGTCCGGTCGGGTCGGATCACGACGTTCCGATCGACGTGCGTGTCGTCGCCGCGACCCATCGGGATCTCGAGGCGGAAGTCGCCGCAGGACGCTTTCGGGAGGATCTCTACTTTCGTATCCGCGTGATCGATGTGTTTCTGCCCCCGCTTCGTGCTCGAGGCGGCGACGTCCTCCTCCTGGCTCACGAGTTTCTCCGACGCGCGTGCGCGCGGTCTGGGCGTGATGCCGTCGTGCTCAGTCCGCAGGCCGCGCAGCGCCTCGCCTCGTACGACTGGCCAGGCAACGTGCGAGAGCTGCAGAACTGCATCGAGCGCGGACTGGCCGTCTGTGCGGGGGCCACGCTGGACGTGGCCGACCTTCCGACGAGGGTGCGAGAGGCCTCGGAGCGCACGTCGACGTTCGCCATGGACCGCGATGCCGGGCTCGTGCCGCTCGAGGAGATCGAGCGCCGATACATCCTCCACGCAGTGCAGACCCTGAGTGGGAACAAGCGCCTCGCGGCTCAGGTGTTGGGACTCGACCGAAGCACGCTCTACCGCAAGCTCGAGCTGTATGGGCATCACGATCGGAAGCTGCCGGAACGTCGATAGGCGGTGGCGCGGGCCCTGCTTTGCGTGGCGGCTGTGCTGCCCTATTGCCAACAACCGAACTTCGACCTCGGTCCCATTCCCATCCACGCGTTCGGCCTGCTGGTCTTCGCGGCGATCGCCGTCGGGACCGAGCTCGCGTCCCGTCGCGCGCGACTCGCAGGGATCGACCCGGAGAGCATGGTCTCCTACGCGACCTGGCTGGTCGTCCCCGGTTTCCTCGGGGCTCACGTCTTGGACTCGATCTGGTACCACCCAGCAGAGGTGCTCGAGAATCCCAGCACGTTGCTGGCGGTGTTCTCGGGGATGAGCTCGTTCGGTGGGTTCGTGGGCGCGGCCGGCGGGGCGATCGCGTGGCGATTCTTCAAGGCCGAGCCGATGCTGCCGCGCGTCGAGCTCGTGCTGTCGGTCTTCCCCATCTCGTGGACTCTCGGGCGTGCAGCGTGCACCGTCGCCCACGACCATCCGGGGCTTCGCACGACAGCCACGAACCCCCTGGCGTTCGCCTACCCCGATGGTCCGCGATGGGACCTGGGGTTTCTCGAGATGCTCTTCGCGCTCGGGCTGTCCCTCGTGTGCGTGCGTCTCTGGCGACGAGAGCAGCCTCTGGGCACGTACACCGCGCTCGTGTGTCTGAGCTATGCTCCGCTGCGCTTCGGCCTCGACTTCCTCCGCGCAGAGGCCGCCGACGGTGGCGACGCGCGGTACGGGGGACTGACCCCCGCGCAGTGGGCGTGCTTCGCGCTCGCCGCCGTGGGTCTCCTCGCTCTCCGAACGGCCCGCGACGAGCGCGGACGGCGCCGCCGAGCGGGTGGCGAGGAGGTCGAAGCGCCGATGGCTTAGCTCCACGCGAGGTGTCGTGTCCTCCTCCCAAGGTCGGTTCGCGCTGGCGGTCGTCCTCTCCAGCCTGCTCGCCGCGTCCTTCGCCGTCGCCGTCCGCTTCGCGCTGGCGGCGGGCAACGAAGCGCTGTTCGGATCGCCGGACGTCCTCGACGCCGCGCGTGCGCTGCCGTGGGGCGTTCGTCTGCTCGCGCCCGCGGTGGGCGCCGCGATCGGTGCGGCGGTGGCGGTGGCGTCCGAGCGACTTCCTGCGAGCCATGGTGTCGGCGGGGTCATGGAGGCCGTCGTGCTCGGAAGAGGACGCGTCTCGCTGCGCGCAGCCCTCGCCAAGACCGCCTCGTCTCTTCCGGCGATCGCGGGCGGCGGCTCGCTCGGTCGCGAAGGCCCGGTGATCCAGGTGGCGGCGGCGCTCGGTGGAACGGTCGCGGGCTGGTTCCGTCTCGACCCGCTGCAGACGCGCACGCTCTACGCCGCAGGCACCGCAGCGGGCTTCGCGGCGGCCTACAACACGCCGCTCGCGGCAACGCTCTTCGTGGTCGAGGTGGTGGTGGGTGTGCTCGCGGTCGAGCTCATCGTCCCCGTCGCTGTCGCCGCCGCGATCGCCACCATGCTGACGCGCGCTGCGCTCGGCGACGCTCCGATCTTCGGCGTGCGGACGTACGCGCTCGTCACGACTCCACAGCTCGCGAGCTCGGTGTTGCTCGGTCCGCTGGCGGGTGTGGCAGGAGCGGGGTTCATGGCGCTGCTCTTCCACGGCGAGCGCTTCTTCGCGAAGCTGACCGTTCCGCGTCCGGTTCGCGCGGCCTCGGGTGGTCTCGTGGTGGGCGCGCTCGCGACGCAGCTCCCCGAGATCACCGGCAACGGCGCCGAGGCGATCCGCGAGATGCTCGATGGCCGCGTGCTCGGGCTGATGTTCGTGGCGCTCTTGATCGCCAAGCCGCTGGCCACCACGGCGTCGGTCTCCTCGGGCAGCGCAGGTGGCGTGTTCACGCCTTCGATGTTCCTCGGCGCCGCGCTCGGCGGAGGGCTGTCGTCCATCTTCCTCGACGGTGCAGGCGCCGATCGTGTCCCCGTGGTGGGCGCCTGCGCGCTCGTGGGGATGGCATCGGTCGTCGCCGCGACGACGCACGCGCCGCTGATGGCGAGCGTGCTGGCGTTCGAGATGAGCGGTGACTACGCCCTCGTGGTGCCGCTGCTCCTCTCGACCGCGCTCGCGACGACGGTGGCCCGACGGTTGTGGCCCGACTCGATCTACTCCGCGGAGCTCCGTCGCCGCGGGATCGCATGGGACGACTCACTCCGCCGCCGCCTCACCGACGCGACCGTCGCGACCCACGCGAGCCAGGCGACGGGTGCGGTCGATGCGCCGCCGACGACGGACGCGACCGACGAGACCCATCCGCCGTGAGCGCACTGACCGCCCGCTCGTCATCGCCGCCTCACGCCTCGTCGCGGGACCACTCGGTGGGGCTCTTGCTCGTCCATCGCCGGAATGCGCGCGTCCATCCCGTCCGCGGAGGAGGCGAGCGAACTCTGTGCTCTCCACCTCGAGCGACGACGCGCTCGGTCGGGAGGTCCGCGCCCAGGTCGGAAGCGGCTCCTGTCATTCACGCTGATGAACGGTTCACGCGAAGCGCAGGATCTCCCCACGGAGTCGCATACATTCTCGCGAGCGTCGTCACGGCGGTGCGTGCACGAGGCCGGTGACGTGCACAGCGGTCGCGTCTACATGGTGGCTGATGGCGACCTCGACTCCCGGCGTCCTCGACCGTCTCCCGACCCCGCTCCCGGTGTTTCAAGCGCCGATGGCTGGCGCGCAGGACGAGGCGCTCGCGATCGCCGTCGGGCGGGCGGGCGGCCTCGGGGCGCTGCCGTGCGCGATGCTGTCCGTCGATGCGATCCGTGCGCAGGTCGCTGCGTTCCGCGCGGCGGTGCGCGCGCCGATCCATCTCAACTTCTTCGCGCATCACCCCGAGACACCGAGCGAGGCGTCGCTGGCTGCGTGGCGTGCTCGACTGCGTCCGTACTACCTCGAGCGTGGGCTCGATCCCGAGGCCGTGAGCGCAGGGGCGTCGCGTGCGCCGTTCGACGCCCACCTGTGCGCGCTCGTCGAGGAGCTCAGGCCCGAGGTCGTGAGCTTTCACTTCGGTCTGCCGAGCGCGGAGCTCGTGGCGCGTGTGCGTGGGACGGGCGCGGTCGTGATGAGCTCCGCGACGTCCGTCACCGAAGCGCGTGCGCTCGAGGCTGGTGGGGTCGACGTCGTGATCGCCCAGGGCCTGGAGGCCGGTGGTCACCGTGGCAGCTTCCTCACCAACGACACGAGCAAGCAGCCGGGCACGTTCGCGTTGGTGCCGCAGATCGTGGATGCGGTGCGCGTGCTTGTCGTCGCAGCGGGTGGCATCGCGGACGCGCGTGGTGTCGCTGCGGCGCTCGCGCTCGGCGCGTGCGCGGTGCAGATCGGAACGGCGTACCTGCGATCCGACGAGGCGCGCATCTCGCCGCCTCACCGCGACGCGCTCGCGCGCGCCACCGACGACGCGACGCAGATCACGAACGTGATGACGGGCAGGGCGGCGAGAGGCTTCGTGAACCGCGTGATGCGCGAGCACGGTCCCATGCGCGACGACCTTCCACCGTTCCCCCACGCAGCGACGGTGCTCGCACCGCTTCGTGCGGCCGCAGAGCGTGGAGGCTCGGGAGACTTCTCACCGATGTGGGCTGGTCAGGCAGCGTCTCTCGCGCGCACGGGCAGCGCGTACGACATCACACGCGAGCTGGCGCGCGGTCGGCGCACCGGCTGACCGATGAACTCCGCGTCGAGCACAGCGTGCGAGCGGGCATCGCTCGCGGGAGCCGACTCAGCCGTCGCCGCCGCCGCTCTTGGTGGGCGGTGCGTGCGTGACGCTGGCCTTGAGCAGATCGCGGTTCATGCGCGCGATCCACTTCACGCTGATCTCCTTGGGGCACGCCGACTCGCAGAGGTAGTGGTTCGAGCAACCACCGAAGCCCTCGTGCTCGTGCTGGGCGACCATGTGGAGCACGCGGCTGTCGCGCTCGGCCTGGCCCTGCGGCAGGACCCCGAGGTGGCCGACCTTGGCGCTCACGAAGAGGCTCGCGCTCGCGTTGGGGCACGCGGCCACGCACGCGCCGCAGCCGATGCACGCGGCCGCGTCCATCGCGTCATCCGCGATCGGCTTCGGTACCGGGATGTCGTTCGCGTCGGGCGCCGAGCCTGCGCGCGCGGTGATGAAGCCGCCTGCCTGGACGATGCGATCGAAGGCGCCGCGATCGACGGCGAGATCCTTGATCACCGGGAAGGCCGTCGCGCGCCAGGGCTCGACGTAGAGCTCTTGGCCGTTCGTGAACTTCCGCATGTGGAGCTGGCAGGTCGTCGTCGCCTTCTGAGGCCCGTGCGGCTCGCCGTTGATGACGACGCCGCACGCCCCACAGATGCCCTCACGGCAGTCGTGATCGAAGACGATGGGATCCTTGCCGGCGAGCACGAGACGCTCGTTCACGACGTCGAGGCACTCGAGGAACGACGCGTGCGTCGAGATGTTCTTCGCGTACGCCGAGTAGTCCTCGAAGCGGCCCTGATCCTTGGGGCCGTTCTGGCGCCAGACGTGGAGCTTGAGGTCGATCGATTCGGACATGGGCAACCTCGTCGGAGAGTCTTGGAACGAGCTCGCGAGCTAGGCGAGCGAGGCAAGCGGGGTTGGGGCCCCGCGCGTGAGCCCGAGCGTCAGCGAGGGGAGGAGGAGGGGGCCCCGCATGCGCGGGGGAGGGTCCCCACGGACCCTCGGGAAGAAGAGCCCTCGAAGCGGCCCTGATCCTTGGGGCCGTTCTGACGCCAGACGTGGAGCTTGAGGTCGATGCTTTCCGACATGGTCGTGCTCCTCAGTATTTGCGGGCAGCGAGCTTGATGAACTCGTACGTGAGCGGCTCGGTGTTGCGCGTCTCGGGCTTGCCGGCGCCGTTCCACTCCCAGACGGCCGCGTGCGCGAACTGCTCGTCGTTGCGCACGCACTCGCCGCCGTAGCTGCCGGGCACGCTCGGGTCGGCCTTGGTCTGGTGCTCTTCACGGAAGTGGCAGCCGGCGCTCTCGTCGCGCTCGAGCGCGTCGCGGCACATGAGCGCGCCGAGCTCGAAGAAGTCGTCGACGCGCATGGCCTTCTCGAGCTCGCGGTTGAGCTCTTCGCCGCCGCCGAGGATCTTCACGTCCTTTCGGAACTCTTCGTGAAGCGTGGGGATCTTCGCGATCGCTTCCTTCAGGCCCTTCTCGGTGCGCGCCATGCCGCAGTGGTTCCAGATGATCGCGCCGAGCTCGCGGTGGAAGTCGTCGACCGTGCGCTTGCCCTTCTGGCCCACGTCGATGAACGTCTGCACGCGCTCTTGGACGCCCTTGATCGCGGCCTTCACCTCGGGGTGGCTCTCGTCGACGCCCTTCGACTTGCCCGCGTCCGCCAGGTAGTGGCCCACGACGTAGGGCAGGATGAAGAAGCCGTCGGCGAGGCCCTGCATCAGCGCGCTCGCGCCGAGGCGGTTCGCGCCGTGGTCCGAGAAGTTCGCCTCGCCCGCGACCAGCAGGCCGGGGATCGTGCTCTGGAGGTTGTAGTCCACCCACAGGCCACCCATCGTGTAGTGGGTCGCGGGGTAGATGCGCATCGGGACCTTGTACGGGTTCTCGCCGGTGATGCGCTCGTACATGTCGAAGAGGTTGCCGTACTTCTCGCGCACGACCGCTTCGCTGTCGCGCTTGATGGCGTCGGCGAAGTCCAGGTAGACGCCGCGTCGCACGCCCGCGATCTCGGGGCCCACGCCGAGGCCGTCGTCGCACACGAACTTCGCCTGACGGCTCGCGACGTCGCGCGGCATCAGGTTGCCGAACTTCGGGTACTTCTCCTCGAGGTAGTAGTAGCGATCCTTCTCCGCGATCGTGCTCGGGTCCTTGGTGCAGTCTTCCTTCTTGCGCGGGACCCAGATGCGGCCGTCGTTTCGGAGCGACTCGCTCATCAGCGTGAGCTTGCTCTGGTAGTCGCCGCCCTGCGGGATGCACGTGGGGTGGATCTGCGTGAAGCACGGGTTCGCGAAGCCCGCGCCGCGACGGTGCGCGCGCCAGATCGCGCTCGTGTTGCAGCCCTTGGCGTTCGTCGAGAGGTAGAAGACGTTGCCGTAGCCGCCGGTCGCGAGGATCACGGCGTCGCCGAGGTGCGCCTCGACCTTGCCGGTCACGAGGTCGCGCGTGACGATGCCGCGCGCACGGCCGTCGACGACGATGAGGTCCACCATCTCGCAGCGCTCGTGCATCTTCACCTTGCCGTTCGCGATGGTGCGGGCGAGGTGCGAGTACGCGCCGAGCAAGAGCTGCTGTCCGGTCTGTCCGCGCGCGTAGAACGTGCGGCTCACCTGCGCGCCGCCGAAGCTGCGGTTGGCGAGGAGGCCGCCGTACTCGCGCGCGAAGGGCACACCGAGCGCGGCGCACTGATCGATGATGTCGACCGAGACCTGCGCGAGGCGGTAGACGTTGCTCTCACGCGCGCGGAAGTCGCCTCCCTTCACCGTGTCGTAGAAGAGGCGGTAGATGCTGTCGCCGTCGCCCTGGTAGTTCTTGGCGGCGTTGATGCCGCCCTGCGCGGCGATCGAGTGCGCGCGACGCGGGCTGTCCTGGTAGCAGAAGGCCTCGACGTCGTAGCCGAGGTCAGCCAGCGACGCGGCGCCCGCGCCACCCGCGAGGCCGGTGCCGACCATGATGACCTTGAACTTCCGCTTGTTCGCGGGGTTCACGACCTGCATGCCGAACTTGTGACGCTCCCAGCGCGTCTCGATCGGGCCGTCCGGGGCTTTGCTCTCGAGCTTCATGTGCGTGCTCCAGAAAGGAATGCGAGAGAGGTGCTCAGTCCTCGAGGGCGGTCGCGTCGTCCTCGTCGAGCGGGATGACGAGCTCGGCGGGATCGTCGGGCAGCTCGCCGCCCGCGATGCGCGTGAGGCACGCGAGCGGGATGACCACGTTCGTGCCGACGATCACCGCGACCAGGGCGAGCGCGAGCGGCTTGGTGCGCGCGTCCCACTGCGGGTGCTTGAGGCCGAGCGTCTGGAACAGGGCCGTGCAGCCGTGGAAGAGGTGCAGGCCGAGCAGCAGGTTTGCGAAGACGTAGAACGCCGCGACCGGCGGATTGCGCATGCCGTACACGAGGTTCTCGAACGCCATCCCGCGGTGGAAGAAGAGGCCGGGGACCACGCCCGCCGTGAGGTGCAGGATGTGGAACGTCAGGTACGCGAACACGATGAGGCCCGAGAGCAGCATCGTCTGGCGCGCGTAGCGCTCGAGGATGCTCTGGTCCTTCGCGATGGGCGCATCGACGCGGTAGCGACCCGGCCGCGCCTTGCTCGCCTTGGTCGCGATCGACACAACCAGGGCCACGTGCGTCAGCAGCGCGGCGAGGAGACCGATGCGCGTGGCCCAGACGACCTTCGGCATCGACTGCAGCATCTCGGCGTACTCGTTGAAGTGCTCTTGCCCGAGGAACACCTGGAGGTTGCCGGCGGCGTGCGCGAACGCGAAGCCGTAGAGCAGGGCGCCGGTGATCGCGACCAGCGCCTTCTGGCCGATCGAGGTCTGCGTCAGCGGGAGCACCTTGCTGCCGGATGCGGTGGAGGCAGAAGCGGTGGGGGAGGCCATGCGGTACCTCGTGTCGAGCGCGGAGCTCGCTCGCGGTGTGTGGGTCCCGCCGCTCCGATCGCAAGTGCTCCGGAGGAAGAGACCGAGGTCGCGGAAAGCGCGCGAGCTATACACCTCGCGGCTGGATAGTCCAAGCGTGAGAGCCTTCGATCGATCCACGCGCGGGGCGGGCCCTGCGTTACGTGGCTCGACGAAGCTGTCGTGCTCGCGCGACACTGGGCGGATGACACGCGACTCCAGGCTCGTGATGCTCCTCCTCTTCGTGCTCGCTGGCTGCGGCGGCGGCGCGAGCGCCGACGACGCAGGCGCTGCGCGCGAGGACGCCTCTTTGCCGCCGGGCACCGATGTCGGGACGCTCGAGCCCGATGCGGATTCGAGGCCGGACGCGTTCATCCCGAGCGCCGATCAGGCGACGCTCACCTACGGCCCCGAGCGCCTCGAGCCGGGCGACGAGCAGACCGTCTGCATCGTGCTCGACGCGGGCAACGAGGCCGCGCGCTTCGTGCGCACGATCCGCACGTCGCTGCCGCAGGGCAGCCACCACATGATCCTCTACCGGACGACCGAGGGCGTGCGCGAGCGACCTCAGGCGTGCATTCCGTTCGCGTCGAGCGGCGACGCGATGTTCATCGCGGAGACACGCGAGGCCGAGCTCCACTTCCCTGCCGACACCGGGCTCGCGTTCGATGCTCACCAACACGTCAGGCTCGAGGTGCACGCGGTGAACTACGTCGGCATGCCGATCGACGTGAGCGCGTCGGCGACGTTCGAGTTCTACCCGCTCGACGTGCCGCCGACCGACGAGGTGCACCTGCTCTTCACCGGCGACATGTCGTTGTATCTGCCGCCCCACGAAGAGACGACGGTGACGAGCTTCCACCGTCCCGATCCGGGCGCACGGATCTTCGCGATCACGTCGCACACGCACTCGCTCGGCACCTACGCCTCGATCGAGGACGCGCGCTCCAGCAGTGACACCGAGGGCACGTTGCTCCACGAGTCGCGCAGCTGGGCCGAGCCCCCGCTCGACACGTTCGATCCGCCCATCGTGATCCCCGGCGATCGCGGCCTGCGCCTGACCTGCACGTACCGCAACGACGGCGACGACTACGTCGGCTTCGGCCTCGATTTCGAAGACGAGATGTGTTTCCTCTGGGCCTATTGGTATTGAGCGAGCGAACGAGCCCGCTCCTCCCCACGCCCGCGCCAGGAGCGAAGCGACGGGCCCGTTCTGCTCTCGATCGAACGAGAGACACAGAGCAGAACGGGCGCGGGCCTTCGGCCCTGGCTCGGACACTTCGTGTCCTGGCGCGGGCTCGGCGCTACGCGCCTGGCGCGGGCAGCGCAGAGGGGCACTTCAGCGTGCGGGCTCGAGCGATCGCGCGTCGACGTCGATCTCGGACGCTGCCTTCTGCTCCACCGCGTTGTTCGGGAGCGCGCGGAACAAGAGATAGTCGCCATCCTCGAGGCGTGACTTCACGAGCTGGCCGGTGCTCGCGTCGCGCAGGCCGAGGGGGCCGCGATCGGTGAGCGAGGTGCTCGAGCGGATCGTGCGCTCGGTGCCGTCGTCGAGGCGCGTGCGCGCGGCGATGTGGAGACGCTCGCTCTCGATCGTGACCTGCGAGCCGCGCTCGATCCGGCCATAGGCGTTGTCGGCGAGCACGAGCTCGAGCGCGTCGTCTCGCACGATCGCGGGACAGTCGCCGCTCGGCGTGTGACCGACCACGACGCGACGGATCTCACCGCGTCGCAGGAACGCGCGCGTCGCTTCGCCCGGAAGGAGAGGGTTGCCGAGCGCGTCTGCGGGACGTCCGTAGACCACGCTCGCCTGGTTCGCGCGGGTGCCCGGCAGGGGCGCTTGGTACGCGATGACCGCGCTCGGCTCGCGGCCTGCCTCGAACGCCTCGATCTCTCGTGAATGAAAGGCGTTCAGCGCTTCCACCCAGTCGTCCACGGAGTCGATGCGGCGCGCCACGCCGGGCAGCACGCCGTGGCTCTCGTCGGTGATGGCTCCGTGGAGATAGAGCGTCTCGCCGTCGCGGTGTGCGAGCTGACACGCCGCGAGGTAGCGACGCAGTGCGCCGCTCGGCCCGAGGTCCGCGAGGAAGCTCTCGACGACCGCCTCGTCGTCGTGCGCGACGCCGTCGTTCGCGAGCTCGCGCGAGCGGTGCTCGAACGCGTCGGGCGCGCCCATCGTGTGCGCGCAGATCCAGCGCAAGAGCGCGCCACGCGGTCCCGAGCGGAGCGCGTCCGGCGTGCGCGTCGGTGGGTGCCCGTCGAGCTCGCGCACGAGGCGCAGCTTGTTGAGATCGCGGTTGCCCGCGAGCAGCACGACGCGATCGCCGTAGCGGGCCTTGGCGTCGAGGAAGAGCGCGACGATGCGACGCGCGTCGGGGCCACGGTCGATGGCATCGCCGCCGAACACGAACGTCGCGCCGTCGGCCAGCACGAGCCGACCGTCGATCAGCGAGACCAGCGCGTTGGCTTCTGCGAACGTCGTGAGCTTGTCCCAGCGGCCCTCGACGTCGGTCAGGTACGCGGTGCCCCTCATGCGTCGCGCTTCATCGAGAGGGCGGATCGACGTAGTCGACTTCGCCGCGGAACGTGCGGAGCGTCGTGGTGCCGTCGGCCTCGCGCACGATCGCCTCGGGCCCCACGACGACCTTGCCCATGCCATGCGGCGTGTCGACCACGAGCTTCGGAAGGGCGATGCCCGACACGCGACCTTGGAGCGCGGTCATGAGCTCGATGCCTCGACGCAGCGGGGTGCGGAGGTGGCTCGTGCCGCGCACCGGATCGGCTTGCAGCAGGTAGTACGGGCGCGCGCGTCGCGCGACGAGGCCCTTGAAGAGCGTGGTCAGCGTGGCGACGTCGTCGTTGATCCCACGGAGGAGCACCGACTGGTTCATCACGGGCAGGCCGTGATCCACGAGCATCGCGATCGCGCGTGTGCTCTCTGCGGTGAGCTCCTTGGGGTGGTTGAAGTGGGTCATCACCCACGTCGCGGGGAAGATGCGCAGCACGCGGCAGAGCGCGGCGTCGATGCGCTGCGGCAGCGTGACGGGCGTGCGGGTGGCGATGCGCACGGTGCCGAGGTGGGCGATCGACGCGAGGCGCTTGAGGATCGCCTCGAGGCGAGGCTCGTTCATGATCAGCGGGTCGCCGCCCGACACCACGACGTCGGTGATCTCGGGGTGCGCCTCGAGCCATTCGAACGCGGGCTCGAGCTCGGCCAGCGGGCGTGCGCCGCCGTCTTGCCCGACCATGCGCGAGCGCGTGCAGAAGCGGCAGTAGACGCTGCAGCGATCCGTCACGAGCAGGAGCGCGCGATCCGGATAGCGAGAGACGAGGTGGGGCGCGACGGTGTGCGCCTCTTCACCGAGCGGGTCGCGCAGATCGCCCTCGACCTCCACGGCCTCTTCCGCGCGCGGCACGCACTGGAGGCGGATGGGGCACGCGGGATCCGTTCGGTCGGCCAGGCTCGCGTAGTAAGGCGTGATCGACAGCGGCAGGCCCGCAGCCTCGGCGCGACGTGCGCCTTCGCGCTCCGCGTCCGAGAGCACGAGCACCTCCTCGAGCTGCGCGAGGGTCGTGATCGCGTGACGCACCTGCCATCGCCAGTCGTGAGGCGAAGGGTCGTCGGGGATGAGCGTGAGCGGAGAGGGCACGAGCCGGAGACAGTGGATCCGTCGGCCGGATCGCGCCACTCCCTGCGCTGGTGGCGGGCCTGCTCTTCGGTGTGGCGTCGGTCGCGTCGCTCGTTCGGCCGGGCTACATCCCGCGCATGTGTGCGCGCTGGCTCGTCGTGGTGTTGCTCCTGGGCTGCGCGGCCTGTGGCTCGAGCGAGG
>JAFLCL010000126.1 GCA_017303575.1 Deltaproteobacteria bacterium
GCCCGAGCTCGCGCCCGATGGCGACGCCGAGCTCGACGCGACGCGCGCGCTCCTTCGAGACTTCGTCGTCCCGACCTGCCGTGCGTGCGGCGGCACGCTCAAGCCCGATGTCGTGTTCTTCGGAGAGAACGTGCGCCCCGAGCTCGTGTCGGCGGCGTACGCGCGTGTGGCGGAGGCCGAGGCGCTGCTCGTCGTGGGCAGCTCGCTCGCGGTGTTCTCGGGCTACCGCTTCGTGCGTCGCGCAGCCGAGCTGCGAAAGCCGATCGCGATCGTGACCCTCGGGCCGAGCCGCGGAGACGACCTCGCCGACGTGCGCGTCGAGGCGCGCGCGGGCGACGTTCTGCCGTGGCTCGTCGATCGGCTCTGACGCGATCGCTTCTGGCGCGGGTGTATCGTCGCGACGATGAGCCCGAGCCCGCCGCCGGCGGACGCCAAGCCGCCGCGTCCGTTCTATCTCTCGAGCACGTTCTTCATCGTGCTCGGCCTGAGCCTCGGCGTGGTGCTCGGCGGCTTCTTCCCGCAGGACGAGTACCCGTTCGCATACGACCTCTTCCGCTTCGTCTCGCGCGCGTTCATCGCGCTGATCAAGGGCCTCATCGTTCCCTTGCTCGTCTCGACGATCATCGTCGGTGTCGCGCAGACCGGTGACATCAAGGCCGTCGGGCGCATGGGCGCCAAGGCGCTCCTCTACTTCGAGGTCGTCACCACGATCGCGCTCTTCATCGGCCTCGGCATCGCGAACTGGCTGCGGCCCGGGGATGGCTTGCCGATCGACATGAGCGTCACGAGCTCGGGCGTCGCGCCGGCGGCGCCGCAGTCGGGCTGGGACCTCGCGCTCCACCTCTTCCCCTCGAACGTCGCGCTCCACGCCTCGCAGGGAGATCTGCTGCCGATCGTCGTCTTCGCCGTGCTCTTCGGCGTCTCGCTGACCCGCATCGGCGAGCGCGGCCAGCTCGTGCTCTCGTTCTTCGAGGCCGTCGCGCAGGTGATGTTCAAGTACACCGACATGGTCATGCGCCTCACGCCGCTCGGTGTGTTCGGCGCGATGGCCTACAACGTGAGCCACATGGCGGCGGGCCACTGCGTGAGCGGGGCGCCGCTCGATCAGTGCGCCGAGGCCGACGTGATCCGCGGCTGGCCCGCGGTGATCTACCTGATCGGGCGCTACGCGAAGCTCGTCGGCTCGCTCTACCTCGCGCTGATCCTCTTGTTCCTGCTCGTGTTCGTGCCCGTGATGATCGTCATCCGGGTCAAGCCGCTCGCGTACCTCCGCGCGATCCGCGAGCCCGCGATCACCGCGTTCACCACCGCCTCGAGCGAGGCCGCGTTGCCGCGCCTCCTCGAAGAGGTCGTGCGCTTCGGCGTGCCGCGACGCGTCGCGAGCTTCGTCATCCCCGCGGGCTACTCGTTCAACCTCGACGGCTCGACGCTCTACCTCGTGCTCGCGAGCATCACGATCGCGCAGGCCGCAGGCATCGAGCAGAGCCTGGGCGATCAGCTGATCATGGTGCTCGCGTTCATGCTGACCTCGAAGGGCGTGGCCGGCGTGCCCCGCGCGACGCTCGTGATCATCGCGGGCACGTGCGCTAGCTTCGGCCTGCCGGGCGAGGCGGGCGTCGCGATGTTGCTGGCCGTCGACGAGGTCATGGACATGGCCCGCACCACCATCAACGTCATCGGCAACGGCCTCGCGTCGCTCGTGATCGCGCGCTGGGAGGGCGTGCTGGGGGAACCCTCGCCCGAGACGCTCGGCAGCACCGAGGTGGGTGACCGTCCACCTGCGGATGACTTCGTCGAGCCCGACGCCCACCCCACGAGCGAGCCCGACGTCGCCTCCTCCGAGAGCGCGGCGCCACCGGCCCCGCGCGACAAGTGATCCGTCGCGTGGCGGGCTCTGGTATCCTGCGCGCGTGACCGTGCCCGCCCGCGAGAACGGTGCGCACGCCGAGGGCCTGCCTCTTCCCGAGCCGGCGAGCCTCGAAGCGTGCGAACAGGCGACGGACCTCACGTGGCGGCTCTCCCAGATCCCGCCCGAGGCCACGTGCCGCGGTGCGTTCTTCAACATGCTCGACGACCGTGCGGGCGCGCTGAGCCTCGAGACCCAAGCCGAGTACCGACGCTTCTTCCGCATCCACCGCTACGCCTCGTTCCGCATGTTTCCGCTGTCGGACTACCTCACGCGCCTCGTCGTCCTCGCGCAGATCCACTACGGCAAGGACGCGATCTACTCTGGCGTCCGGCGCCTCCAGTCCGGCGCGTTCGACGCGTGGGCCGACACGCTGCTCGGCAAGGCCGCGCTCGCCGTGGTCGACCCGAGCCTCGGGAGCATGCTGCGCATGCTCGAGCGCGCCTACGCGAGCCGCACCGTGGTCTCGAACGCGCGCTTCCGCGTGGTCTCCGAGACGGCGACCGAGATCGTCACGGAGATCGACGAGGAGTACGTGTACATCGAGCACGCGATGGTCGGAGCGATCGAGGGCGTGGCGCGCGTGTGTGGGGTCGACGTGACGGTGCGCGCCGAGCTCAGCGGCCCGTTCGACGGAATCCTCCGCATCGAGATCCACGGCAACCGAGGACCCGAGCGATGAAGTCGTCGGTCGCCCTGCACCTCGTCGACGTCCTCCGAGACTTCGGCGTCAACGTCGTCTTCGGCATCCCCGGCGGCGCGATCAGCCCGCTGTACGACGCGCTGCTCGAGCGGCCCGACATCCGCATCATCACGACCAAGCACGAGACCAACGCAGCGTTCCTCGCGATCGGCTACGCGATGGCCACCGGCCGCCCCGGCGTCGTCATCACCACCGCGGGCCCCGGCATCACGAACGCGCTGACCGGCATGGCCTCGGCCTACTACGAGGGCATGCCCGTCGTTCACATCGCGGGCGAGGTCGCACGCTCCGCGTTCGGTCGCGGCGCGCTGCAAGAGGGCTCGTCTGCGGGGCTCGACGCCGTCGCGATCATGCGGCGCGTGACGAAGATGAGCGTCTGCATCTCGCACCCCGGCCCCGCGGCGTCGGTGCTCCACAAGGCGCTGACGACGGCGTTCAGCGGTCGACGCGGTCCCGTGTTCGTCACGTTGCCGCTCGACGTCGCGACCGAGCGCCTCGATCCGCAGCCGCTCGCGGGCCACGAGCGCACCACCTACGAGATCGACGAAGACTCGACGCGCCGCGCCCTCGAGCTGCTCGAGCGCGCGAGCCGTCCCTTGATCCTCGCGGGCTCGGGCACGCGCGATCTCGCGAGCCGTCGCGCGCTGCGTCGCCTCGCCGAGCACGTGGGCTCGCCCGTCTGCGTCACGACGAAGGGCAAGGGCGTGTTCCCCGAGGATCACCCGCTCTACCTCGGCGTCACCGGCTTCGGCGGCCACGACTCGGTGGGCCACTACCTCGAGTCCGGCGTCGACGTGATGCTCGTCGTCGGCAGCGGCCTCAACGACTTCGCGACCAACGCGTGGAGCCCGCTCCTGCGCGCCAACCGCGCGTTCATCCAGATCGACATCGACGACGCGCAGCTCGGCAAGAACTACGCGATCGACATGGGCCTCGTGGGCCCCGCCGATCGCGTGATCACCCACATGCTCGAGCACCGCGAAGAGGGCCGCACGCCCACCATGACCGCCGCCGATCCACCGCTCGCCGTGCAGCCGATTCGTCCTTCGCCCACCGGCAAGCTGACGACGATGGACGTCGTCACCACGATGAACGAGGTGTGCCCTCGTGATGCTGTGTTCACCGCCGACATGGGCGAGCACCTCGGCGTGGCCCTTCACTACCTCAAGGTGCGCGAGCAAGGTGACTTCTTCACCTGCCTCGGCTTCGGCTCGATGGGCTCGGGCATCAACGCCGCGATCGGCTTCCAGCTCGGGGCGCCGCAGCGACGCACGTTCGCCGTCTGCGGCGACGGCGGCTTCCTCATGTACGGCACCGAGCTCGCGACGGCCGTGCAGCATCGCCTCGGCACGACGTTCGTGATCATCAACGACAGCCGCCTGAACATGGTGCACCACGGGCACGTGGGCCTCTTCGGTCGCACCCCGGACTTCACGACGCCGCTCGTGGACTTCGCCATGCTCGCGAAGTCGATGGGCGCCGAGGGTCACGTGATCGAGACGCGCGAGCAGCTCGTGCGTGGGCTCGAGGTGCGTGACGGGCCCGTGGTGCTCGACGTGCGCATCGACGCCGACGTCCGCCTCATGGGCAACCAGCGCGTGGCCGCGCTCAAGCAGTTCAAGGCGGGAGATCATCGATGAGCGCGAAGCTCGATGGGGTGAGCATCGTCGGCCTCGGCGTCGCGCTGCCGCCGCGCGTGCGCGACAACTCCTTCTGGGCCGGCGTGATCGGCCCGCGCGACGAGGCGCAGCGTCGCGGCGACGTGCTCGCGGTGGAGCGCAACGCCAAGGGCGACCAGACCGCGATGCCGCGCGAGATCGCAGACGCGATCGCAGCCACGGGCGACGATCTCTTCCGCGGCGCGCGCGAGCGACGCGTGATCGACGACGAGACGCTGGTCTCGGATCTCGAGGTCGAGGCCGCGCGCGAGGCGATGAAGGACGCGGGCGTGGGCCCCGACGACATCGACCTCGTGCTCGTGCACTCGCTCATCCCCGACGTGCTCATCCCGAGCAACGCGCCCGCCGTGCAAGACAAGCTGGGCCTCACGCGCGCGGCGGCGTGGAGCCTCGACGTGGGCTGCGCGAGCACGCAAGCGCACCTCGTCACAGCGTCGGCGTTGGTGCGCAGCGGCGCGTTCCACAAGGTGCTGGTGGTGCAGTCGCACGCGGGCACACGCTCGGTCGATCCCAAGACCGTGACCTCGACGAACTTCGGCGACGCCGCGGCCGCCGCCGTCGTGGGCCGCGTGCCCGAGGGCTACGGCATCCTCGGCCAGTGGCAGCGCACCGATGGCAGCCTGCGCGACGGCATCGTGCTCGCGCCCGTCGTGGAGGGCCGCGCCGAGCGCAACTGGTGGAAGACGCCCGTCGTCCCCGAGCTCACGTCGTTCGATCGCGACGTGGGCAAGACCGCGGGCCTTCGCGCAGGCGAGTTCTGTCGCGAGGCCTCGCTCGGCGCGCTCACCGCCGCGGGCCTGGGCCTCGAGGATGTCGATCTCTACGTGGGCAACCAGAGCCTCGGCTGGTTCGTCGACGCGTGCCGCCGCGCGCTCGGCCTCCCGATCGAGAAGACGTTCCACACCTTCGGCGACGTCGCGAACATCGGTGACGCCGCGATCCTCTTCAACCTCCACGCCGCGCGCGCCTCCGGCCGTGTGCACCACGACGACACGCTCCTTCTCTACTCGCCGTCCGCGGGCTTCACACGCTCGGCCGTCGTGCTCCGCTGGTACGCGCCACCTGCTGAGGTCGGCGCATGACCGTCACGCCCGTGTTCGCGTGCGTCGTCGAGGAGCAGCCCGGCCTCACGTCGCTCCTCGCGGGCTCGGGCGACTTCGCGATCCTCCGCACCTACGACTCCACCACGCCGCCCGACACACGCGGCGCTGCGCTGCTCTTCGTGGAGGACGGCGATGCAGGCACCGCGCCCCTCGCGCGCGCGCGCTCCTTCGCGGCGGCCGATCCGGAGGTGCTCCTGGTCTGCGTGGTGCCCCAAGGACTGACGCTCGAGCGCGATCGCGCGCTCCGCGAGGCCGGCGCGTTCGACGTGATCGAGCTCGGCTTCCACCTCGATCGCGCGCTCCTGCGTCTCGCGTTCGCGGCGCGTCGCGTGATCGCCGCGCGTGACGAGCGCGCGCAGCTCGCCGCGGGCCTGGCGCACGAGGACCGCCTCGCCGCGATCGGCAAGCTCGCGGCCAGCGTGAGCCACGAGATCAACACACCGATCCAGGTGATCGTCGCCAACCTCGACAGCATCCGAGGCGAGCTCGAGGCCTTGCTCGCGCGCCCGCGCTCGCAGCACGGCGAGCTGCTCGCGCGCTACGCCACGAACCTCGTCGAGAGCGTGGGCGACTCGCTCACGAGCAGCCGCCGCATCGCGACGATCGTGCGCTCGCTCAAGGAGTTCGCGCGCACCACCGAGGGCACGCCGCGCTTCGAGCCCACGATGCTGAACGACGAGGTGCAGAGCGTGCTCCGCCTCGTGGGCAAGGAGGCGCGCTTCCAGGTGAAGATCGAGCTCGAGCTCGACCCGCGCCTCCCGCACGTGATGGCGCCGCCGCACACGGTGACGCAGATCCTCACGAACCTGGTGGTGAACGCGTTCCAGGCGCTCGACCTCGTCGAGCAGGGGCAGCGTCGCCTGCGCATCGCGACATCGGCCGACGACGAGGTGGTGTGCGTCGAGGTCTACGACAGCGGCCCCGGCATCAAGGCCGAGGTGGTGTCGCGGATCTTCGATCCGTTCTTCACCACGAAGCCGATGGGCCAGGGCACGGGCCTGGGCCTGGCGATCACGAAGGAGCTGGTGCGCGAGGCGGGCGGCGAGATCCTCGTCGACAGCGAGCCCGGCCGAGGCACTGCCTTCCGCGTGGCGTTCCCGCGTCCACCGCCGGTCTCCGTGCGCCCCCGCCCGCTGAGCGCCCCGCCTCCGTCGATGGCGCGTCTCCGCGTCCTCTTGGTGGACGACGACGAGCTCTTGCTGCGAGCCCTCGCGCGCGCGCTGCGCCTCGACTTCGAGTGCACGACGGCCACGAGCGGCCGCGCGGCGCTCGAGCTCCTGCGCAAGGGCGAGTCGTACGACGTGGTGGTGACGGACATCGTCATGCCCGAGATGAACGGCCACGAGCTGTTCATGGCGATCCAGGACGTCGACCCCGCGCTGGCAGAGCGCGCGATCTTCTTGTCCGGCGGATTGCAGGCAGCAGCGCTGTCTCAGGCCATCACGGACACGGGCCGAGGTCTGTTGGAGAAGCCGCTGTCACCGAGGGATCTGGCGAGAAAGATCCTGGAGCTCGGCGCCACCCGTCATTGAGTCACCTCGAGTGGCGGCGCGGCTCGGTGACGTCACGGCGAACACAACAGCGGCCAAGGCGTCGGCCAATCGTCCGGACGCGGCTCGGTGTGTCGTTCCGTACTGAGATCGACCGGAGCACAGGAAGGCAACGCAGGCTCGCAATCCGCGTCGTCACGGCATACGCGTGTGCACGCTCCGAGCGCGCAGACGCCGCTCTGGCAGTCTGAGTCGCGGACGCATGCCTGCCCCAGCACAGCGGCTCCCGTTCGTATCGCGAAGCACGTTGCCATGAGGTATCGAGGCATGGTCGTCACACTCAGCGCGCAGCGAGAACCGGCGCGGCACTCGGTGTCGTGGAAGCACGAGTACTTGCACACGTAGGGATAGTCGTGCGGTGTCATCGAGTCGTTGTAGAGGTCGAGCTCGTCAGCCCCCCGACGACGGCTCCGATGACGCCAAGTCCGGCGACTGCAGACACCCCGAGGGCGACGGGCCAAATGAGCAGCTTCAGTTCCATGGGAAAGAAGGTGGCGGCAGCGGGGCGAAAGAAGCTCGGGCGCTGGGGCGAAGCAGGGAGTGAGCTCTCGCCTCCCCTCCCTCGGGCGCGTCGTTGCTCACGGGGCGCAGAGCAGCGGCCATGGCGTGGGCCAGTCGTCGGGGCGCGCGGTGACGAAGCGCTCGGCGCTCAGATCGACGCCGACGCACGCAGGCAACACTCCGCCACAGTCGGCCTCGTCGCGGCACACCGCGGTGCAACGGCCTCCCACGCACATGAGGCTCTGGCAGTCTGAGTCTCGGACGCACGCGTCGGCGAACGCCGCTGTCCCGATCGCACCTGGAACACTGCAGACCGCGATGAGATGTCGGAGAGGCCACGGCTGAATCACGCCCAGACGACAGAGCGCACCCTCGCCGCACTCGTGCTGGTGCAAGCAGGAGTACACGCACACGTGAGGAAACCGGATGCTCGGGCCTACGTCGAAGAAGATGTCGTTGCCCGTGCGTGAGCCAGGACCGTTGCAGACTTCCGGCTCGGTCACGGACGTGCAGCGGCCCATGATGCGGTCGCAGTAGGTAGAACGGCACTCGTCGCCCCGTTCGCATGGCGTCCCGTCGGGTGCCCTATCTACATCGAGTGGCGTGCACGCACCTCGCTCGAAACCCGTCGAGTCCGCCAGCGGGACACACGCTTCGTCCTCGAGACAAGGAAGGCCGATGGTGCACGCTCGTCGGCACAGCCAGCAGAGATCATCACCCTCCTCGCAGACCTCGTTGTCGTGAATCACGCCGTCGCCGCAGGCGTTGGCCACGCACTCGCCCACACGCGCGTCGCAATAGGGCGTGTCGCCGTCGCACTCGATGTCTGTGATCACGCCGTCTACGCAGCGGCGCATCGCAGTCGGTGTTCCGCACGGGCCGAGAGCGGACGACAGCGTGGGATCGGTGTCGTCGCAGTCGGTTCCGCCGCACGCCGCATCGGTCTCGCCGTCGAAGTCGATGTCTGGGCACGAGGCGTCGACTCGTGACGCATCCAGCGTCGACGAATCGATCGTGAAGGGCGCGTCGAGCGCCGTCGACGTATCGACTCGATTGGCATCGATAGCGGGAGTGTTGGTCTCGGGACATCCGGCCGAGGCGACGACGAAGCAGACGAGGAGTGCAATGTCACGTCTGTCCATCCGTTCCCCCCGTCGTGGCGTCAGACACTCACCGACAAGGCCATCGACAAGGCCTCTCGGAGGGTCACCGAGTCGCATGGCTTGTGGAGGACCGAGAGGGCGCCGGACTCGTAGAGCTCGCGCTTGCGGGCGTCCGTCACGAAGCCCGTGAGGAAGACCACGCGCGTGCCTGGCTTGCGGCGCTTCATCTCGACGAGCGTCGCGTGGCCGTCGAGCTCGGGCATGTCGAGGTCCATCAAGACGAGGTCGATCTCGTCGCCCTTGGTCTCGAAGATGGCGAGCGCCTCGCGGCCATCGCCCGCGGCCTCGGTGGAGTGGCCCTCACGCGCGAGCAGACGACAGATGCTGCGGCGCGAGAGCGGCTCGTCGTCCACCACGAGCACGCGCGCCGAGCGGCTCGTGGTCTCGGCGCGCGGCATGCTCAGTGGCGTGCGGCGCTCGCGGCGGGCGGTGGCCATCAGCGCGGGGAGCACGATGCGGAACGAGGTGCCTTCGTTGGGGCGGCTGTCGCACTCGATGGTGCCGCCGTGGCCGGTGACCACGTCCATCACCGTGGCGAGGCCCAGACCCGAGCCCTGATCGGCTGCCTTGGTGGTGAAGAACGGCTCGAAGATGCGCTGACGCGTCGCCGCGTCGATGCCCGTGCCCGTGTCCGCGACCACGAGGCGCGCGTGGTGGCCGGCCACGGCGACCGCCTCCGGCTCCACCTCGGAGGGACGCGCATAGCCGAGGCTCACCGCGAGCGTGCCGCCGCGCGGCATCGCGTCGCGCGCGTTGAAGAGCAGGTTCATCAGCATCTGCTGGAGGTGCGCGCGATCGCCGCGCACGTGCACCTGCGGCGTCACCGAGCGCTCGATCTTCACCGAGCGATCGAACGAGCGACGCGCGATCTCGACAGTGTCGTTCACCAGCGCGCTGAGATCGATCTGCACGTGCTCGACGGCGCCGCGTCGCGCGACCGAGAGGATGCGTCGCGTGAGATCGGCGCCGAGCAGGCTCGCCGCCCGCAGATCGGCGAGGCACTCCCGCACCTCGGGGTCGGTCAGCTTGCGATCGCCGAGGCCGAGCACGTAGTCGACGTTCATCAGGATGCCGCCGAGCACGTTGTTGATGTCGTGCGCGATGCCGGCGCCGAGGCGACCGATGGCCTCGAGCTTCTGGCGGTGGAGGATGCGCTCCTCGAGCGGGTCCGCGTGGGAGAAGAGGAAGACCGTCTCGCCGATCTGGATGTGATCGCCGAAGCGGATCGGCTGCGTGCTCGCCTGACGTCCGTTGAGCAGCGTGCCGTTGCGGCTGCCCATGTCGATGAGCTCCCAGGTGCCATCGGCCAGGCGCTGCAGGAGCGCGTGCTTGCGCGAGGCCATCGCGTCCTCGAGCTGCACGGTGCAGCTCGAGCCGCGGCCGATCGAGCTGTGATCGTCGAGCGGATAGCGTCGGCCGGACTGCGCGCCGCGGAGGATCACGAGGCGTGCCTTCACCGAGCCGGGCGCCGAGGCCGGGCTCGAGACGACGCCGCTCGTCGTCACGCTCATCAAGTTGCCCGTGTCGCGCTGGTCCTCTTCGACGCTCACCGATTCATCTCCCCCCACACGGACCCGTCACGGGGCGCCGCGCCCTGCCCACTGGAGCGCGATCTCGATGTGCAGACGCTCCGCGGTGAGCGACACGTCCACGCGCGACCCGATGCGTCCCGCGACCCCTTCGAGCGTGCGCGAAGGGTCGCGCGACGGCGGGGGCGAGAGCTCGATCTGGAGGCCGGTCGGCCGCGCACGGACCTCGAGGCGGTGCCGCACGCTGGGCTTGGGCTCGAGCGTGATCGCGACGATCGTCTCCGCGATCACCCGCAGCACGAGCTGCGGCGGCGCCACCGTGCGCAGCGCGGGATCGATGTCGACCGTGACGTCGGCCCGACGCGAGAGGTGCGAGTGGCCGAGGCGCAGCGCCGTGCGCACCAGCTCCTCGAGGCTCTTGTCGTGCGTCGAGGCCCCCACGTAGAGGCGCAGATCGCTCGTGAGCTCGCGCAGGCGCACCGTCGCGAGCTCGAGGTCCTCCACGATCTCCCGCAGCTCGGTCGCCGTCTGCTGCAGATCCGTGTCGGGATCGTCCAGCGGCAGCGCGCGCACCACGGGCAGGTTCGACGTGAGCACCGCGAGCGGGCTCGCGACGTCGTGCACGAACCCACCGAGCAGGATGAGCGTCAGCTCCTCGGAGGATTTCACGTCGGCCGAGACCCCTTCGTCTTCTCTGGCTTCCCTCATGACCTCGACATCGTATGCGTGCGGGGCGGCGGGAGGGAAGCGTTGGTGTGCGCGCACCGGGCGGGCTCGCCGAGCGCCGAAGGCGACCAGCGACGACGGAGCACCTACTGCAGCGACAGCGAGCCGCCGCCGAGCGTGAAGTGGCTGCGATCGCCGAGCATGAGCGCGGGGCCTTCCTCGCCCTCCGCGCCCTCGTCGGCACCTTCGTCCTCGATCGGCTCGTCGTCGAGCGACTCGTCGTCGGCGCCCTCTTCGGGGGCCGACGTCACGATCTCGGGGGCGCGCAGCGTCAGCTCGCCGCTGCCTTCTCCCTCGGCCTCGATCGCCGCGAGCTCTTCGTCCGTGATCTCTTCTTCTTCTTCGAACGCCGAGGCGCCGAGACGACGTGAGAGCAGCTCGCGCAGCTGATCACGCCGAGCCTCGGGCACGAGCTCGAGCACCGCGGCGGCCTCGCGACGCATGTCGTCGTAGCGGCCGGCCTGTCGGTAGATCTGCGCGGCGGCCAGGCGCGTGTTGAAGTCGGGGTTCACCTCGACGGCGCGCTGGATCTCGGTGACGGCGCGCTCGAGATCACCCTGCGCCGCATAGAACGACGCGCGCAGCGCGGGAAGGATGTAGAGGTCCGGGTCCGCATGCTCGGCCGCGTCGAGCTCGGCGCGCGCGAGATCGGGCTCGCTCTGCGCCATGTGGATCGCGGCGAGCGTCGCGTGCGCGTGCGCGTAGTCGGGGAACTCCTCGAGGGCTGCCGAGGCCTCACGCTGCGCGGCATCGAGATCCTCGCGCGCCATGTGGAGGCCCGCGATGAGGTTGCGACGCGGGCCGTCGGCGCGGATCTGCTGCGCGGCCTCGAGCTCTGCGAGCGCCTCGTTCGGGTTGCCCGCGACGAGCAGGATCGCGCCGCGCACCGCGCGCACCGCAGGCGAGCGCGGAAGGAGACGGATCGCCTCCGAGCTCGTCTCGAGCGCACGCTCGGGATCGTTCTCGCGCACGAGGAGATGGAGCGCGCGCAGGTTCACCGCGGCGCCCACGGCCTCGACGTCGTCGAGCACGCGGAAGTCGTCTTCTTCGGGCTCGGACTCGTGACCGCCCCACGGATCGAAGATGCGCGGCGTGCCCTCACCGGGCTCGTCCTCGTAGACGGCCACGCCGTAGTAGCCCATCTGTCCCGACGGATCGGGAGGCGAGCCATCGCCGGGGAAGCGATGGATCTCCGCGACCATCGCAGGAACGCCGCGGCTGCGGAGCGCGCTGACGGCGACCGCGGCGACCTCGATCGGATAGAGGCGCGCAGCGCCGCCCGCCTCGCGCATGTCCTCGTAGGCCTCGGCTGCGGTGCCGGGCGCTGTGTCGCGCGGCACGCCGAGCGACCACCGCACGAAGTGGCGCTCGTTGGCCTTGGTGCGGAGCGCCTGCTGCACGCCCTCGGCGATCTCCATCGTCTCGTCGCGATCGCTGGCGGCGCGCGTGGCGAAGCCCTCGATCGCGTCGTTGGCCTCGAGCAGCGACGCGAGCTCTCCCGCGTCGGCGCGCAGGCGCCTGAGGTGGCCCGCGAGCGTGCCCTGGGAGAGCGGCCGCATGGGCACGTCGTCACCGACCTGCTCGGGCGCGTTGCTGTGCCACACCGCGTAGACACCGACGATCGCGGCGAGCGCGACCGCGATCACGCCCGGCACGAGGTACGGGTTCTTCGCAGCCTGCGCTGTCTGCACGGCGCCGGACTCGATCTTCTCGAGGCCCGTCACGCGCAGGCACTTGGGGCAACGGAGCTTGCCCTTGTCGTCGTGCTCGAAGCGCTCTTCGCAGTTGAGGCAGAGGTATCGCATGGGGCTCGTGGGCCGCGCGTGGAGGCGGCGCGGCTTCGTACCATACGGCCCGCACGGCGGCTCGATGTCGGACGCAGCTCGCCCGCGACCGCTTGGGCGAGCCGTGCGCCGCTTGCCGGGGACTGGGGGTCCGCGCATCCTTGCCACCGAGGTAGCAACACGTGGAACGCGCTCCTTCACGCAGGCCCAAGATCTCTGGCGGCGCCTCTCGCGCGGCGAGATCGGAGAAGGTCAGCGTCTCGATCCAAGGCGACGATCTCGCGTGGCTGCGACGACGCGCCAAGGCGTACGGAGGAAACCTCAGCGCCGTGCTCGCCGAGGGCACGCGCTTGCTCCGACAGTGCGAGTCGCGTGGCGTGCTCCTCACGATGCTGGGAGACGCCGCGAAGATGACGCCCGAGGAGGCCGACGCGATCCGGCGCGAGTGGGACGGTGCGACGCCGCCTCGGGGTCGACGGTGACGGGAGGCCTGCGGCGGTGATCGGCGCGACCTTCGACACGGGCGCGCTGATCGCGCTCGAGCGACGGCGGGCGCGGATGAGCCGCGTGATGGCGCTGGCCACGCTCGAGGGTCGACGCATCACGGTCCCCGCTGCGGTCGTCATGGAGTGGTGGCGCCGCCGCAGTGACCTGGCGGAGCAGATCCTCGCCTCCGTCGAGGTCGAGACGCTCGACCTCGAGCTGGCGCAGACCGTCGGCGAGGCGCTGGCGGTGGTGCCCGACGCCACAGCGATCGACGCGCTCGTCATGGCGTCCGCGGCCCGTCGCGGTGACGTCGTCTACACCAGCGACGTCTCGGATCTCGAGCGCCTCCGCGTGCGCTTTCCCGACGTGCGCGTCCTCCACGCCTGAAGGGTCAACGGCGGGCGAGTCGGGCCGCTCGACGCTCGGACGCCTCGCGCGCGCGGCGCTCGTCGTCGGGCGTCTCGGTCAAGAGAGGCGGCACTTCCTTGGGCTGGCCTGCGTCGTCGACGGCCACGAACGTCATGAACGCGTCGACCGACGCGCGGCGATGCGCGGTGATGCGGTCCTCGACCTGCACCGTGACGCCCACTTCCACGGACGTGCGGAACGCGGCGTTGAGGCGCGCGCTGAGGATCACCACGTCGCCCACGCGGATGGGCGCCACGAAGTTCACCGAGTCGATCGCGGCGGTCACCGACACGCAGCCCGTGTGACGCTGCGCGCAGATCGCGCCCGCGACGTCGATCCACGCGAGGACCGTCCCTCCGAACGCGGTGCCGAGCACGTTCGAGTGCTGGGGCAGGACGAGCTCGGTCATCTCGGTGACGGACACGCGCGGCGAGCGCGGGGGCACGGGCATGGCGCGGTTCCTAACACACGGCGTGCGTGGGTGCGCGCGAGCGCGATAGGGTGAGGGCGGTCGATGTCCGAGCCCGTGCACAGCGGCGATCTCGAAGCGCGCTTCGCCTCCGAGAGCGCGGAGACGAACCTGCGCCGCGCGCGCGTGATGATCGCGCTCGTGCTCGTCGTGCACGTGGGCGTCGCGTTCTTCGGCGACGCGCCCTCGGGCGAGCTCGCAGCGTCCGAGCGCGCGTGGTGGGAGATGCTGTGGCTCTCGCACGCGGTGATGGCGGGCGTGGCCTCGAGCCTGCTCGCGCTGACGGCGCTGCCGGGCTCGCTGATCGGACGACCGGGATGGAAGAGCGTGATCGCGCCGGTGCTCGGCGAGCTCACCTCGATCGCGTACCTCGCGATGGGCATCGCGAGCTCGCTCAACGATCAGCGACAGTTCGCGAGCAACATCAACGCGTACGTGATCGCGGTGCTGGTGCCGCCGCTGGTGTTTCGTCTGCGCTTCGCGCCGATCGCGATCGCCCACGCCGCGGGGCTCGTCGCGTTCTTCGTGCTCCTGCCGAGCGTGCAGCCCTCGGAGGCCGCGCGTCTGTCGGTGAGCGTGATCGTGCCCGTGATCGTGCTGCTCGGCCTCGGCCTCTCGTGGGTGCTCACCTCGTTCGCGAAGAAGGAGCTCGAGAGCCGCCTCGCCGTGGAGGCGCAGCGCGCCGAGATCGAGCGCAAGAACCGCGAGCTCGAGGGCAAGCAAGACGAGCTCGAGACGCTCAACACCAGCCTCGAGGCGCGCGTGCGAGAGCAGGTCGAGGAGATCGTCGCGCGCGCCAAGGACATCGACGCGCTCAACGCGCAGCTCATGGAGCGCGTGCAGGAGCGCAGCCGCGAGCTCTCGAGCGCGCTCGCGAAGCTCGCGAAGAGCTCGGGCAGGGCAGGACAGCTGCTCGAGCCCGGCTCGCGCCTGGGCGATCGTGTGCGCATCGAGTCGGTGCTCGGCCAGGGCGGCATGGGCGTGGTCTACCGAGGGCACGACTCGCTCACCGATCTTCCGGTCGCTGTGAAGGTGGTGCAGGCCGCCTCGGCCTCGGAGCTCGACAACCTCCAGCGCTTCCTGACGGAGGCGCGCGCCGCTGCCAGCGTGCAGCACCCCGCGATCGTGAAGACGCTGCACGTGGACGTCTCGAGCGACGGCGAGCTCTTCCAGATCCAAGAGCTCGTGATCGGCAAGCCGCTCGATCGCGTGCTCGCCGATGGCCGCGCGCTCTCGCCTGCGCTCGCGTGTCGTCTCGGCGCGGTGCTCGCCGACGCGCTCGCCGCCGCGCACGCCAAGCACGTGATCCACCGCGACGTGAAGCCCGCGAACATCCTGCTGACCGAGACGGGCGTGGGCCTCAAGCTGCTCGACTTCGGCATCAGCAAGCTGCGCGAGGCGCGCAAGGAGACGGGCACGCTGACGAAAGAAGGCCTCGTCGTCGGAACGCCGGCGTTCATGGCGCCCGAGCAGATCACGAGCCCCGATCAGGTCGGCGACCGCACGGACGTGTACGCCGCGGGCCTCGTCGTCTACCACGCGCTCGCGGGACGCTCGCCGTTCGGTGCGACGAGCGGCGCGCTCCTGCTCGTGGCGCACGTGACTGTCGATCCCGAGCCGCTGGGCGAGCTGGTGCCCGGGCTTCCCTCGGCGCTCGTCGCGCTCGTGCACCGCGCGATCGACAAGGAGGCGAGCCAGCGGCCGAGCGCGGCGGAGCTCGCGCGCGCGCTCGACGAGATCGCGGACACGCTCGAGGCGAGGTCGCTCGTGGACCTCGTGCGCGACGTCGAGCTGGCGCCCGAGCGGCCCGCGCGATCCGCGGAGATCAGCGCGCTGGCGACGCGCGAGGTCGGCCGCAAGGACGACGACGACGAGCGCGCGATCCCGGCCACGCGCTCCTGACCGAGCAGCGGGCCCGATCGCGGGCAGAAGCCGACCTTCGATCTCGCTGCTACCTTCGGCCCCCATGACTTCCGCCGTTCGCTCGCTCTGGCCCGCCCTCCTCGCGCTCGCTGCCCTTCCCGCCTGCAGCAACGCGCCGCCGGGCAACCCGGGCTCGTGCCGTCTGCCGACGATGTCGAGCTGCGCCGCGGACATGGGCAGCGGCGTGCCGTTCGATCTGACGGGCACCACCGCCATGGAGAGCGACGACTTCATGCCGAGCTGTCCGATGGGCGGCGGCGGAGGCAACGACGTCGCGATCGAGTACACGGCGCCGGAGGCGGGTCGCTACGACATCACGACGGCGGGCTCGTCGTTCGACACGGTGCTGACGGTGCGTCGCGGCTGCGACGGCGCGGAGATCGCGTGCAACGACGACGTGCGCGGCGGCGACACGACGTCGTCGGTGACCGTGGATCTCGCGGCGTGCGAGACGATCGTCATCGTCGTCGACGGCTTCAGCGGCGGTGAGTCCGGCGCGTTCCAGCTGCACGTCACGACGCGCGAGAGCGCGTGCGCCGACGGCAACGACAACGACGGCGACGGCAATGCCGACTGCGCCGACACCGACTGCTTCTCCGCGCAGTGCTCGGGCACCGACGACTGGCCGATGGCGTACCAGGACTTCGAGTGGCGCGTGCTCGAGCTGACGAACCAGCGTCGCGCTGCGGGCGCGACGTGTGCCTCGGACGTGTTCGGGCCCGCAGGCCCGCTCGAGATGGACACGGTCATCCGCATCGCGGCGCGCAACCACTCGCTCGACATGGGCGAGCAGGCCTACTTCGAGCACGACAGCCTCGATGGCCGCACGTTCGCCGATCGCATGACGATGGTCGGCTTCATGGGCGCGAGCCCGTGGGGCGAGAACATCGCCGCGGGCCAGGGCAGCCCCGAAGAGGTGGTCGAAGGCTGGATGAACAGCCCCGGCCACTGCCGGAACATCATGAACCCGGACTACCGCACGATCGGCATCGGCTACGCGAACGTGGATGGCTCACCCTACGGCCACTACTGGACGCAGGACTTCGCAGCGGGTCATTGAGTGCTATCTCGCGGCCATGCGCGCCTCTGCACGGTTCTCTTGTTTCGCGGGATGTGACGAGCACTACGGCCTCGACGAGATCGTCTACCGCTGCCGCAAGTGCGGGGCGCTGCTCGACGTCGAGCACGACCTCACGGCGCTCCGCGAGCGCTCGGGCGCCGCGTGGATGCAGGTCTTCGATCGACGCTGGATGCGCACCGAGTGGCCGTTCGGATCGGGCGTGTGGGGCAAGCTCGAGTGGGTCTATCCCGGCATCGATCCCTCGAGCATCGTGAGCTTCGCCGAGGGCGGCTCGAACCTCCTCTGGGCCGAGAGGTACGGGCGATCGCTGGGCTTGAACGACGTGTGGATCAAGCAGTGCGGCAACAGCCACACCGGCTCGTTCAAGGACCTCGGCATGACGGTGCTCGTGTCCGCGGTGCGCGAGATGAACCGTCGAGGCAAATCCGTGCGCGCGATCGCGTGCGCCTCGACGGGCGATACCTCGGCGGCGCTCGCGGCGTACTGCGCGGCCGCCGAGATCCCCGCGCTCGTGCTCCTGCCCAAGGACAAGGTCTCGATCGCGCAGCTGCTCCAGCCGCTCGCGAACGGCGCGATCGTGGTGTCCCTCGAGACCGACTTCGATGGGTGCATGAAGGTCGTGCAAGAGCTCACCGCCGACGGATCGATCTACCTCGCGAACTCGATGAACTCGCTGCGCATCGAGGGACAGAAGACGATCGCCGTCGAGCTCGTGCAGCAGTTCGACTGGGCCGTGCCCGACTGGGTCGTCATCCCCGGCGGCAACCTCGGCAACGTGTACGCGCTGGGCAAGGGCTTCCTCCTGATGAAGGAGCTCGGCCTCATCGCGCGCCTGCCTCGCATCTGCGTGGCCCAGGCCGCGCGCGCGAACCCGCTCTACCTCGCGTACAAGAACGGCTTCGATCGCTACGCACCCGTGAAGGCGCAGAAGACGGCGGCGAGCGCGATCCAGATCGGCGATCCGGTCAGCATCGATCGCGCGATCCGCGTGCTGCGTCAGTTCGACGGAGTGGTCGAGCAAGCGAGCGAGGACGAGCTCGCGGACGCCGTGGCGCGGGCCGATCGCACGGGCATGTACAACTGCCCGCACACGGGCGTGGCGCTCGCGGCGCTCGAGAAGCTCGCGAAGGCCGGCACGATCGGCAGAGACGAGCGCGTCGTCGTCATCTCGACGGCGCACGGCCTCAAGTTCACCGAGTTCAAGCGCAGCTACCACCAAGGCGAGCTCGAGGGCACCGACCCACAGCTCGCGAACCGACCGATCGAGCTGCCGCCCGACGTCGATCGCGTGCGGGCTGCGATCGACGCCCGCCTCGCGCGCTGAGCTGCGGCATTCCTCCGCCGCCCCGATCGAGGAGACGCGCGAATCGTCACACGCGATCGACGACCTGCGGCACGAACGCTGCTGGGTGGGAGCGTGGAGGGTTCATGCACCACTGGTTTCGCGTTCTTTCGATCACTTCCGTCACACTCTTCTCCGCCGCATGCAGCAACGGAAGCGGCCCGATGCCGTGCCCTGCCGAGAGCTGCGCGTGCAGCGGCAGCGCGTGCAGCTGCACCGGGGGCGCCTCGGGCGCGAGCTGCGGGTGGACGAACGTCGGCAGCTGCAACAGCGACGGATCGAGCTGCAACCTCGCGTGCAATGCGGCCTCGTGCGCGGCGACGTGCGGCAGCTCGTGCAACGCGGACTGCACCAACGGGGCGAGCTGCGAGGTCGTCGCGGGTGACAGCGCGAGCCCCGAGTGCGTGGGCGCGACCTGCGACTTCACGGTGGGTCGGTCTGCGAGCGTCGACTGTCGGGACGGAGCGACATGCGACGTGATTGTCAGGGGTGAGTCGAGCACCGTCTCGTGCGACGGCTCGACCTGCCGCGTGACGTGCGAGGTCGCGAGCTGCGGCGTGAGCTGCGAGGCTGGCGCGACGTGCTCGCTGCGATGCCCTGGCGAGAGCGAGGCTCGCGCAGTGACGGGCGACGCGCGCTGCGACTGATCAGCACGGCCCTCCGCCCCCGTCCCCGTGAGGGAGAGGGGGCGAAGCGCGGTCAGCCGTCGTCGTCCTCGCCGCAGTCGAGCTCGAGGCGCCGAAGCTCTTCGATGACCTCGGAGACGACGGCGGGCGCCGTGTCCGCGTCGACGCGGATCAGCCCGTCGACAGGCGCGGGCAGCGCACGCTCGCGGAGCACGTGCGCGACGGACGCGAGATCGAGCCGCGCGTGGAAGGCGAGCGTGCTGCCCGCGACGAGCTCGACGGGCGCGCCGCAACGACCTTCGATCTCCACGCGCTGCTCGAGCACGAGCTCGATGCGGCGATCGGGCTCGACGAGGACGAGCTCGAGGCCCGGCCCCCACGCGCCGGTGGCGAGCTCGATCTCGATCTCACCGTAGACGCCGGGAGTCGCCGTCGTGAGCATGATCTCGGCGCTGCCCGTGCCGAGGTCGATGGCTCGCTCCACGCGCGCGACGACGTTCGCGCGATCGTTGGGCGCACGGACCTCGCGCACGCCGAGCACCAGCCGCTCGAGCGTGGTGTCGTCTTCCAGCGACTCGGGCTCGACCTCGAGCGTGACCGACACGCGCGCCGACTCGCCGGGCCCGTCGAGCGCGGCGTCCGGGACGCTCGCGTCACCGAGGGGCGGAGGACCACCACACCCCGCGAGCACCGAGAGCACGAGCAGCGCTCGCGCCGACGGCGCTCGAGGTGGTGTGGTCGGCATGGCCATGGTCAGCGAGAGTACAGGCTACGGGCAGCGATCGCCCTCGACGCAGATCGTGTCCGTGGTCATCGGGTAGCTGCAGCACGTCGGCGTGTCGCCACCGCAGGCCGGGCACGGGCACATCGCGCAGCCCGCGGGCACCTCGTAGTCGCGGCAGTTGCCGGTGCGGCACACCTGATCGGCGCCGCAGCTGTCGCCGCAACCGCCGCAGTTGAGCGGATCGCTCTCGGTGTCGACGCACGCGTCACCACAACGCTCGGTGCCGCGCGGGCACATGGCCACACAGACGCCGTCCGCGCAGAACGGTGTGCCGCCGCCACAGGTGGCGGCCATGGGTCCGCATGCGTCCGCGTCGGTGCTCGGGTCGATGCAGTCGGCGCCCATGGCGACGAGGCCCGGACGGCACACGCACATCCCGTCGACGCAGTACTCGGTGTCGCCGCACGCGTTGCCCGGCGCGCCGCAGTGGTTCGGGTCGCGCGTGAGATCGGCGCAGCCACCGCCGGGGAGCATCGTCAGCGGCGCGGGGCAGGCGCACGCGCCCGACACGCACGCGCGGCCCATGGGGCAGTCGTTGCCGCACCGACCACAGTGGTTGGGATCGGTCGAGACATCGACGCACGCATCACCACACGCGAGCAGGCTCGCGGGGCACGTGCACGCTCCCGACACGCAGGTCGCGCTGGTGGGGCAGTCGTTGCCACAGCGGCCGCAATTCGCCTCGTCGCTCGAGACATCGACGCATCGATCGCCACAGACGATCTGACCTGCGGGGCACATGCACACGCCCGCGGCGCACGTCGCGCCCATCGCGCAGCTGCGGCCGCAGACGCCGCAATTCAGCGGGTCGGAGTCCAGGCCCGTCGTGCAGCCCGCGCCGCAGTCCGTGGTGCCCGAGGGGCACGCGCACGCACCGGCCGTGCAGATCGCGCCGGGACCGCAGTCGTTGCCGCACATGCCGCAGCTCCGCGGGTCGCTCGAGAGATCGAAGCAGCCGCCCGGGCACTCGGTGCTGGGCGCGGGGCACGCGCACGTACCCGAGACACAGAGCTCGCCGCGGCGGCAGTCGTTGCCGCACATGCCGCAGTGATCGAGGCTGCTCGAGAGATCGGCGCAGTCAGCGCCGCACGTGACGAGGCCCGCGCTGCACGCGCAGACGCCGCTCGTACACGACTGGCCGGCGCTGCACGCCTCGCCACACCGACCGCAGTTCGCGGAGTCGCTCGAGACATCGACGCAGGCCCCGCCGCAGCGGGCCTCGGTCGCGCTGCACGTCACGAACGCATCGTCGGCGGACGGGATCGAGACGTCGAGCCCCGGCGCATCGACGCCCGTCAGGTTCGCGTCGATCGTGGTGAGACGGCCCGTGTCCTCGGGCGCGACAGTGCCGTTGTCGCAAGCATGAAGGAGCGCGCCGGCCGACAGCGTCGCGCCGAGCGTGAAGAGAAGTCGCAAGCGAGTGATGTTCATCGAGCCGAACCTCCTGGCCCCGACCGAGGCCACCAGCTCTCAAGCAAGGAGCGTGCGACTGCAGCGTGCCTTCCTGATCACGATGCTCGGTGCCGCCGCACGCGAGCGCTTCGTGCGCACTGCGCATGGACGTGCGCAGCAAGACGCCGACGAGTCAGGGGCAACGCTCGGCGTCGAGGCAGTACGGAACGTCGAAGCGAGGGACGATGCAGCACGCTCCACCCGCGCAGCGCGAACACGGACAGGTGACGCAGCCCGTCGCGGGAGATGCATCGCGGCACTCGCCGGACTGGCATGCCTCGTCCGCTCCGCAGGCGCGCCCACACTCGCCGCAGTGCAGGGGATCACTGCGCAGATCGACGCACGCACCATCGCACTCGCGCGTTCGGTCGGCACAGGCTCCGAGACAGACACCCATGGAGCAGACGCGGTCGCCGCAGCGTGTGCCCGGAGTGCCGCAGTTCTCTGGATCGCTCGCGAGGTCGACGCAGCGCTCGCCCAGTGCCTGGAGCGGTGGACGGCACTCGCAGCGTTCCGAGATGCAGAGCTGGTCGTCACGACAGCGTGCCCCCGTCGGGCCGCAGCGCGAGGGATCGCCCAGCCCAGGTGGGCCACACGCCGGGTCGGCCGGCGGGCAGACACAGACACCGCTGACGCACGACTGCCCTGTGCCGCAGACGCGTCCACAGCCACCGCACGCAGTCGGATCGCTCGACGGATCGACGCACGACGCGCCGCAGGCGATGGTCGGTGGGCGGCAGAGCGCCGACGCATCTGGCGAGTCGAGCCTCGCATCGAGCACGACCCGGCCCGCGTCGTCGTCGGAGAGTCGTCGCGGATCGGGCGACACCACGGCCGAACAAGCGGCGACGAAGAGGCAGGCGGCGGCGGTCGCGAGAGCACGCATGCGCGGTCTCGAAGCGAGAGACGTGCCGCGACACCGAGCAGCGTCAGCGCTGCACTTCGGCGATCCATCCATGCGCACTGCGCACGGTGGCGCGCACCCTCGGACGGATGGAGCGTGACCGCATCCGAGAGATGCACCCGCAGGCCCGCGGCATGTACCGTGCTCTCTGACGACCCGCGCGCGTCTGCGCGCACCCACCGAGCCCGGCTCCGGAGGACAGAGCGATGACCAGACCCCTCAAGCACTTCGCACTCACACTGACGCTCGTCCTCGCGGGCTGCGGACAAACGGTCGGTAGGAGCGGCGACGTCGTCGGTGGTCCGTGCACGTCGGGCAGTGGCTGCGCGAGCGGCTCGGTCTGTGAGACCGCGAGCATGTACCCCGGCGGCATGTGCGCCGTGGCGTGCGACTCCCAGGCCGACTGTCCGAGCGGCTCGGTGTGCATCACGGAGGGCGGCGGCCGCTGCGTGCTCCCGTGCTCGAGCGCGAGCGACTGTCGAGACGGCTACGGCTGCAACGAGAAGAGCACGCCGGGCGACGGCCACGCGAACGTCTGCATCCGCTGAGTCGCGGCTCACTCGCGCGAGATCGGAAAGACGATGCCGAGCCGGTCGAGCTTGTAGAGCAACGTGCGCCGCGCGATGCCGAGGCGACGCGCGGCGTGCGTGCGGTTGCCAGCCGTCGCCTCCAGCGCGGCGAGGATCGCGGCGCGCTCGGTGTCGCTCACGGCGCCGCGCAGCGGACCGCTCGGAG
>JAFLCL010000127.1 GCA_017303575.1 Deltaproteobacteria bacterium
GCCTCCGCCGCCCCACGTCACGCCCGCCACCCCCACCCCGAGCAAGAGCAGGAGCACCGCCGCGATCGCGAGCCAGCGCCCGAGCGGGCTGATGGGCAGCGCGGCGTTGGCCGTCTCGCTCCTCGAGGGGGACGGATCGGCGCTCTGCGCCTGCGCGGCCGCAGCGACGACTGGCGCGGGAGCATCCTCGCCCGCCTCGATCTCGTCCTTGGTCGGAGGCCGACGCATCCGATCGCTGCGCGCGGGCTTTCTCGGAGGCGGGTTCGACGGAACGACGGGGGCGTGCGTCTGCTCGTGCACGCCCGCGCGGATCGCGGCGACCAGCTCGGCGCACGTGTCGAAGCGCGCGGTCGGATCGCGATCGAGCCCGCGCGCGAGGGCGGCGTCGAGCGCAGCACCCGGTCGCCCGCTGATCTTCGAGAGCAGCGGCGCGTCCTCGGACACCTTCTGCATGAGGATGTCCATCGGGTTCAGCCCGTGGAACGGCGGCGCACCCCAGAACATCTCGAACGCGAGCACGGCGAGCGAGTACTGGTCGGACTGCGGACCGCCCGAGGCGCCACGCGCGCACTCGGGCGCGATGTACTCCGGCGTTCCGATCACCATGCCCGCGCGGGTGAGGCGCGCGCCCTTACGCTCCGCGTCGGCGAGGGTCGCGAGGCCGAAGTCGACGAGCTTCACGACGTCTTCGCCGTCGGGCCCTTGCGTGAGCAGCACGTTCTCGGCCTTCACGTCGCGGTGCACGATGCCCGCGCGGTGCACCACATCGAGCGCGGCGGCGATCTGCTCGAGGATCCTGACGATGCGATCGGACGAAGCCTCTCCGCGCGCGACCGAGCCCACGAGCGACACGAGATCGGTGCCCGCCACGTGCTCCATCACGAGGAAGGGCTCGCCTGTGTCGAGGCGTCCGAGGTCGAGCGTCGCGGCGATGTTCACGTGCCCGAGCTTCGCGGCGTTGCGCGCCTCGCGCTCGAAGCGCGTCAAGGCCTCGGCGTCACGCGCGTAGCTCGCGAGGAGGATCTTGATCGCGACCTTCTTCTCGAGCTCGACGTGCGTGCCCTCGAAGACCACGCCCATGCCACCGCGGCCGAGGATCTTCTCCGCGCGGTAACGGCCCGCGACCAAACGGCCGATCAGCGCCTCCGCGGGATCGTCGGGCGGTGGCGGTGGCGCGGTGGACTTCTCGTCCTCCAGCGTGGGCGCGATTCGGATCTGTCGCGTCATAGAACGCAGAGCACCGTGCGACACGCGCCCGAGCAGCAGAACGCACAGTCGGTGTTGCAGCGGCCGCAGTTGTCGGTGTCGGTGAGCAGGTTCACGCAGTTGCCACCGCAGCCCACGAGGCTGCCCGTGCAACACACACCGTTCGAGCACGTCTGGCCCGACGCGCACGCGTTGCCACAACGACCACAGTTGTCCTCGTCGTTCTGGAGGTTGGTGCAGCCCTCACCCCCACAGCACGCCTCGCCCGACGCGCAGCGCTCGCCACAGCCCAGGCAGTTGTTCAGGTCGAGGTCGGGCACGCAGCTCGCCGCGCCCGTCGCGCCGCAGCACTGACGATCGGTCGCGCACGCGGTGCAGCTTCCGCACGTCGCGTCCGTGTCGCCCACGCAGACGCCCGCACAGCAGCGCTGGTTGGTCCCGCACACAGTGCCGCACGAGTCCGCCGTCGCGCCGCAGTGGGCGGCGTCGGTCATGCCGTCGACGCAGAGCTGCTCGTCCTGGCAACAGGTCTGTCCCATCGTCGAGCAGTCGGTGGGGCAGCCCGTACACTCGGCGGCCGTGGGCACGCGGCACATCCCCTGACAGCACTCGTCGGCGCCCTCGCACGGGATCCCGCACCCACCGCAGTTGCCTTCGTCCGCCTGCGTCGAGACGCACTCGCTGTCGCAGCACGTCTGACCCATGCCGCACGCGCGACCGCACTCGCCGCAGTTCGCCTCGTCGCTCGTGAGATCGAACGTCTCGTCGATGCCCCCATCGCATGCATCGTCGGTCCCGTCGCACTGCTCGGTCCGCGCCACCGCGCCGATGCACTCGATCTCGCGCGTCGTCGTGTTGCACGTGGTGGTGCCGTCCGCGCAGGCGCCCATCAGGCCGGTGTCGCAGGGCATGCCGGTGCCCGCCACGTCGTCGATCACACCGTTGCAGTCGTCGTCCGCGCCGAGGTTGGCGCACGTCTCTTCGGTCGGCGCCACGGCACCCGTGCACTCACCGAACCGGCCCGAGACGCAGGTCGCCGTACCGAGGGCGCACGCGCCGATGCCCGCGGACTCTTGGGAGGACGTGTAGCAAGCGATCTCTGCGTCGTCGGTGCAGCTGCAGTCCTCGTCGATCTCGCCGTCGCAGTCGTCGTCGACGGCGATCTCGCCCATCGGCGTGCAGGGATCGGTGTCCTCCATCCGACGCAGGACCTCGCCTTCACACGAGACGCCGAGCTCTCCGTCCACGCAGCGCTGCACGCCCGGGGCGCAGACGCCGGGGCACTGGATGACACCGCCCACCTCGGGGCACCCGATCGTGGTGCAGGCGACGTCCGAATTCTCGTCCGTCCTGCCATCGCAGTCGTCGTCGTCGCCGTTGCACGACTCCGGCTCGGGCGCGTTGACGCGTGAGCACACGCCCACGCCGCGCGCGTTGCAGACGACCCTGCCCTCGGCGCAGCGACCGGGCATCGAGTACGTGCACGACTCCCCAGCGCGCGGGCAGCCCGCGTCGAGGTCCTCGCCGCTGTCGAGATCCATGCCCGCGTCGATGTCCGCCGTGCCCGGGATGCAGAAGCCCCCGTAGCAGCGCTGACCTGATGGACACGTGTCCGAGCGAAGGCACGTCGCGCGCGGGTTGTCCTCGGCCCTCACGCATCCGGCGAGGACGACGAGCGTCGCTGCACACCACATCCACGAGCGCGACATCAGAGCCCTCCTCCGGGAAACGTTCCTGCGAGGGTCAGAGAGACGCCATCGGGTGAGACGAACGGCAGCACCGCCAGCGGCGAGGAACCATCCTCGTTGCCCGCGGCGAGCAGCCAGACAATCCCGCCGACGGCGACCGCACCGCCGGCCGCGAGGAGCACGGTGCCGATCAGCGACTCGTCCTGCGACCCACGGAGCGCGGCCGTCGCTTGATCGACCTGCATCGCGTTGGTCGGATTCGCCGACGTGTAGACCCCGCCGAGATAGGCCGCGTGGCCGAGCAGGATCGCGCCGGCGATCAGCGCCGCGCCTCCGACTGCGGTCACGATGATCGGTCCCAGGCCGAGCGAGCGCGACGGGGGAGTGACTGGCACGATGACCGTGTCGCTGGGCGGTGCCTCGATCGGCGGCAGATCCCAGAGCTCACGCGCCAGCGGCTCCGCGGCCTCGAGGACCGCGGCCTCGCTGTCGACAGTGCGCACCGCGCGGCGGAGGCGACCCTCGGTCGCGTCGAAGCGCATGACCGAAACGACGATCGATCCCGAGGACTCGATCGACGCGTACACGAGGATCTCGGTGCCGGCCTGCGACGCGGCGGCGCGCAGACACTCGACCGACTCACCCATGCACCCGAGCGCGAGCTGCACGGACTCGAGATCGAGCTCGACGCTGCCGGCGACCTCGGCGACCTCGAGGGCATCGAGCCGCTGCCGCAGCACACGATCGAAGCCCCGCCCCGCCGACTCCGACGCCCCGCCACCCACGTGCGTCCGCAAGATGGTCGCGGCCGTCCGCGACTGCGCGGCACCCGCCGTCGGAACGAGCACCGGAGCCAGGACGCCGAGCGCGAGCGCGCCGAGCAGGAGGACGAGAGAGGACGGCCCGGAGACGACGCGACGGATCATCGAGGTCCACCCTTCAGCACGGACTGTTCCAGGGCGGCCCCGGCGAGCGCCCGCGCGGTTGCCCCCTGTCCCACGCACGTCGCGACAACGGTGCGCGACATCGGTGTCTTGGACGGGCCCACAGCTGTGGCGCCGACCCCCGCATCCAGGGAAGCCTTCGGGGGTGAGCGCGGGGCGGGGGTCGGCGTTCGACGAAGCGGGCAAGCGCACGTTCCTGTAGAGGTGTCCTCCGCCGAGGACGGTGGCGGAGCCTTGGTTTTCGGAGGCTGCCACGCTTCTACGGGAGCCCGCGTCCGAGGTGAAGCCTCTCGCATCGTTGACCCGGCTCCGACGTCGTTCCGATACTCCGCGCGATGCCCGATCCGGGGACAGCGCGACCCGACGATCGCGCGCCGAACGAACGAACGACGCGCGCGTCGATCGGACGTCGCCTCGCGCTCTCCCTGGGCGTGCTCGCCCTCTCGTTGCTGGGCGCGGAGCTCGTCGTGCGTGCGCTGGGCCTCGAGCCGGCGCGCTACGCGGAGACTCGCCACCTCGAGAGCGACGACAAGCGCGTGGGCCTGGACCTCTACCCCTCCGATGCACGCGACGCGTTCCCGATCGACCTGCGCGACGACGCGACGCGACGCGCCTTCTCCGACCGCATCGAAGAGCTCGACGCATGGGCGTCACGCGCGCCACACGCCGTGCGCGGCGACTACACCGCAGAGCTGTGCCGCGTTGCGCACGAGGGCGATGTCTTGCCGAATGCCGCGAGCGATCGTCCACGCGTCGTGCTCGTGGGGGACTCGTTCATCGAGGGACAGGGCGTCGTCTTCGAGCACACCGTCGCCGCGCGGCTCGGCGACGCGCTCGGCGACGATCACGACGTGCTCGCCTGCGGTCGCCGCGGCTACGACTTCGCGATCGACCCGAGCGCCGCCCACGGCCTGGGTCGGTGGATGAGCGCGCACGTGCTCGACGCCGACGTCGCCGTGTACGCGATGACGCTCAACGATCCCGCGCGCAGCGAGGCCTTCGCTCGAGGCCAGAGCTACGTGGACGACTGGATCGTCGATCGCCGCCGCATGCTCTCGCACGACGCCACCCGCGAGAGCTGGATCACGCCCCGCCTCTTCACGTTGGTCGAGGATCGCATCGAGGCGATGCGCATCGGCGCGGCGACGATGCGCTGGTACCAGCAGATGGTGGAGAGCCCCAACCGAGAAGGCTGGCAGGCGACGCTCACGCAGCTCGAGCGCTTCGCCGCGCACCTGCGGAGCGAGGGCCGCGAGCTCGTGGTCGCGCTGTGGCCTCTGCTGGTGGGCCTCGAGTCCGAGGGCACCTACCCTTTCGTCGCCACACACGCGCGCATCGCGCTGGACCTCGACGCGCTGCCGCTCACGGTGATCGACACGCTGCCTGCGTTCCTCGGGACCGACACGCGCTCCCTCTGGGTGCACGAGGTCGATCACCACCCCAACGACGAGGGTCATCGACGCTTTGCCGAGGCGATCCTCCCGCCCGTGCGAGAAGCGCTCGCGCGAGCCCGCGCGCGAAGGGATAGTGCGCGCCCGTGAGCGACCCGGATCTCTCGACGTCGGGCGGCAAGCCCGAGGCCGCGCGCACTGCGTGGACGCCGTACACATCGGCGATCAGCACGCGCACCCGACCGCTGTGGGTCGAGGCCTGCAAGCGCGCTGCGATCGCGGCCGTGATCGCGTGTGTCTTCGTCCTGCTCGGCCGTGAGCGCATGGCCGTCGCCGTCGCGTCGATCGCGCTCCTCCTCGTGCTGCTCGCGGCCGTCGCCCCCCGCGCCTACCGCGCGATCGATCGGTTCTTCCTCCGCGCAGGCGCGATCGTGGGTCGGGTGCTCGCGTACGTGCTGCTGGCGCCCGTCTTCTTCCTCGTGATCACACCGCTTCGTCTCGTGATGCGGACAGGCTCGCGCGCTCGCTGGAAGAGCAGCGGAGCCCCCCGGGGCACGACCCACTGGAAGACCCGCGATCGAAAGCCCCCCCGCCTGGATCGACCTTTCTGACTTCTCCGCGCCTACGCCGCTCGATGCGGGGCCCGACCCCCACGCCCCATTTTTTCTTCGGGCCTGTCGATCCGCGCGCGCGCCGTTCGTCGTGTCTTCGAACGGGTCGACGATCGGCGCGACCCCACCCAGGAGAGAGTCATGCGCGTGATGGTGCTTGTGAAGGCGACGAAGGAGACCGAGGCGGGCGTGATGCCCAAGGAGTCCGAGCTCGCCGCGATGGGCGCGTTCAACGAGGAGCTCGTGAAGGCAGGCGTGATGCTCGCGGGCGATGGCCTGCACCCCACGGTGCGCGGCAAGCGCGTCCGCTTCTCGGGCAAGGAGCGCACGGTGATCGACGGCCCGTTCACCGAGACCAAGGAGCTCCTCGCTGGCTTCTGGATCTGGCAGGTGAAGAACCTCGACGAGGCCGTCGCGTGGCTGCGTCGCGCGCCGTTCGAGAACGACGAGGTCGAGATCCGTCCCATCTTCGAGGCCGCCGACTTCGGCGCCGAGTACACGCCCGAGATCGCGGCACAGGAAGATCGCATCCGCGCCGAGCTCGAGAGCCAGCAGAAGAAGGGATGAGCGAGCTCGCGAGCCGCGCCGCGATCGAGGCGAGCTGGACGATCGAGTCCGCTCGCCTGATCGGCGCGCTCGTGCGCGTCGTCCGAGACGTCGCGCTCGCGGAGGATCTCGCGCAAGAGGCGCTCGTCGTCGCGCTCGAGACGTGGCCCCACACGGGCATCCCCGATCGCCCGGGCGCGTGGCTCATGACGACCGCGAAGCGCCGTGCGATCGATGAGCTCCGTCGCCGTGAGCTGCGCGACCGCGTGCACGGAGAGATCGTCACGACCACACCCAGCGCGACCTCGATCGATCCCAGCGACGACGAGCCGATCGCCGACGACGTGCTGCGCCTCGTGCTCGTGTCGTGTCACCCCGTGTTGTCGATGGAGGCGCGCGTCGCGCTGACGCTGCGCCTCGTCGCGGGGCTCACGACGGCCGAGATCGCGCGCGCCTACCTCGTGCCCGAGCCCACCATCGCGCAGCGCATCGTGCGCGCGAAGAAGACGCTGGCCGCAGCCCGCGTACCTTTCGAGGTGCCCGACGCCGCCGAGCTGACGCCCCGCCTCGAAGCGGTGCGCGAGGTGCTCTACCTCGTGTTCAACGAGGGCTATGCGGCGTCGCAGGGCCGCTGGACGCGCCCCGAGCTCTGCGACGAAGCGCTGCGCCTGGGACGCATGCTCGTCGCGCACGTGCCGCACGACGCCGAGACGCACGGCCTCCTCGCGCTGATGGAGCTCCAGGCCTCGCGGCTGCGCGCGCGCACGGACGCACGCGGCCGCCCCGTGCTCTTGCTCGATCAGGATCGCTCGCGCTGGGATCGCCTGCTCGTCGAGCGCGGCCTCGCAGCGCTCGAGCGTGCCCAAGCGCTCGCGCGACCTTCCGGCAGCTACACGCTCCAGGCGGCGATCGCGGCGTGCCATGCGCGCGCGATCGATCCGCGCGAAACCGATTGGAGCCGGATCGTCGCGCTGTACGATGCGCTCGTGGAAGTGACCGGGTCTCCGATCGTCGAGCTCAACCGCGTCGTCGCCGTGTCGATGGCCGAGGGTCCCGCCGCCGCGCTGCCGCTGCTCGACGACCTGGCCGACGAGCCCGCGCTCGCTCGCTATCCATTCCTGCCGAGCGTGCGGGCCGACCTCCTCGCCAAGCTCGGTCGCACGCGCGAGGCGATCCTCGAGCTCGAGCGCGCCGCGAGCCTCACCACCAACGACGACGAGCGTGCGCTCCTCCATGGCCGCGCCCGCGCCCTGCGCGATCCGAGCGTCTCGTGAGCAAGCGTCCCCTTCGCACGCTGGGCATCTCCTGCCACTACCACGACGCGGCCGCGTGCCTCGTCGAGGACGGCGTGATCGTCGCGGCCGCGCAAGAGGAGCGCTTCACGCGCAAGAAGCACGACGAGGCGATGCCGGTGCGCGCGATGCGCTACTGCCTCGCCGAGGCGAGCGGGCCCGAGATCGACGCCGTCGCGTTCTACGAGAAGCCGATCCTCAAGCTGCACCGCATCCTCGAGACGGCGCTGGGCACCGCGCCGCGAGGCCTCGTGCCGTTCGTGCACGCCGTGCCCTCGATGCTGGGCGGGAAGCTCTTCGTCGAGAGCGAGATCCACGGGGCGCTCGAGTCGCTGAAGGTGCCGGGCGAGCCACCCGTGCTCTTTCCCGAGCATCACCTCGCGCACGCGGCGAGCGCGTACTTTCCTTCACCGTTCGAAGAGGCTGCGATCCTCACGCTCGACGGCGTGGGCGAGTGGTCGACGTCCACGTGGGGCACGGGCAAGGGCCGCGAGATCACGCTCGAGGCCGAGCTCGAGTTCCCACACTCGATCGGCCTCCTCTACTCCGCCGTCACGTACTTCTGCGGCTTCAAGGTCAACAGCGGTGAGTACAAGCTCATGGGCCTCGCGCCCTACGGCGAGCCCCGCTTCGTGAAGCAGATCCGCGATCACCTGGTCGACGTGCACGACGATGGCTCGATCCGCCTCGCGCTCGATCACTTCGGCTACCTCGACGGCCTCGTCATGACGAGCCCGCGCTTCGACACGATCTTCGGCGGCCCGCCGCGCAAGCCAGAGGACCGCATCACGCGACGCGAGATGGATCTCGCACGCTCGATCCAGGACGTGCTCACCGACATCGTGCTCCGCATCGGCAAGCACGTGCGCAGAGAGACCGGACAGAAGCACCTCACGATGGCGGGCGGCGTGTCGCTCAACTGCGTGGCGAACGGCGAGCTCTTGCGATCGGGCATCTTCGATCAGCTCTGGATCCAGCCGGCGGCGGGCGATGCCGGCGGCGCGATCGGCGCAGCGCTCGCGGCCTACCACCTCGGTCCCGAAGAGATGGGGCTCGCCAAGCCGCGCACCGTCACGCGCCGGAGCGATGGCTCGATCACGGACGGCATGCGCGGCGCCTACCTCGGGCCCCTCTTCCCCGACGCCGACATCAAGCTCTTCCTCGAGCGCGAGAAGCTCGTCTTCGAGGATCTCTCCGCCGACGAAGCGACGTGGGCGTCGCGCCTCGCCGAGCTGCTCGCGAGCGAGAACGTGGTCGGTCTCTTCCAAGGGCGCATGGAGGTCGGGCCTCGCGCGCTCGGTCATCGATCGATCGTCGGTGACCCGCGCTCGGCGCGCATGCAGTCCGTCATGAACCTCAAGATCAAGCAGCGCGAGAGCTTCCGACCGTTCGCGCCGGCGGTGCTCGCGGAGCACGCGAGCGAGTGGTTCGAGCTCGACGCGAGCTCCCCCTACATGCTGCTCGTCGCACCCGTGCGCGAGGAGCACCGCAAGACGGGCGACGAGAGCGACGCACCCACCTCGACCGATCTGCTCGAGCGCGTGAACCGTGTGCGCTCGAGCATCCCCGCCGTCACGCACGTCGACTTCTCCGCGCGCGTGCAGACGGTGCACCGCGACACGAGCCCGCGCTTCCACGCGCTGATCTCCGCGTTCCATGCGCTCACGGGCTGTCCGGTGCTCGTGAACACGAGCTTCAACGTGCGCGGCGAGCCGATCGTCGGAAGCCCCGAGGACGCGTTCCGGTGCTTCATGAGCACCGAGATGGACTACCTCGCGCTCGGGCCCTTCCTGCTCGAGCGCAAGAAGCAGCCGGGCTGGGAAGACGCGAGCAAGTGGCGGCGTAGCTTCGAAGCAGACTGAGTTTGCCTGGGTCGAGAGACCTCCGGCCTCTCGAGCTCTCCCGGGTTCTCCCGTGCTCGCTCACTTCGTGAGCTGCGCGCGTGTCCGATCGCCGGCTCGATCGTCGAAGACTCCTCCTCGCTCCTGCTCCAGGGGTCTGCTCCGCAGCCCCCGCCGCAAGGCGCCCCAGCTGACAGATTCTCTCTCGTTCTCTGCTCTGGTAAGAAGGCGCGCGATGCGGATCCGCTACGTCACCAAGGTGTTCGGCGACCTCGTCCGGTTCGCGGCCGAGAACAAGGTCTGGTGGATCGTCCCGCTCGTGGTCGTCCTCGGCCTGCTCGCCGTGGTCGTATTCACCGGCCAAGCCGTGACGCCCTTCGTGTACACGCTCTGGTGATCACGGCGGGAGACGGTGGCCCGCGAGTCGTTTCGCGCCCTACCCCCCTTGACCCCGAACGAGGCCGGGCGCGAGGCTGGGTGAATGCTCGATCTCAACTTCTCGTACGCGCAGTGCGTCGCCAACTCCGAGCGCGTGAGCTGGCGCCTCGACGACGTGATGCCGCTCGATGCCGAGGTCGATCTGAGCCGCCCGTTGCTCCCTGCCGCGCTCGCCGCGCAGGGCGATCTGATCTGGCTGACGGAGCGCGAGCAGCTCGTGCTCAACCACCTCGCGGGCAACGCGTACCTGAACCTCTTCCAGTTCGTGGAGGAGTTCATCCTCTGCACCGTGGTCGAGCACGCGCAGGGCGAGCTCTTCGGCGATCACGAGAACATCCGCGCGCTCGTGCGCTTCGCGGATGAAGAGATCAAGCACCAGCAGCTCTTCAAGCGCTTCCGGGTCGCCTTCGATCGCGCGTTCGGCCGGCCGCACAAGGTGCTCGAGAACGCGGCCGAGGTCGCCGAGATCGTGCTCTCGAAGTCGCCCATCGGCGTGATGCTGGTGATCCTCCACATCGAGCTGATGACGCAGGACCACTACACGCAGAGCGTGAAGGGCAACGACGACATCGATCCGTTCTTCGCGCTCCTGCTCGAGAAGCACTGGCTCGAGGAGTCGCAGCACGCGCGCATCGACGCGCTCGAGCTCGACAAGCTCGCGTCGCAGGCGAGCCCCGAGCAGATCGCGCAGGGCTTCCGCGACTACCTCGATCTGCTCGCGGCGTTCGATGGCCTCCTCGCCGCGCAGGCGAAGATGGATCTGGAGACGTTCGCGGAAGCCACCGGGCGCGCGCTCTCGGACGACGAGAACGAGACGCTGTGCGCCGCACAGCTCGCGGGCTACCGCCGCACGTTCCTCGTCGCGGGCCTGCGGAGCCCGCAGTTCGTGCGCTGGACCAGGGCGATGCGGCCCGCTCACACGGACGAGCTGGAGTCCTCCGCCGCTCGGTGGAGTGCGTGAGCGGGATCCTCGATCGTATGCCCGAAGGAGTCCGCACCAAGCTCGTCAACATGTTCGGCCCAGCGAAGGCCGAGCAGCTGGCGCGCGAGCTGATGATCGAGACCGGCCTCACGAGCCTCGATCACCCCGACCAGCAGCTCCTGTTCGGCGACGCCCTGATCCGTCGCGGCGGCGTGCTCGCCGCGATCGGTCGCTCGGTGCGCGTGCAAGCCTTCCTCGCGGGCGCCCGCGGCGCGGAGTGATCACGCGATCGGGAGGGGACTGAAGGCGCGCGTGACGCGCGAGGCGATCGCGGGGAAGCGGCCCGCCACGTCGTAGAGCGCCGGATAGAAGACGCGAGCACGACGCCGCTCGCAGGCCTCGATCACACGCTCGGCGAGCGCGCTCGCGTCGCCGGTGGGGAGCAGGCTCGCGACGAGGCCGGGCCTGGCCTGCGCGCGCGCGCGACGCTCGAGCTCCGAGCGCACAGGGCCCGGATACACCGTCACCACGTGCACGCCCTCGGGCGCGAGCTCGAGGTGCGCGATCTCGGACGCCATCGCGAGCCCCGCCTTGGCCGCGCCGTAGTAGCTGCAGCCGCGCAGCGGCGTGACACCCGCCATGCTGCTCACGTTCACGATCGTGCCGCGCCCACGCGCTCTCATCTCGGGCACCACGAGCGACATGAGGCGCAGCGGGCTCAGGAGATCGATCGCCACGAGACGCTCGCCGATCGACCACGGGGTGCCCGCGAACGAGCGGATCTCCATCACGCCCGCGCAGTTGATCAGCGTGTCGATCGATCCGCGACGCGCGACGAGCGCGCTCAGCTGCGCCTCGAGCCCGTCGACGTCGGCGAGATCCCAAGCGAGCGCCTCGTGATCGGGCCCGAGCGATCGCGCGAGCGCCCGGGCGCGATCCTCGGCCACGTCGATCAGCGTGAGCTTCACGCGCGGATCACGACGTACGAGCGACTTCGCGATCGCTGCCCCGATCGCGCCGGCCGCGCCCGTCACCACGGCGTGCGTGGTCATCGCGCCTGGCCGATCGACTCGGCCTGCAGGCGCGTGTCGAGCGCGAACCAGAGCACGAGCGTGGGGCCCGCGGTCTCCCAGTCCTTGCCCTTCCACATCGCGGGGCCGAGGAACAGACCAGGGCTCACCTCACGCACCTCGTCGTGGATCGCGCGGATGAACGAAGGATTGTCCGGGAGGTCGTAGTCGAGCGCGATGCACGGTGCCCCATCCATCACCGAGGGCTTCACCTCGGTGAGGAACGGAAAGAGCTCGTGCCTTCCTCCCAGATGGACACGGTTGCCACCACGCCCCGTCCTGCCCGTGCCCGAGAAGCTCTTGCCGCCCCAGGGAAACCAGCCCGCCGCCGCGAGGCCGCGGATCGCACCGCCGCGTCGACGGCCATCGAGCGTGCGCACCGCGAGCATCCGACCGCGCGGATGCCCTGCGAGCACGTCCACACGGTCGGGGCAGCTGGCCTTCGCGTAGAGCACGTCGAGCTCGCGCACGCTCAGCCGCGCGAGCGCGTCGAGATCGAGATCGAGATCGTTGCGCGGCGTCTTTGCACGGCTCGTGTGTTCGCTCGTCTGCATCATCTGGTGCTCCTCTTGTTTGCGATGCCTCGCTGACCCACCCCTGACCCCTCCCGCGGGCGGGACGGGGCAACTGGCGTGACCTTCGGCCTCACTGCGAACCCCCGCCACATGGACTCGCGTGCTTGCGCGAGCTTGTCGTCGTCGAGCGCGAGGTAGCCGAGGCGCGCCGCCTTCACGAGGCCCACGAGCGCACCCCACAGGCTCGCGAGCATCACGTCGATCGACACGTCGGCGCGGATCACCCCGCGACGCTGGAAGTCCATGCACGCGAGCGCGAGCGGCGCGAGCACGCTGAGCTCCTTCGTGCGGCTCGCGCCATCGAGGTAGGGCGTGTGGTCCTGCAGCTCGAGGAAGCGGAACGTCACGGGCTCCTCCGCGGCGAAGCGCGCGAGCGCGTCCCAGATCACCACGAACCTCGCGTGCGCTTCGGCGTGCGCGTCGCGGTCGTCCGAGAGCGGCGCGTCGAGCCCCGAGAGCGCCGCCCCGAGCCGTCCCTTGGCCTCCACGAAGACGGCGTTCACCAGCGCTTCCTTGCTCGGGTAGAGCCGGTAGAGCGAGCTCGCGCTCACGCCGGCGGCCTCGAGGATCATGGGAATGCTCGTTCCATGATAGCCGCGCTCCGCGAACTGCTCGAGCGCGACGCGGAGGACGCGACGCACGAGCTCGTCCTTCTTTTCGGCGCGCGTCGCGGGGACGGTCGCGCGAGATCGGGCGGGGGCGGGCGAGGTGGGCGGGGCGCGCATGAAGTGGAAAGACCATTCCACTCTAGCCCGCCGCCGTCAAGTCACTCCCTCGCTGTCACGCGTCGCTGGGCGCGAGCACTTCCTCGGCGTGCACGCGACCGTCGGCCTCGAGGGTCAGCCTCACGTGGTGCCGGAGCTCGCGCCCTTGCCGCGTGATCACGCGAGGCACCCGCGCTGCGTTCACGATCAGCGTGCCGTCGAGCTCGCGCTGCATCGGTCGTTTGCCTCCGCCGCGCACACGGTGGTGCATGTGCCCCGCGACGACGGCAGCGATCTGCTGCCCACGTGCGCGTGCACGATCGAGCGCGTCGCGCAGATCCGGGTCGCCGAAGTCGCCCTCGCTCGCGCGGAAGTCGCACCCGAACATGTCCGTCTTGCGCGCGCCCAGGCCGAGAGGTCCGTTGTGGGCGAGCACGACCACGCGCTCCGCGGTGCACTCACGCAAGACCGCGTCGAGTCGATCGGCAGAGGCCGCGAGATCGTGCACGCCGAACGCGCGCGCGAGGTACGGACGAAACGCCAAGCGTGGCCCGCCCATGGAGTGAGGCCGTCCGATCACGAGATCGATCGGCGGCGCGTCTGTGGGCTCGAGTCGATGGCGCGAGTAGCCGCCGAGGATCGCGCCCCGCCCGGTCTCGGCTCGCAGCGCACGCGCGAGCGCCTCGACGCGCTGCTCCTGCGATCGCACCGCGGGCACACGCTCGAGCGCGTCGACCACGCGATCGCTCTCGAGCACCTCGGCGCCCAGCTGCGAGACGTGCACAGCATCGTGGTTGCCCGGGATGACGAACGCAGGCGTGCGCAGCGTGGCGATCACCCGCGCGACCTCGAGGCCGCCAGCCTCGCCGTAGCCGGAGAGATCGCCGACGAAGAGGATCGCGTCGTAGCCGTGCGCGTCGAGCGTGCGGACGTCGGCGGGCCCGAACGCGAGGTGCACGTCGCCGACGATCGCGAGCTCCACCTTTCGTGTCATCGACGGGCTCCCTCGCGCCGCATCCTTGACCGTGCCCGGGCGCGGTGGCGACCATCCCACGAGCGATGCCCGTCGTCCTGCGTGACCGCTACGAGCTCGTGCGCGAGATCGCCTCGGGCGCGATGGGCGAGGTGCACGAGGCGATCGATCGCACGAACGGCCAGCGCGTCGCGGTGAAGATGCTTCGCCCCGAGCTCGCCGCGGAGGCCGCCCTTCGCCGCCGTTTCCGACGCGAGTCGTCGATCCTCCGATCGATCGAGCATCCCGGCATCGTGCGCATCCTCGACGCAGGCGAGGACGACGACGAGCGCGCGTTCACGGTGATGGAGCTGCTCGAGGGCGAGACGCTCGAGAGCCGTCTCCAGCGCGACGGCGCGATGTCGATCGAGACCGCCGCGCCGATGCTGCTCGGCGTCGCGAGCGCGCTCGAGGAGATCCACGGACGCGGCGTGGTGCACGGCGATCTCAAGCCCGCGAACGTCTTCCTCACGCCGAGCGCGCCGTTCGCGAAGCTCGTCGACTTCGGTCTCTCGAAGGTCGAGGGGCTCGATCGCCTCACGCGCACGGGTGAGCTCGCGGGAACGCCCGTGTACATGGCCCCCGAGCTCTTCACCGGGGAAGGAGGTCGCGAGCCCGACGCGCGCCTCGATCTCTACGCGCTCGGCGTGCTCGCCTACCAGACGCTCTCGAACGCGTTGCCGTTCGATACGCGCAAGCACCCGGGGCAGCTGATGTTCGACGTCGCGATGGGCAAGGTGGTGCCGCTCGCGACGCGCGTACCGACGCTGCCCGAGGACGTCGTCGCCGCGATCGCGCACGCGATGAGCCCGCGTCGTGAGCAACGACCTCCGAACGCGAGCGCGCTCGTGCGCGAGTGGCGCGACGCGTTCGATCGTTCGCGCTGATCGTTCGCGCTGAACGGAGCACGCACGCTGTGATCGACGTGGGCAACCCCCACGCTGTCGGTTATGCTCGCGCCCGCCGCATGGCCAAGCCCTCCTCATCGAAGAAGCCCGCGCCGAAGACGGCTGCGAAAGCCAAGTCTCCGGCGAAAGCCGCCCCGAAGGGTGCGGTGAAAGCGGCGCCCTCGAAAGCGGCAGCGGCGAAGCCAGCCCCTCCCAAGCCAGCCGCGGCGAAGCCAGCGGCGGTGAAGCCAGCCGCAGCGAAGCCAGCCGCGGCGCCAGCGCCCTCGCCGGCCAAGCCTGCTGCAGCGCCGGTGGCCCAGGCTCCCGCGCCGAAGGCCGAGTCGGTGCCGCCCGAGCCCGCGGTCACGACGCCGATCTCCAGCGTTCCTCCGCCCCCTAGCCCGACCTCGAACGGTGCCAGCGCGCCGACCACGAGCAGCGTCGGACTGATCGGTGCGTCGAGCGGGGGAACGACCAGCGCGGGAACGACCAGCGTGGGCGCGACGAGCCCTGGCGCGGTGGGCGCCGTGATCGATCCGAGCAAGCCGATGCCGCCGCGGCCGTCGCGTCCGCCCGCGCCGATCACGGGCACCGCCGCGATGAAGAACCTCGCGCAGCGCAACGCCGCCGCGCTTCGTCCCTCGACCGATCTCGCCGACATGTCGAGCGAAGCGCAGCGCATCCTCGCGGAGAACGACGCGTCCGCGGTGGCCACCATCGGTGAGGCCATCGCCGCCGAGCGATCGCTCGGTGCCAACTGCAAGATCCTCGACGACGTGCTCGCGGCCAAGCCCGACCTGCTCGTGGGCCTCGTCGATCGTTTCGTCGTGCTGGTCGCCTCGCCGCAGAAGCGCACCGTGCAGACTGTCGCCGTCGCGCTGCCGGTGATGGCGCGCCTCGCACCCGCGCGCGTCGCGCGACATCTCCAGGCGCTCACCGAGCGCTTCCCGCTCTGCAGCGAGGTCGGCAAGGACGGCCTCGTCTCGACGTTCGCCGCGCTCTGCATGGCGTCGGTCGCGTACCAGAAGCGCCTCGAGCCCGTGCTCGAGCTCGCGCTCTCGAGCGCCGATCCGAAGTCGCTCCAGCGCTGGGCCGAGATCATCTTGCCGTCGCTCAAGGGCGAGCCGCACGCGCGCGCGCGCGCCGTCGTCGAAGGTCGTCTCCCGATGATGCCGCGCCCCCTGGCGCAGCCGATCGCGAGCTTCCTCGGCATCAAGCTCCGACCTGCCACTCCGTGAGAGGGACGCCCTGATGGCACGGCGATTCGAGGGTCAGGTGGCGTGGGTCACCGGTGCCGGCAGCGGCATCGGTCGTGCGCTCGCGATCGAGCTCGCGCGACGCGGTGCAGCGGTCGCGGTGTCGGGTCGACGCGTCGCCAACCTCGAGGCGGTGGCCAAGGAGATCGAGGCCGCAGGCGGCCGCGCGCTCCCGGTCGCGTGTGACGTGACCGACGAAGACGATCTCGCGCGCGCCGTCGCACAGATCACCAAGGAGCTCGGTCGCCTCGACGTGTGCATCGCGAACGCAGGCTTCTCCGTCGCGGGCTCCATCGCCACGCTCAGCGCCGAGGACTGGCGGCGTCAGCTCGACACCAACGTCATCGGCGCGGTGATCACCGCCAAGCACGCCCTCCCCGAGCTCGAGAAGACGCAGGGCCGCGTGGCGTTCGTCGCGAGCGTGTCGGCCTTCGTGCCCGCGCCGGGCCTCGGACCCTACAACGCGAGCAAGGCCGCGCTGCGATCGATCGGCCTCACGCTCGCCGCGGAGCTGCACGGCACCGGCGTGAGCGCGACGCTGCTCCACCCCGGCTTCGTCGAGAGCGAGATCGCGCAGGTGGACAACCAGGGCCACCACGATCCTGCGCGCCACGACAAGCGGCCGAAGAACCTGATGTGGAAGGCCGACGACGCGGCCAAGGTGATGATCGACGCGGTGCACGCGCGGAAGCGCGAGGTCGTGATCACCGGCCACGGCAAGATCGGCGCGTTCGTCGGACAGCACCTCCCCGGCATGCTGCACCTCGCCTTCACCCGCGGCCCTGCCGGGAAAGAAGTGAAGCGCATGTCGAAGCGCGGCGGCTGATGCGAGGCGCGTGAAATTCAGGGACCGAGAAACAATCGATTCACGGCCTGAAGGGACGCGGTGGTGGGGGGTCCAGGGCGAGTTCCGCAGGCCGAAGGCCGAGGATGTTTGAGCATCGGACCCCCCTCCGCCGCGGCCCGACTCGAAGCGGAGATTCTTTCTCGCCCTCTCAACGCGAGAGGCGGGTCTTGGCGGTGAGCACGTGGTCGCGCCACGCGCCGTCGAGGAAGAGGTAGTCGCGCGCGTAGCCCTGGATCTCGAAGCCCGCACGTCGCAGCACAGCGGCGCTGCGCAGGTTGTGCGGCTGGTGGTTGGCCTCCACACGGTGGAGGTCCGCGCGATCGAACGCGAAGGCGACCGTGGCGTTCACGGCCTCGAGCATGAGGCCGCGACCGACGCTCGCGTGATCGAGACCGAAGCCGAGGTGCGCGCACTGGAACGCACCGCGCACCACGTTCGAGAGCCCGATCGATCCGATCACGCGTGAGGCCGCGCCCTTCTCGAAGAGATGGAAGCGGTAGGCCGAGCCCGCGAGCCAGAGATCGCGGAACGTCACGAGCCGATCGCGCCAGTGCTCCACGGTGAAGTAGCCCGGTGGCCGCGCGGGCTCCCACGGCGCGAGGTGCGGCTCGTTGCGCACGACGAAGTCGAGCAGCGCCGCGGCCTCGTCCACACGCGCCATGCGCAGGAGCAGTCGCTCCGTCTCGAGCACGGTGTCCTCGGCACTGCCGTGCGTGGGTCCGTCCGCGCTCACCGCGCGCGGCTCACTGCGCAGCAGACTCACTGCGCAGCAGGAGCGCTCGTCTCCTCGACGGGCGTGAGGCTCGACACTGGCACAGCGCCGCGGATCGCGACGCCGTCGTCCACCGCGAGGTAGACGTCGGCCTGATCGCCCTGACGCGGCGAGAGCTCGCGCGCCCACGCCTCGCGACGCACCGTGGCCACGTCCTCGCCGTAGAACATCACGTGCGTGCCGGCCGCGACGCGGAAGAGCGTGCCCGTCTCGTTGGCGATGCGCGAAGGCATGCCCTCGGTGGTGCTTCGCACGGGACGACGACCGAGCGCGTCCGCTGTCGAGGCGGCAAGCTCGCCCTGCACGTAGCCCACGAGGAACGGGCCCACGCCGATGCGCACGCCGTTCCAGCCATCGCGCGTGCGGAGCACGACGACGGTGAGGGGCGGATCGAGGGGCGGGATGCGCGCGACCACGGTGCCGCCCGGCCGATCGTAGACGGCGACCTCTTGGCCCGCGGGGAGCACGCGGAACTCGCCGGGGTTGAGGCCGTCGTCCGCGGCCGCGCCGTCGCCCTCGCCGACCCAGTCGTTGCCGAGCATCGCCGCGTAGCCGACGAGCGTGTCGTCGATCTCGGGCCGGCCCAGGCGCGGGCGCACGATCACGCGGAAGGTCGTCTCGTTCTCGCGCCCCACGAGGCTCACGGGATCGTTGACGCCGACGAACACCGGCGTGCCCTCGACGCGGCCACGGCGCGCTGTGAACGCGGCGAGGCGATTCACCTGCGCCCACGCGTGGACGACGATCCCGCCGCCCACGGTCACCGGCACGCGCTGTCCCTGGATGGGCCCTTCGACGCGCACGCGCACGCCGTCGCCGAGGTGACCGAACGCGGGCGCCGCGTCGTCCGAGCCAGCGTAGAGCGCAGGCGCACGACCGCCCGTCGAGACGAGCACCGAGGGCCAGCCCGTGGGCGCTTCACCACGCGGGATGTTGAGGCCCGCAGGCGGCGGCGGCCGACTGCACGCGCTCGCCGCGGCCGCGATGGGAAGCACGAGCGAGACGAAGACCCCACGGAGCGCGCCAGACGAAGAGATCCGCAGCATCGGACGGAGTTATCACGAGGCCCCCGCGATCACCAACGAGGCGGGGCCCATCTGGGAGGCACGAGCCTGTCGCGACGTCGAAGGACGCGGAGGTGGGGGGTCCAGGGCGAGCTCCGCAGGCCGAAGGCCGAGGATGTCTGAGCATCGGACCCCCCACCTCTGCGGCCCGCATCGAAGCCGCAGAGATGCCGTCAGCCGACGACGAGGTCGTAGACGAGCTTGGTCATGCTCGCGAGCACGGCCGCGGCAATGGCGCGCTTGGTCCACACCTCGCCCAGGCGCACGGCGAGGTCGGCGCCGAAGAAGCCACCGATCGCCGCGCCCACCGCGAGCACGAGGCCGCGCGGCACGTCGAGGGTCTCGCCACGCACGGTGAACACCGACAGCGCCACGATGGTGAGGCCGAAGGTCGCGGTGACCTTGAGCACGTTCCCCGCGACGAGGCTGGTGTCGTAGAAGCGAGAGAGGAACAGCAGCGCGAGGATGCCCACGCCGGCCTGGAGGAAGCCTCCGTAGACGCCGATGAAGAAGAAGCCTGCGAGCATGCGCGGGTCGGGCTCGGGGATGGTGTCGCGCGGCGGTGGCGCGTTCGGCGCAGCGCGACGCTTGGGCAGGAACGTCGCGACGAGGATGAGGCCCATCGCGAGCACGATCGCGAGCTGCATGCCCGCGGGCTCGAGCATCGTCGCGAAGAACGAGCCCACGCCTCCACCGAGCATCGCCGTGAAGGTGAGTCGCATCTCGTTCGACCCGACACGCAGCCCCGCGCGACGAAAGCCGACGATCGCCGCGCCCGTCTGCACGAGGATGCCCATGCGGTTGGTCGCGTTGGCCGCTGACGCGTCGAGCCCCGAGAAGATCAGCGCGGGCAAGAGCAACAGCGACCCCGCCCCGGCCACCGTGTTCACAGCGCTCGCGCAGACAGCGACGACGAAGAGAAACGCGAGCGCACCGAGCGGCACCGAAACGAACATCTCCGCGAGCGCATCCAAGGCGCGCGCAGCATGGATCGTCCGCCGTGAATCGCTCGCGGGCGGCTCACCGACCTGACGACAGGAGGTCTGTGATGTCTCGCCACCGCACCCACGTCGGCTCGTCCACGCTCGCCACGAAGCACGTCCAGCACTCGATCACCTGCTCGCGTGAGAACCACTCGTCTCGTCTCAGCGGGATGCGGTTGCCTCCGAAGCGGAGCTGCGTTCCGTCCTCGAACGGGACGACCGGCTCGGCTTGGAACGCACGAAAGTGCCGCCCACCCTCACGCTTCTCGAGCAGCATCCCCCCGCCTCCGCCCGCCGCTTGGTAGTACTCCTCCGTCCCCGCGATCTCGAGGATCGCGAACGACGGTGGCCACTCGGGCTGAAGCCGCTCCAGCTGCGACCGCACGACCTGGGCGGTCGCCGCCAGCTCTCGTCCCTTCTCGGTCCGGATCGTCCACGCGCGGGTCATGGCGCTCGTGATCCCTACCATGGGTCGCGAGAGGGGAGCTCCGCAGGCCGAAGGCGGAGGATGCTCGAGCATCAAACTCCCTCCGCCCCGGTCCGACTCGAAGCGGGGTGATTCTTTCCCGCTCTCGGTGTTCCCCGCGCTGCCCCTCAGACCCAATACGACAGTTCGAGAACTCGACACGAGTGTTTTTCGCTCTCTCGGTGTTCCCGCGGCGCCACTCGGATGACCCTCGAGTCACCCGGGGCCACAATGCGCTGGGGGTGCCCCTGGGGCCGCTGCCATCGAGGCGCTTTCCTCTCGCGTCGTCGAGATGATCGAGCGGCAAAGCCTCGTGCACGGCCTTGTGCTCGCCGTGACTCGAGGAGCGCCGCGTGACGCGATCGACGGAGTCCTGAGCGCCCGTCATCCGGCTGCTCTGGACTCTTGGAGGCGACTGCGGCGCTCCGACGATGAGCTCCGCGCTCCGACGCTCCTGTCGCGGTGACGCCTCACGCGGGGCGACGTGGTCGAACGCCACCGACCCGATCCAGCGCGATCGCAGCGTTTACCCGACGGCGCACACATTGCTCCGGGGTCGCGAACCAACCGAACCCCAGCGCCGACGATGCATCTGCGCACTCACCTCGAGGACACGAAACATGACGAAGGCCGTATTTGGAATCCTGCGCACCCGCACCGAGGCAGAGGCTCTCGTGGGTGCTCTCCACGCCGCGGGCTTTGCCCAGAGCGACATCTCCGTTCTCTTCCCGGACAAGGGCACGACGCGTGACTTCGCACATCAGCAGGGCACCAAGGCCCCCGAGGGCGGCCTCATCGGAACCGGAATCGGCGGCGTCGCGGGCGCAGGCCTCGGCCTCCTCGCGGGCATCGGCGCGATCGCGATCCCCGGTCTCGGCGCGCTGATCGCGGCCGGCCCGCTGATGGCCGCGCTCGGTGGCGCAGCAGTCGGTGCGGCGGCGGGCGGCATCGTGGGCGCGCTCGTGGGCCTCGGCATCCCCGAGATCCAGGCGAAGCTCTACGAGGGCAAGATCCGCGACGGCAACCTCCTCGTGGCAGTGCACACGACGGACGCGAAGCAGGTCGACGTCGCCAAGCGCCTCTTCGAGACCCACAAGGTCGAGGACGTGTCGGTGACGAGCGAGGCCTCGCTCCCGAAGGGCAACAAGGCCGCCGAACAGGGCTTGCCGCGCACGTGATCACAGCGTCGCGCGATCCGTCGCGCGACGTTCGACAACGCCCACCCAAGAAACGAGACAAAGACCATGAAGCCCACGCGCACCCTCTGTGTGCTCGCTGCGATCGCGCTCCCCCTGTCCGCCGGCGGCTGCTGGCGCGAAGACACCACTGCGGATCTCCCGCCGCACGTCGAGCCGACGACTGTGGCCGCCCCTCGCCAGGAGCCCAGTGTCACGCCTCCTGCCGAGCCGGTGGCCACGGACCAATCGGAGAGCCCGGAAGACATCCGGGTCACCAGCGAAATCCGCTCGGCGGTGATCGACGACTCGTCGCTCTCCGCGGGCGCCAAGAACTGCGTGATCGTCACGCGCGGTGGCGTCGTCACCCTCCGCGGCGACGTGACCTCCGCGGAGGCCACGACGATCGCACGCCACGCGCAGGCCGTGTCGGGGGTGGAGCGCGTCGACAACCAACTCATGGTCACCGACCGAGCCGCCGCGCAATGAGCTGCGCGCGATGATCTGCCCTCGGTGCGCTCTCCTTCACGGCGTGGCCGGTCGGAGAAGCGCCCGAGGTCACATCGAAGGGTCGAGGTCGACGATCCATCTCTTGGCCATCTCCAAGATCTCGTCGGTTCCGGGATCGTCTCCCTGCCACCATGTGGTTGAGCAGGTCGTTGGGAATCGGCCCAGCGGGAGTCCACACGACCTCGCGGACCCCAGTGAAGACCAAGTCGGCGTCGTCGATGTCCTCGTCAGCGTAGTCGTTCCACTGTCCGTCCGACGAGCGAATTCTCGAGAGAACATCCACCGTCACCCGAACGGCAGCCCGCCATCCGTCGACGGTGACCGACTTCACCGCGCGGTCGCCGTAGTATTGGGAGAGCGAGAAAGAATCCCCCGCTTCGAGTCGGGCCACGGCGGAGGGGGGTCCGATGCTCAAACATCCTCGGCCTTCGGCCTGCGGAACTCGCCCTGGACCCCCCCACCACCGCGTCCCTTCAGGTCGTGAATCGATTGTTTCTCGGTCTCAGATCAGGTCCCACCGGGCTGCGCCCGACTCGCGTCGGATGAAACTGGGGTAGCGTCGATGTGCGGCGTCGGCACCGAGGTCGGTTTTTTCTTGGTGCTGCGAGCCCGTAGATCAGGTGGACC
>JAFLCL010000128.1 GCA_017303575.1 Deltaproteobacteria bacterium
CACCTCGCTCGCGATCACGCGCGTGCGCGGCGGGCTCGGGATCGCGATGGGCTCGCCGTGGGCCGACACGAGCGGCAGCCCCGACACCGGCGGCGTTCGTTTCGCGCGGTGGACGGTGAGCGCGGGTGTCGGCTCGCTCGCGTGGATCGATGCCGCCGTCGGCGGCGAGGACGACGAGCAAGGCACCGAGCTCGGCGCATCGATGGTGAGCTTCGCGCAGGGCGCGATCCCCTACCTCCTCGTAGGCGCGCCGTGGTCCAACGTCGGAGGCACGCGCACGCCCACCACCGCGCCGCCCTACGCGCACGAAGGCGCCGCGTACGTCGTCGATCTCGGCGAGTGATCGCGACGTTCGCGGGCGTCGGTCGCGCGCTTCGTTCGCGAGGAGCGTGTCCTCGCATTCGCTCAGGCGATGACGAAACGATGACGCGCTCCATCGTGTCGTGACCGACGCTCGCGCGTTCGTCCCTCACCCTGGAGGAGCATGAGCGAGCCCACCGACGCCCGCACGATCGACGCAGTCCTCACGAACGACACGATCGAGACGACGCCCGAACCCGCGCCGCCGCAGCGATCGCACCCCACGGCGGGAGAAGAGCTCGCGCACTCGCTCACGCACGGCGTGGGCGCGGTCGCGGCGGTGATCACGCTCGTCCTGCTCGTTCTCTACGCGGCCGCGCACGGCACCGCGCTGCACGTGGCGGTCGCGAGCATCTTCGGCGCGAGCCTCGTCGGCGTGTACGTGAGCTCCACCGTCTATCACGCGGTGTGTCCCACACGGACGCGCACCAAGGGCCTCTTGCAGATCCTCGATCACGCCGCGATCCACTTCTTGATCGCGGGCACCTACACACCGTTCGCGCTGGTCGCGATCGGTGGCGCGTGGGGCATCTCGCTCTGTGCGATCGCGTGGTCGCTCGCGCTCGTCGGCATCGTCGTCGAGACCACGCCGCTGCGTCGTCACGCGCGCCTGTCGATGGGCCTCTACCTCGGCGCCGGGTGGGTCGGCGCGCTCGGTATGCCGTTCCTCTGGAGCGCGCTACCGCTCAGCACGCTCGCGTACCTCTTGCTCGGCGGCGTCGCCTACACGGCGGGCGTGCCCTTCTTCCTGCTCGAGGGCCGCAAGTGGTCGCACACCATCTGGCACGGCTTCGTGCTCGCAGGCAGCGCGTTCCACGTGATGGCCGTCGCTGCGATCGTCATGGCCTGAGCCTGCAGCTCGTCGATCTCGAGGTGCGCGAGGGAGTGCGTCTTCGGTATCGTCTCGGTCCCTGCCGCGAGCGGCCGGGGGAGGGTCGATGCTCGAGATCGCGATGATCGTCTTCCTGACGCGCAAGCTCTTCGCGCTCACGGCCGAGCGTGGGAGCGCGGCGTGGTGGGCGGGCATGGGGCCCTTGCTCTGGATCTCCGGCGAGGTCAGCGGCGCCGTGGTCGCGGGCATGTTCGGCTTCGAGGATCTCGCGGCCTATCCCGTGGCGATCGCGTTCGCGATCGGCGGCGCCGTGCTCTCGTGGGCGATCGTGCGCGAGGCCCCGATCCAGATCGTGCTCCCCAGCGACGAGACCGAGGACGTGCTCGTCGATCGCGGAGCGCGCTCGTGAGCGTGCAGGACACCTCGACGCGCGACGACGATGCGCGCGACGACGCGTGGTTCGAGAACCGTCCGGTCTCGACGGAGCGCGGACCGTGCAAGCGTCATCCCTCGAACCGGTCGACGTTCACGTGCGAGCGCTGTGGCGACTTCCGCTGCGAGGCCTGTCACCGCACGATGGGCGTGCGTGATCTCTGCCCTCCGTGCCACGCGCTCGCGGCGCGCGACGAGAGCGCGTCGTACTGGGCGATCGGCGCGGCGGTGCTCGGCTTCTGGGGCCTCGGCTGCGCGCCCGTCGGATGGGTCGGCATGCTGCTCGGCGTGATCGCGCTGGTGCTGTCGTTTCGCAACAAGCGTCCCGCGGGTCGTGTGCTCGCCGCGCTGGGCGTGGGCCTCGGCGTGATCGGCACCGCGCTGTTCATCGCGGCGTTCTCGATGGCGCTCGCGTCCGAGCTCGATGGCAGCGCAGAGCCGCTCGATCCCTACGCCGACCCCTGGGCGCCCTGAGCCCCTCTCGGTCTGACTAGGCTCGGTCGCGCCGAGCGTCGCTCGGTGAGACCGAGCCGCGCGGACGTCAGCTCTCGCGTCACGCTCGTCTCTCGTGCAGAAAGACGAGGTCCCCATGGGTCACGAGACATCCCGCACGCTCTCCTATCTCCTGCGTCACGGCGCGAACGAAGCCGGCCTCTCGATGGACGCCGCAGGCTGGGTGCCCGTCGAGGAGATCACGAGGCGCCTCTCGCTGACGCGCGCCGAGCTCGAGCGCGCCGTCGCATCCAACACCAAGAGCCGCCTCGAGCTACGCGCCGACCGCATCCGCTGCTGCCAAGGTCACTCGATGGCAGGCACGCCCGTCACGCACGAGGCGCTCGAGGCGAGCTGGCGTGTGTACGAGGGAGACGATCGCGTCGTCCACGGCACGTTCGTGGAAGCCGTCGCGTCGATCGCGAAGGAAGGCATCCGTCCGATCGAGCGCACGCACGTGCACCTCGCGCCCGCCGCCGAGAGCCACGTGGGCAAGCGCGCGAACGTGCACGTGATGCTCGGCGTCTCCGTCGAGCGTGTCCGCGCGTGCGGCGTAGAGGTCTTCGAGGCGGGCAACGGCGTGATCCTCACGCGACGCGTGCCCATCGAGGCGATCGTCTCGCTCACGACGCTCACGCGCCGCGCCGAGACGCAGAAGAGCGCGCTGAGATCGCTCTTCGGTCTGGGCTGAGCTCAACGTCGGGACCGACGCACGAGCATTCCCAGACCCACGAGCGCGAACGCGCCGAGCGCGAGCGGCGATCGTCCTCCCGGCGTCGCCGCGCAGCTGATGTCGGTGAGGAGGCCGCGCGAGGTGCCGTTCACGCTCCACTGCGCGCCCTTCGCCTCGTCGCAGTCCATCGCGCCGTCGTACGTGATCACGTCGGTGCGACCGTCCCGCATGATCGTCGTGGTGCCCGAGATCGGCTGGCCGTTGCACACGGCGCCGTCGAAGCGCTCGTCGAGCGTCGTCGCGAGCACGCGACCGGTGGGCGCGAAGCCCTCGCGCTCGATCGTGCCGGTGCCGTTCCACGTCGTCGGTGCGTCGTAGGTTCCGCGCACGGTGCCTTCGTAGTCGATGCGCGTGGTGTTCACGCCATCGACGACGAGGTCGAGCTCGAACGCGTGGAGCTCGGTCTCCATGCGCGTGATCGTCGCCGTGCCCGTGGTGCGCACGTCGCCGAGATCGGTCTCGCCGCCCCAGCCCGCGAGCGCGAGCTCGAGGTCTCCGTCGCTCGCACCGCGCGTCACGGTCGCGCTGCCGAACACGCGGTCGCCTTCGGTCGTCGTGCACTCGCCGGTGACGGTCAGCACCGTGCCGTCGTCGGTCGTGACAGGGCAGGCCGGGTCGCCGAACGTGCGCTCCCCCTGGGCCACCGCGACGAGCTCGTAGACGTTCCAGTACACGGAGGGCGCGCTCGACGTCGTGGCCCACGTCCGAGCCTCCTCGGCCTCGTTCGGCCCGCAGCCGATGCATCCGATCCCCGCGAGCGCCATCACCCCGAGCTTGCTCTTCGTGTCCATGAGCGCCGAAGATTGCCAGAAGCACGCCACGCCGGATCGCCCTCTTTTCCAGGCGATCCGAGCTCCACCGTGAGCCCAGCGCCACACCCGAAGACCCCACCGTGCGCCGAGCGCACTGTGATGCGCGTCACGGCCGACGTTCGGCGAGCGCATCGCGAATGACCCTGGCCACCACTTCGGCATCCTGACGCACGACGATTCGATCAAAGAGCACGAGGGCATCGTTGCCACCGACGAGCACGATCTCGTACCGCTTGGTTGGGCTCACGTGGAACGCACCGTTTCGGACGTCGTTGCGTCGCGCCTCGCGGACGTCGACGCGTGGCTCGGGCAAGCGAGACCAGCGCACCGCTCGATGGCGCCATGGGAGAGGACCCATGCAACGCGTGATGCTCGACGACGAGATGGTCACTCGCGTCGAGTTCACGAGGCTTGCGACCCCGAGGTAGAGCGCGACCGCCCCGATGGCGACGCTCAGCAAGGCGAAGGGCCACGGCGGGGCGGAGGGTCGCCAGCCATCGCGTGTCGTCGCCATGAAGATCCCGAAGGCGATCCACGGCAAGCCCCACAGCAGCATCAACACGCCGGTCCCACGGAACGGTTGGCTCCAGCGATGCGCGATCTCCATCGGCGGTGCGGGCTCCGTCGCCTCGCGATAGCCGACCGCTACCGCGTCACCGGGGAGTGTTCGAGAGAAGCCGCGAGGTAGAGCGTCGGTCACACACGCTCAGTGACTGAACGCGAAGTCGATGACGACCTCGCACACGCTCGTGGTCAGGCTCATCAAGAGGGCGGCGAGGAAGGCCGTCTTGAAGTCCTTCACGCGCAGGCGGTCCGTGAGCGCGTCGACGATCTTCAGGACGATCGCCGTCGCGATCAGGCGCGTGACGAACGAGAGCAGGAAGCCGATGCCGAGCGTGCCGATGCCGATCGCCGCGAAGAGCGCAGGCCCGAGGATCGCGTTCAGCACGCCGAAGATCAGGCCCACGAGCACGTGGCTGCCGAGGCCTCCTTTGATCTCCATGCCATCGAGCAGGCGCGCGGCGACGACGAGCGAGACGAGGAGCACGACGAACGAGACGAGGTAGCTCATGGCCGGAGCGTGGCGGGACGATGGCGCGCTGTCGATCGCAAGGGCCGGACTGTATGCTCCCGCGTCGTGCAACGAAGCTTCTTGCACTCGCTCGGCGTGACCGCGCCCGTGTTCCTCGTGCTCGCAGCATGCGGGCGGTCCCACTACACGCTGGTCGAACGCGATGCGTCCTCGTCGCCCGACGCATCGACCGCGCTGACCGTGATCGGGCCGAGCGTGACGCTCGCAGCCCCCTCACCCGCGGGAGCGGCACGCTTCGGAGGCGACGTTGCTGCCGCGGGTGACGTCAACGGCGACGGGACCCCCGACGTGCTCGTCGGCGAGTACCGCTGGACTGGTGTCGGCGCGCAGGAGGGACGCGTCCACGTGTACTTCGGAGGGCCGGACCTGCTCTCGGAGACACGCGTGTGGAGCGCCCATCCGACGGCCGAAGACGGAGCCGAGTTCGGGTGGGCCGTGGTCGGCCTGGGTGATCTGAACGAGGATGGGATGGACGACTTCGCGGTGGGAGCTCCCGGCTCCGACCTCGGAGGCCTCGCCGACCGCGGGCGCGTGTTCGTCTACTCGGGCGGGGCGGTCCCGACTCTGGCGCTCGAGATCCCCGGTCCGATGCGTGAGAACGCGAACTTCGGCAGTGCGCTCGCGAGCGGGGACTTCGACGGCGACGGCGACCGCGATCTCGCCGTGGGCGCGCGCTACTACCCGTACGGTCCTCCCTACGGACAAGGCCGCGTCTACGTCTACTACGCCGACGCGGGCGTGCTGCGCACGAGCACACCGACGGAGCTGCAGCCCAACGATGGAGGCAGCGCCGCGTTCGGCACGAAGCTCGCGGCCGCCGACGTGGATGGCGACGATCGTGACGACCTGCTGGTCGGCGCCTACTCGTGGAGCGGGGCCTCGGCCAATCAGGGGCGCGCGTATGCGTTCCACGGCGGGCCCACCGGACTGGCGCCCGACGAGTGGTGGGTGAGCGCGGCGTTGGAGCAGCCAGAGGCCTTCTTCACGTCTTCCCTCACGAGCCTCGGAGACATCAGCGGGGATGGTCGAGAGGACGTCGCGGTGGGCTCGTGGTCCTTCGACGGCTCGGAGGTGGACGAGGGGACGGTGCTCGTGTTCACGGGCGGCGGCGCAGGCCTGTCCGCGACAGCGTCGCAACAGCTCACCTCACCTCGCGGAGGGACGCGACCCGCGTTCGGCTACTCGGCCCAGGGTGGCGGAGATTTCGACGGCGATGATCGCCCCGATCTCGTCGTCGGCGGCTTCGGCATCGACGATCAGGGCACGATCCTCGTGTTCGGTGGCGATGGCACGGGCTTCACGCCGACCCCACGGTGGCGCGCGGCCCTTCCCGGTCAGAGCAACGCGCAGCTCGGCATCAGCGTGGCATTCGTGGGCGATCTCGACGGCGACGGCGGAGACGAGATCGTCTCGGGCGCCTTCCTCTTCGACGGCGAAGCAGAGGACGAAGGTCGCATCGAGGTCTTCAGCGTCCCTCGCTGAGGCGGCTACTTCGCGCGCATCATGCCGACGAAGTGGTAGAGCGCCTTCGGCAGCGAGCCGCCCGCGAGGCCGTCGAAGGCCTCCTTGAGCGAGTCGTACTTCTTGCCGCCATAAGGGAACCAGAAGGGCTCGCTCGAGAGCAGGCCGCGGTCCGCCATGATGGCCTTGGTGTGGGTGAACGAGAGGATGCCTTCGTCTCCGTGGTAGCGGCCGAAGCCGCTGTTCTTCACACCACCGAACGGAAGGCCGGGATTGCCCACGCTCGTCACCACGTCGTTCACGGTGACCTGACCGCACTCCAGGCGTGAGGCGATCGCCATGCCTTTCTTGAGGTCACGCGTCCAGACACTGCCATTCAAGCCGTACTGGTGATCGTTCGCGAGGCGCACCGCCTCTTCGACGTCCTTCACCTTCACCACGGGCAGCACCGGGCCGAAGCTCTCCTCGGCGTAGATCTCCATGTCGGGCCGCACCTCGGTCACGAGCGTGGGCTCGTGGAACTGACCAGGACGATCCACGCGCTTGCCGCCGAAGAGGATCTTCGCGCCCTTCTCGACAGCGTCCTTGACGTGACGCTCGACAGTCTCGATCTGCTTCGGGAACGTCATCGGGCCCATGTCCGCGCCCTCGTCCGGACCGCCGACCTTCACCTTCTTCACCTCGGCGAGCAGCAGCTCGACGAAACGATCGTGCACCGACGCTTCGACGAAGATGCGCTCGACGGACGTGCACATCTGACCGCAGTTCACGAGGCCACCCCACGCCGCGCCCTTGGCCGCGCGCTCGAGGTTCGCATCGGCACAGACGATCATCGCGTCCTTGCCGCCGAGCTCGAGCTCCACGGGAATGGGGCGCTTCGCTGCGGCCGCCATCACACGTCGGCCCGTCGCGACCGAGCCGGTGAAGAAGATCTTGTCGACCATCGACTCGCTGAGCGCGGCGCCGGTCGAGCCATCGCCCTGCACCACCTCGACGACGCCCTTGGGCAGACCGATGCGCTGGAACACTTCGCGCACGATCTCGCCCGTGATGGGCGTGACCTCACTCGGCTTGATCACCACGGTGTTGCCCGCGATGAGCGCGGACAGCGCGGGGATGACGGCGAGCTGGAACGGGAAGTTCCACGGGCTGATGATGCCGACCACGCCCATCGCGAAGTGCTCTTGGTAGGCGGCCTTGCCGGGGAAGAGGATCGAGCCGGGGAGCTTCTTCCGCGCGAGCAGCTTGGGCGCCGTCTTCTTGTAGTGATCGAGGAACGCGGGGACCACGAGGAGCTCCGTCATGACGGAGTCGACGAGGGGCTTGCCGGTGTCCTCGCTGATGCGCTGCGCGTACTCGTCGCGGTGCGCGCGAAGGACCTCCTTCAGGCGCGAGAGCATCGCGATGCGCTCTTCGACCGTCGTCTGCTTCCACGACGCGAAGGCCGAGCGCGCCCGCGCGACCGCAGCCTCGACGCCTGCACGATCGACGATCGGGAACTCCCCGAGCTTCTCGCCCGTCACGGGGCTCTTCTTGACGATCACGTTCGTACGCGGCGCGGATTCGAGAGTCTGCATGGCGACGAGCATGGGCCTCGCGTGGCGTGCCGATCAAGCCGCGCGGCCGCTCGGCTGCTCTCGCGCTACCCTCGGCCTCATGAACGACTTTCGTCCGTGGATCCGCCCCACCGTGCTCGGTCCGTTCCTCACGACGTTCTCGTTCGTCGCGATCGCGCACCTCACGTTCGGCGAAGAGGTGCTGCTCGCGGGGCATCGGCTCGACTCGCTCCTGCTCGGCCTGCTCACGATGGGCTTCTTCAGCTCCGCGTTGGTCGTGATGCTGATCATGGCCGACGTCACGTTCCTCCAGCGGAAGTGGCGAAAGCTGCCCACCGGTGGCTCTGCGTGGCTGAGCTCGATGCTCGCGCCCGTCTTCACGTTCGGCCTCTGGTCGCGCCTGGGCTGGGGTGATGGTGAGTCGGTGCCGGAGACCGTCGCGCGCATCGTGATCCCGATGGCCGTGTCTTGTTACGGGCTTCGCCTCTTCTTCGGCAAGAAGCCCTGATCGATGGCGCTGCGCGTCTTTCGTCGGCGACCCACGGCGCTCGCCGTGCTCGAGGGGATCGACCTGTCGGGCAAGGTGATGCTCGTGACCGGTGGGGATGGGGGCATCGGATTCGAGACGACACGCGCGCTCGCGCTGCGAGGTGCACGTGTGTACGTCGGGTGCCTCGCGACGGAGACGGGCGAGCGTGCGGCCGCGACGATCCGAGCCGAGCATCCGTCTGCCGACGTGCGTCCGATCGCGTTCGATCTCGGTGATCTGCCCGCGGTCCGCGAGGCGGCGCGAACGCTCGACGAGCCCGCGTTCCATGCGGTGATCTGCAACGCGGGTGTCTATGGAGGCCCGTACGCGACGACCAAGCAAGGCTTCGAGCGCACGTTCGGTGTGTGTTTCCTCGGTCATGCGGCCCTCCTCCTCGCGCTCGAAGACAAGCTCGTGAAGGGCGCGCCGTCGCGGGTCGTGATGGTGAGCTCGGACAACCACCGCTGGCCCCCGACGCTCGAGCGCGACGCGCTGCCGACACCGCGTGATCGCTACACGGAGCTGCGCGCGTACGGGCAGGCGAAGCTCTCGTGCGTGATGCTCGCGAAGGCGCTCGACGCGCGCTGGTCCTCGCGCGGTGTTCATGCCTACTCGCTCCATCCCGGTGACCTCGTGTCGACGGGGATCGACAAGGACAGCTGGGTGCTCCGCACCGTGATGTTCCTCGCCAAGCCGATCTCGCCGAGCGCTGCACAGGCCGCTGCGACCTCGGTGTGGGCGGCGACGACTCCCGCGCTCGCGGACCGCGGAGGTGGCTATTACGTCGACTGCGAAGAGGTCAGTCCATCGCCCGCGGCGCTCGTGCGCGACGACGTCGAGTGGCTGTGGAATCGCACCGTCGACTGGCTCGCTCGCGACGCCCCGTGAGCCGGGACGCGTCACGTATGCTCGGCCGACATGATCGACTACGACGGACGGAACTGGCTCGACATCGTCACGAGGGTTCGGGGCTCGGTGTTGCCGCGTCTCCTGCCGCGCGCGCTCTTCGGGGGTGCGCTCGGCGGCGTGGCGGCGTGGGCATGGGATCACCACCAGCTCCGCGTCGCGCCGATCGCGCACACGATGATCGGCGTCGCGCTGGGTCTGCTCCTCGTGTTCCGGACCAATGCGGAGCTGACCCGCACGATCGATGCGCTCCGCAAGCAGGGCGTGATCACCGAGACCCAGCAGCTCGTCATGGACCAGAACCTCGGCGTGATGACGGACGCGCTCACCGGCTGCGAGCGCATCCTCCGCACGCCGGTGCCGTTCGCCTACGCGCAGCACATCAAGCTCTTCGTGATCCTCTTCTGCTACACGGCGCCGTTCACGATGTCGGACGCGATGGGCTGGTACACCCCGCTCGCGGCGACGCTGCTCTGCATCGCGCTCTTCGGCGTCGACGAGATCGGCGTCGAGATCGAGGATCCGTTCGGGCGTGACCCGAACGATCTCCCGCTCGACGCGATGGCCGATCTGCTCGAGAAGACCACGATCGCCGTCGTCTCTGCCTAGCTCGCCGGCTCGGCCGCTCCGAGCTCGGTCGCTCCGAGCTCGGTCGCTCTGAACGGGGCCGCGCGGCTCACTTCTCGAGGCCGTGCTTCTTGAGCTGGTGACGGAGCGCGTCGTACGTGAGGCCGAGGCGGCGTGCGGCCTCCGCGCGGTTGCCGCCTGTCGCGGCGAGCGCGTCTTCGAGGAGGCTGACCTCGAAGGCCGCGACCGCCTCGGGGAAGGGCAGCGACGAGAACCGGGCGGTGTCGTGCGTGCTCGGCAATGGGAGGCCCAGGTCGGCCACGCCGATGTCCGGGGCGTCGTCGCGGTACACGGCGCGCTCGATCACGTTCTTGAGCTCGCGCACGTTGCCGGGGAAGTCGTAGCGACGCAGCGCTTCGAGCGCGGCGCCGGACAGACGCCTCGTGCGCAAGGCCGGCACCTCGCCGACGAACCGCTCGAGGAAGTGCGCGGCGAGGACCTCGACGTCCTCCGGCCGCGCGCGCAGCGGGGGGATGCGGATCACCTCGAACGCGAGGCGATCGTAGAGATCGGGCAGAAAGCGGCCCTCCTTCATCTCGCGCTCGAGGTCGGCGTTCGTCGCGGCGACGATGCGCGCGTCGGAGGCGAGCTCTTCGTGGCCACCGACGCGCACGTAGGTTCCGTACTCGACGGCGCGGAGGATCTTTCGCTGGAACGCGAGCGAGGTGTTGCCGATCTCGTCGAGGAAGAGCGTGCCGTTCTCGGCGAGCTCGAACTTGCCCGAAGTGCGCTTGTCGGCGCCGGTGTACGCACCGCGCTCGTGACCGAAGAGCTCGCTCTCGAGCAGCGGCTCCGCGAAGGCCGCGCAGTTCACTGCCACGAACGCGCCGCGCCGCTTCTGCGGTCCCCGACGCGAGGACGAGTGCACGAGGTGCGCGAAGAGCTCCTTGCCGGTGCCGCGCTCGCCGAGGATGAGCACGGGGCGCGGCACGGGACCCACACGCTCGGCGGCCCTCACGAGCTTCTCGAGCGAGGGTGACTTCGTGACGATGCGGTAGCGCGCCTCCTCGGCCTCGCGGTGCGCGCGGTTCTCCCGCACGAGCGCGCGCTTCTCGTCGAGGAGCTGGACGAGACGACGGATCTTCTCGATCTGCGTCGCCACGCGCTCGCCGAGCTTCTCGCCGCGCACGAGGAAGTCGTTCGCACCCGCGGCCACCGCGCGACGCGCGATCTCGACGTCGCCGCGCTCGGCCACCACGACGACGGGCAGCTCGGCGTCGAGCCTGCGTACCGACGCGAGCACCGAGAGGCCGTCGTTCACGCCATCGCCCAGGCGCAGATCGACGACCACGAGATCCCACGCGTGCTCCGCGATCGCGAGCTCCAGCGCACGCGCGTCGATCGCTCGCACGACGCGGCTCTCGTCCCCACACGCGCGCTGGATGCGATCGACCAGCGCGTCGAGCTCGGACGCGGAGGGGTCGAGGACGAGGACCTTCGTGGGCATCCCGACGAGGTGTACTCCAGCGAGCGCGTCGCGAGAACGCAGGCGACGGATCTGGTGCCTCGCACCAACCACTTGGCGTGTTGCACCAATCGTCGGAATCGCCGTGGGGGACGACGATTTCGCGAAATGCCCACACGCAGGGCTCGGTTGGGATCCACGTCGCGGTTGGCACGGTGCTTCCACTCGAGCGCACCGTCGCGAGGCTGCGACGGGAGGACACCGTGTCGTTCTTCGATTGGCTCTCGGCGTGGGCGAACGCTCCGTTCACGGTCGCAGGGCTCGCGACGCTGCTCTTCGCGGCCGTGCAGGCGAGCGGCCTCCTCGGAGTGCTCGCGGGCGGCGGAGAGGGCGGCGCGGACGCGGAGGCCGACGTCGATGCCGACGTGGACGTAGACGCAGACGTCGACGCCGATGCGGACGCCGACGCCGATGCGGACACCGACGCCGACGGCGAGTCGGAGGGTGAGGGCGACGAGGCCGCGTCGTGGTCGGCCTCGGTGCTCGCGCCGCTCGCGATCGGTCGGGTGCCGGTCACCCTCACCGCCGAGACGTTCCTGATGGCGTTCGCCGTCGTCGGGCTCTGCCTCAACGCGATGTGGACGCATGCGCCCGAGGTGCCGCTCTTCACGCTCGCCTGGACGCTGCCTTCGGGCGTGCTCCTGGGCTACGCCGCGGCCGCCCTCGTCGCGAAGGTCGCGCTGCCGATCGTCGATGACCGGCGGCACGCCGCCACGACACGGAACGAGCTCGTGGGGGCCATCGGCGTCGTGATCAGCACGCGCGTGACCGAGGAATTCGGCGAGGTGCGGGTGCGCGACAAGTCGGGCCACGACGTGCGCATGGTCGTGAAGCTCGCGCAGCGCTCACGCACGCTCGAGGAGCGCGAAGAGGCCGTGATCGTCGACGTGGACGCACGGGGCACGCCCCGCGTCACCGCCCTCCACTGAGCGCGTCCAGCGCCGGAGGCGCGGAGACACAGAGTCCGCGGAGCGCTGCTCCGCGTGCGCGGGACGTTCGTCTCGCGTTCGGAAGAAATGGAGAGAGTCATGTCCTTCACACCCAGTCAGATCGTCATCGGGCTCGTCGCGCTCGGTCTCGTGTTCGTCGTCACGACGGGCCTCGGGGCCATGAGCCGGTTCTTTCGACGTTGCGGCGCCGACGAGGCGCTCGTGCGGACCGGCACGGGCGGCAACAAGGTCGTGATCGGAGGAGGCGTGATGGTCTATCCGATCCTCCACCAGCTCATGCGCGTGACGCTGCGCAGCGTGAAGCTGTCGGTCGAGCGAGAGGGCAAGAACGCGCTGGTGACCGCAGACAAGATCAAGGCGAACGTCACGACCGAGCTCTACATCAAGGTCGAGCCGCTGGCGGAGGACGTGCTCGCGGCCGCGCGCAGCTTCGGTGAGCGCAACTTGAACGAAGAGGCGATCGCCGATCTCATCGAAGGAAAGCTCACCGACGCGCTCCGCAGCGTGGCGGCCAATCAGACCTTCATGAGCCTCCACTCCAAGCGCAAGGAGTTCGCCGAGATGATCCAGGCGACCCTCAGCGAGGAGCTGAAGAAGAACGGCCTCACGCTCGAGAACGTGTCGATCACGTCGCTCTCGATGGTGCCGGTCACCGACCTCGACCCCGCCGACGTCTTCGACGCCGAGGGCCTCCGCGCGATCACCGAGAGCGTGCAGACCAACCGCGAGAAGACCAACGCGATCCAGCGTCAGAAGGAGAACGAAGTGCACGCGCAGAACGTCTCGGCCCGCATGCGCGCGCTCGAGCTCGAGCAGGCGCAGAAGCACGCAGAGGCGGATCAGAACCGACGCGTCGCGGAGTACGCGGCGCAGCAGACGGCCGAGACGTCGATGGCAGTGCTCGTCCACGAGCAGGCGCGCGAGCTCGCGGCCTACGAGAAGCAGCAGCGCGTGGAGCAGGCGCGCATCGCGCAGGAGCGTGAGGTGGCGATCGCGCTCTCGCAGAAGAGCCGCGCCGAGCGCGAGGTGCAGGTCGCAGCCGAGGAGGCCCGCATGGCCGCCGAGATCAAGAAGCAGCGCACCATCGAGGTCGCGACGATCGAGAAGGACAAGGTCCTCCAGGCCGCGGAGATCGATCGCCAGAAGGCGCTCGAGGCCGCCACGATCGAGAAGGAGAAGGTCGTGGGCGCGTCGTCGATCGACAAGGAGCGTGAGATCGAGGTCGCCCGTCGACAGAAGGAGATCTCCATCACCCAGGCGGAGGAAGCGCTCGCGCGCGCGGCCGCTGCCCGCGCCGACGCGCAGGCCGAAGAGGAGCGCGCCGTGCAGGCCATCACCACCGTGGAGGCGACGGCACAGGCGGAGCGGGAGAAGGCCATTCGCATCATCCAGGCGTCCGCGGAGGCGGACGAGAAGCGGATCGAAGCCGAGGCCGCCGCCGCCGCGGCGATCAAGGAGGCCGAGGCGATCTCTCGGCTCGCCGAGGCCGAGCGAGGACGCGGGCTCGCGCAGGCCGAGGCGCGTCGGGCGATGGTCGAGGCCGAGAATGCGGTCGCCGACCGACTGCTCGTGCGTGACGTCGCCACGAAGGCGCTCGAGGTCGCACCGGAGGTCGTGCGGGAGCTCATGATGCCCGCGCAGAAGATCACGGAGATCAAGGTCCTTCAGGCGAATGGCCTCTTCGGAGGTGGCCAGTCGGGCGAGGCGTCGAATGGCCTCGGCGCGATGTCGCCGATCATGAAGACCCTCATGGAGGCCGGCGCCGCCTATCCGCTCGTGCGCGAGCTGATGGCCTTCGGCAAGGTCGATGGACAGGCGCTCTCGGGCGGTCTCTCGGACAAGCTCCGCGAGCTCGCGGGCCAGCTGGGCCCGGACCTCGAGAAGCTCTTGCCGCAGGTGACGAGCACACTCCCGAGCGCGTCGTCGAGCAACGCCGTCGACGAGCCCGAGACGCACGCGGCGCGCGTCGAGAAGGAGGCCAGTCAGGCGGCCAGTCGCGCGGCAGCGTCGGCGAACGAGGTCACGGACGCGGACGTGGTCGAAGTACGTGAGACCAAGACGGTGCAGACGAACAAGCCAATGTCCAATGGGTCCAATGGCCATGCTCGCGCGCACGTGCCTCTGCCGCAGGGCGTGCTGGGTGGGACGGGGGTGCGCTGATGTCCCTCGACCCCACCCTGCTCGCGACTGCCGCGCTCGCGCTCGTGAGCGCACCCAAGGGTGCGTTTCCCGAGACCCTCGACGAGGTCTCCGACCTCGTGCGCAAGAAGGCAGACGCTGATCCGCTCCAGGCAGGCCTCACTGCCGTGCTCGCCTGCACGGTGCTCTTCCATCGTGCGGAGTGCGGCGTGAACCCCAAGGTGAAGTCGTTCGAGGACTCGCTCGTCTTCTGCACGACGTGCATGAGCGTCGGCTACTCGGACATCTTCGCCAAGACGCCCACCGGCAAGGCCGTCGCGTCGTTCCTCCACACGTTCGGTCCTGCGCTGAGCACTCGCCTCCTCGACGCCCCGAAGCGCAGCTGACGGTCCCTCACCGCACCGCCGCGATCCAGAGCCACTCGCTCCGATCGCGGCGGACGCGTGTACAGCTCGGGCGCCCGTCGCCGCGCGAGCCCGAAGCATCGCGGCAGGTCTCTCCTCGCCTACGACCGCGTTCTCGACGGTGAGATTCCCGACTCCGTCGACACGCGGAGAGCCGCGAGAGTGTTCGAGGCGCGACACAGGAAGAGAAGCGTCATTGTCTCTCTGTGACGCGAAAGCCCTGCTCACGAAGAAACGCTCTGTGAAGGCTCGAGACCTCCGCCCAACCTGCCCACTCGTTCTCATACAGGCAATCTTCGGCTCGGGGAGGTACGCATTGCAGCAGTCGCCCCTGGTGAAACGCGGCACTCAACGCCCCTCGAACTCTGCGGAATTTTCGCCCGGAGTCCGCAAAGGCGGAGGCGATGAGCATGTCAAGCCTGACAGCAGGATCGGCGTGCACGCGAACGTCCCCAGGCGTCACCTCCCAATGCACAGCCGGCCCGAGGATCGTCTCGAAGTCGGCACGCAACCGTCGGATGTTCGCAATGCACGCGACCGTTGGTCACCCCAAGTGCTTCGGGCAAATTTCTCGTACACTGGAGCATCCTGCGCTTCCAGCGACGAGATGAGACGAAGCCGGTCTCGGCTAGCATACTCGCCGACGGCCTCTGGTCGCCAAAGAAGCAGAAAGGCGCGGAAGACCGCGTCGCGCGACCGCGGTGTCAGGCCAAACAGGGTGGGATATCGCGCGAAACCGATGATCCGCCTTCGAGGGGTCGATGGTGCACGCCGAACCCGCGTTGCTTTCTTCCTCATGGAGCACCCGCCCTTCTGGAGCGCCTCGAGAGACGTGGTCGCGAAGCTGAGAGTCTCGCGTTGCGCGACCGTAGCACGGTCCTCCAAAAAGGGATCCCCGCCGGCCATGGCTTAGCGTCCGGACGACTCTTGCTTGGGGAGAGGTCAAGGAGGTTGGCGCAGGCTTCACGAAGCCGTCTCTCGGATGGCGGTCATTCGGCCATGGAGCGGCACTCCCGGTCCAGTACGGAGAAGCGGCGTCTCACTCGGTACTCCGACGACTCGGTCTTCAGCTGGGATCGTCGTCGCACGCCACGGCGACCTCGAGCTCGGCATCGAGGTCGCGGCGGATCCGCCGGCAGACGTCGTCGCAGAGCACGATCGCGGTGGGGTGCGTGTCGTCGTCGAAGTGCCAGTCGAGGCAGCCGCGCCCGGTGCTCGACCGGCGCAACACCGTCTCTGTGTCGCCGCTCCGGTAGATCACCTCGAGACGCGAGAAGTCGAGCAGGCGTCCTTCGGGAGCGTCGGGCGGGCGTAGGGTGCACGAGATGGGCTCGTCGACGGCGACGGTCTCGGTGCGGCTCGCGATGCGCGCGAACGTCTCGGTCCAGTCGGCCTCGCACACGCGCGCGATGGTGCCGGGGTAGCAAGCGTCGGTGTCGCCCGAGGTGACGCACTGCGAGAGTCGCAGGTAGGTGTTGCCCACGCGCGCCAGGGATTCGCAGCTGCCCCGGCTCGGATCGTTCCACGCGCTCGGCCCCTCGTCGCCGAAGAAGCCCACGATCGCATGGTGCACGGTGGGCCCGAAGCCGTCGGGCACGAGCGCCTCGAACGACGCGCGCACGCGGTCGGCGTCGAGCGTGGCGTCGTCGTCGGTGATCCAGAGGAACGCGCGGAGCGAGCCAGAGCGCAGGAAGTCCGCGTACTGCGAGAACGTGCGGAGGGCGATCTCGGGGGCGTCGTGCGAGCCGACCTCGACGTCGATCACGCGAAGGCGTCCGCTCTCTCCATCGCCGCAGCTCGGTGCGCCTTCACCGAGCGGCGGCGGCACGCACACGCGCGTGTCGTACGCGCCCACCGCGCTGATCACGACGACGTGGTGGTCGAGCCCGCTCGCCGCGAGCGTGTCGGCGAACGTGTTGATGCCCTGCCGCACCTGCGCGGCTTCTTCGTTCATCGATCGCGAGTTGTCGACGACGACGATCACGTCGACGACGTCGTTCGGTCGCACCACGACCGTGGGCTCGGAGGCCACGCGCACACAGACGTCGACGAAGGCATCGCGGCGTGGGCCGGCATCGATCCGCACCGAGGTGGGCGGCGGCGGCGCGCTCTCGCAGCCCGCGACGCTCACGACCAGAGCGGTCGCGACAGAGGCGCCGAGCGGGACACGGGCACGCACCGTGTCACCGTGCCGGAAGGCGCGAGCGACCACCAGCGAAACCGCGTGACCACTCGTTTCGTGCGGCGCTGGGCGCGGTCACTCGCGCCGCACGCCAGCGACGGGGCTCCAGCGCAGCGCGCCGCGCTCGAACCGCGCGACCTCTTCGGTGACGCCGGCACTCGTCTCGGTCGCGACGTCGCCGCGCAGCGCGCCGAGGTCACTCGCTGGACCGCCGAGCTGGAGCCAGTACGGGTAGAGTGTGCCCCAGAGCCCGACGACGGAATGCCCGGGGACGTCGAAGAGCGCGCCGCGCGTGAACGGCATGATGCGCGCCCGACCATCGGCGCTCGACACCGGCGCGCCGGACGGCCAGCCGAGCGGAGACCGAGGGGCGCCTCGCTCGATCCAGCTCGCGAGCAGACGATCGGTCGTGCGCAGGGCGATCACGGGCGCGCCGGGCCACGCGAACATGCCGCCACCGGCGAAGCGCACACTGACACCCTTGTGGCTGCCCTCGATCATCTCGTTCGCGCTGCCCTGCGCGGCACCGTACGGGCCCTGCGCGTCACCGTTGTGCCGCCACACGGCGTCGATGGCGTCGACCAGGGTGCCCGACGACGAAGGCGCGCTCGCGGGACTGGTGCCTACGGGACTGGCACCTACGGGACTGGCACCTACGGGACTGGCATTCACGGGACTGGCACCCACGGGACTGGCACCCACGGGACTGGCGCCCACCGGACTGGCACCCACCGGACTGGCACCTCGGCCCGAGACCACACTGGCCCCCACCGCGGCGGCGGCGGCGATCGCTCCGAGGCTCGAGGTCGCGGCAGGTCTTCCCGACTGCGGCGTGGCCGTCCGTGTCGGGCGCGGGAGGCCGGCGACCGGGGCCGATCCAGAGAGCGCCTCGCGGGTGCTCTCCACGTCGCGCGCGGCTTGTTCGTCGAGGCCGTCGTCCCAAGCGGCCACGGCGATGTCTGCCGGTGGTGCTCCGTCCCCTTGGAGCGTCGCGAGGATCTCGCTCGCGCGATCGGTGCCTACGGGCGTGCCCCCGTCCCGGCCCTTCATCCGTTGGACCACGCCAGGCGCGATGCCTGTGACGAGCCCGCCCACGAGGCCCCCGATCAGGCCACTGCCGGTCAGCATGCCGACGGCCAGCTCGGTGCCGACGCCCGCGATCTGCAGGCCCGAGCCCACGCCACCCCCCGGACCGCGGCTGGGCTGGGCCTCGGGCAGCTGGCGTGCATCGACGCGCTTGGACTCGTCGAAGTCCGTGCGATCGGTGAGCCGCAGGGCCCACGCGCTGCGCGTCCACTCGCGGTTCAGGAGGTAGTCGTAAGGGATGTAGCCATAGCCACCATCACCCCAGTCGGTGCCCCACGAGTTGCGGAGCACGAAGAGCTGACGGGCCGAGTCGTAGCCACACAGCAAGAGCGCGTGACGACCGTGCTTGGCGTCGTCGCGGTCGTTTCTGCCGATCATGGGGACCATGCCCGTGCGGCCCACGTTCATGAACGACTCGGTCACGCGCGTGCCGAAGACGATCGGGAAGCCGCCCGCGAGACAGGCCTCCATCGCACGTCGCTCGACGGGCACCGACCACCAGTCTTTGAGGCGGAAGCGCGCGGCCTCTCGGTACACCTCGGCGGGCGGCTGCACCGCGAAGAGCCGTCGGTCGTAGGGCCACTGCTGCTCGAGCGGCGCGCCCACCTTGGCGAGCACTCGGACACCATGGCTGACGGCGGCGCCGATGTCCTCGCGCACGGCGTCGTCCCAGAGGCGCTGGTTGAAGTAGATGAAGAGCCGACTGACGTCCACGTGCTCGCCAGTCTCGCGCCGCACGAGGTACTCGAGCGCGCCGGCGAGGGCGTTCGAGGTGCAGCTGCCGAGCGCGCCTTGGTCTTCGACGGGCGTCATCCACGCGCGCAGATCGACCGAGCCCGGGAGCGCGTTCGTCGCGATGCGCGGCGTGAAGGGGCGGCGCTCCCAGTCGTCGTCGGGATCGTCGCGGCATGCGCCGAGCGCGATCTGACGACCGAGGTAGTTGCCGAACTGGAGGCCGATCGAGCGGCCGAGCGAGGAGCTCGCGTACATGAGAGCCGAGACGTTACACGCGAACGATTCGTGTCGGCCTCGCTCGAAGCGGTCGGCGAGACGCCGAGCCGCAGGACATCACTGGAGCTCGGGACCGTCGTCGATGGGACCGAAGGCCTCTTCGTGGCGCGCGAGCGTGTCGCCGAGCACGCGGTGGAAGCGCTTGGCGTGCATGGGCGACATGAGGATGCGCGAGAGCAGCCAGCCGGTGCGGCCGTGCACGAACGCGAAGTCCATCGAGAACGCGTCGCTCGTGCTGCCGACCTGCGCGAGGTTCGAGAAGCGGCCCTTGGCGACCTCGTCCTCGGCCTTGATGGTGATCTCGGGGGGCTGTCGGTCGGTCATGCGCGCACCCTGTCACGGCTCGCGCGTGGAGGGGCTTGGAAATCGTCTCTGGCTCCGACGACGAACGTCGTCATGCGCATCACGACCTACACCAGGCGTCCGTTCCTCCTCGCGGCGTTCGTCCTCGCGGCGTGCCCTTCGACTCGCGAGATCGGGCCCGACGCGCCGTCCGACGTGGGCTTCGATGCTGGCCCGCCCGAGGCGAACGGGCTCGATCTCCTCTTCATGATCGACAACTCGTGTCCCATGGCCGAGGAGCAGGTGAACCTGGTGGCCGACCTGCCGCATCTCTTCGTCGCCCTCAGCACGGGAGACGTGGATGGCGACGGCGATCGCGAGCTCGGACCGATCGCTTCGCTGCATGTCGGCGTGGTGACCTCCGACATGGGCGCGGGACCGCACGAGGGGGTGCCGACGTGTGGCCGGGGGCTCGGCGACGACGGGATCCTCCGAGCCCGCAGTCGCCTCACGACGGGGCCTTGTCGTGCGGTCTACCCGAGCGGCGTGTTCGAGTTCATGCCGCTGAGCGAGACCTCGGCCGACACCCACGCGAGCACGATGGGCTGCGTCGCGAACGTCGGCACGGGCGGCTGCGGGTTCGAGCAACAGCTCGAGTCGGCGCTCAAGGCGGTGACGCCATCGCAGCGGAATGCAGGGACCGCCGAGGGGTACGTGCCGCCGCGGTTCGTCTCGGCCGAAGGCGTGCCCGACGTGGAGAGTGGGCAAGCCGATCGCGCCAACGCGGGCTTCGTGCGTCGCGACTCGGCGCTCGCGATCGTGCTCGTGACGGACGAGGACGACTGCTCCGTGCGCGACTACGGCCTGTACGTGAGCGGCGACCCGCGCTTCAGCGGCACGCCGCTGAACCTACGGTGTCGTCGGTTCGGCAGCCCCGAGCAGGGCGTCGTCCATCCGGTGAGCCGCTACGTCGAGGGCTTCCTCGGTCTGCGCCGCGACCCGCGCACGCTCGCGTTCTCGGTGATCACCGGTGTGCCGCCGAGCGCGATCGACGAAGGGGCGGAGGTGCCCGACTTCGATCGCATCCTCACGGACCCCAACATGATCCCGACGGAGAACGCCGAGGGGACCAACGTGAACCCCGCGTGCTCCACGGACAACGGCGTCGCCTATCCCCCGATCCGCCTCGTCGAGACCGCGCGCGGCCTCCACGCGGCGGGCGCGCAGGTGAGCGTGTCGAGCCTCTGCGCGAGCACGTTCAGGCCGGCGATCGACCAGTTCCTCGTGAGCCTCGCGCCGATCTTTCCGCCGCGGTGATCAGTCGGGCGTGATGACGACGTCCCGGCCGTGCCGCGCGCGCTCGGCGGTGGGCTCGCGATCCATCGTCACGCGTGCGCCGCGGTGGAGCGTGCTCGGCGGATCGCCGTCGCGGCTCATCCAGTCGAGGCGCGTGAGGCGAGCATCGTGGCAGAGGTGGAGCTCGACCTTGCCCTTGCTCGCGATGGGGCCGCCGACGATCGTCGCGTCGCGCGCACGCGGCGGCTCGGGGGCGGCGTTGCGGAGCGCGAGCGTGGCGTAGGACAGGCCCTCGAAGCGCAGGCCTGCCTCGCGCGCGAGCTCGGCCAGCGGCTCGGGCAGCGCGAGCGGGAGCTCCGCGTGACACCAGTCGCGCTCGCGCGAGAGCAGGGGACACGGCGCGCGGTGAGGGCAAGGGAACGCGACGTCGAGCGCCTTGGACTGGAGGCGATCACGCAGCGTCTGGAGCACGCGTGTGGGCTCGCGCAGCGCGGGATCGAGCACCACGAACGTGCCGCTCGGGCGGAGCGCGGTGGTGATGCGCGCGAGCCAGCGCTCGAGCACGTCGAGCCGATCGGGATCGTCGATCGGACGTGTGCTCGTGCCCGAGCTCGTGAAGAGCTCGTTCATCACGAAGCCCGCGAGCGCGATCATCCGGCCCTTCACGAGGATCGACGGATCGGCGACCGCCACCGAGCCGACCATGGGCTCGAGCTCGACCGCGGCGCACTCGCCCGCCAGCGATCCGCCGCGTGTCTCCTTCGCGAGCGCCTCGAGCACGTCGAGCGCCTTGGGGTCGTCGTCGATGGCGCGCACGCGGATCGTGTCGGCGAGATCGAGGCGCTTGGCGAGGCGCGCGAGGCCGAGCGTGGTCGTGCCGTAACCAGCCCCGAGATCGACGACGTCCCACGTGCGCTCGCGCGGCAGCAGACCGCGCGATGCGAGGAACGACAGCGGGCCTTCGATCTTCGGGAGATCGCGGGGGAGAAAGAAGCGCAGCCGGGCCGCCCGCGGGCCGCCCGCGAGGTGCATCGCGTGCCGCCCGCGGGTGTAGAGCTCCGAGAGCGCGCGGATCTCGGAGACGAGGGGCACGCCCGTGCGATCGGCGGGGCCGAGCACGCGTCGTGCAACCCGGTCGATCGTCGTGAGCCATACCTCGGAGAGCACCGGAACCGGAGGCGACATGCGTGGAGCCTCGCACTGGAGGCGCGCGGCGTCTCGCCTGCTCGTCGCGTGGACGAGCGCGCTCGTCGTGACGCTCGCGTGCGCGGGCACGGCGAGCGCGCAGACGGACGCGAGCACGGATGGAGAGGCGCGTCGCGCGTACGACCTCGGGCGCGCGGCGTTCGCGGAGGGCGCGTTCGACACGGCGGTCACGCACTTTCGCCGGGCGTACCTGCTCTCGGCGCGCGCGGGCCTCCTCTACAACATCGGACAGGCGGAGCTCCGCGGCGGTCACGACGCACGCGCGCTCGAGGCGTTCGAGGCGTACCTGCGGCAGGCGCCGGCGGACGACGTGCACCGAGGCGAGGTCGAGGAGCGCGCACGGATGCTGCGCGAGATGAGCGCGTCGGTGGGAGAGAGCGCGCCTGTCGCCGAGGAGCCCACGCCGACCGAGCCACCCGAGCCGGAGCACGACGTGACGATCCCAGCCGTCGCGCCGCCGATCTCCGTCGAGCCGGACGAGCCTCCGCGCGAGCGTGAAGACGACGTGGCGCCGTGGATCGTGCTCGGCGTGGGCGCGGCGGTGCTCGTCGGCGGTGCGATCTCGATGGGCTTCGCGCTCGCGGAGGCGTCGCGCGTGACGAGCCCCGCGCCGGGCACACCGTGGTCGATGCTCGAGGGCGCGGTGGGCAGCGCGGAGATCGCGTGGCCGCTCGGTCTGGGGCTCGTGGGTGTCGGCGCCGCGGCCGTCGCCGTGGGGCTCGTGTGGGCGCTGGTGCCGAGCGATGCGTCGAGCGGCGCGCGCGCGAGCGTGAGGGTCGGGCCGTTCGGCGTGCGCGTGGAAGGTGTGCTGTGAGAGCGAGCCTCGTCGCGATCGTGATGGTGAGCTGGGTGAGCGCGGGCTGTCT
>JAFLCL010000129.1 GCA_017303575.1 Deltaproteobacteria bacterium
CGATGGTGCCGGGCGTGGCGTCGCGTTGGTCGCGCGAAGGCGAGCGACCGAGCCTGGTCGCGACGGTGCCGGGCGGTGGCTCGACGCAGCTCGCGTGGCGCGTGCTCGCCGATGGCGAGTCGATCGCGCCCACGCGCGCGGTGTACCGAGGCCGCCTGGTGGAAGACGCGGTGGTGCTCGAGGTGGAGCTCGCCGTCGATCTCCCGCGCGACACGCCCGAGAGCGTCGCGCTCTTCCCCACCAGCATCGCGCTCGGCGCTGTGACGGTGGACGATCACGATGCTGCGGTGCGCGTGGAGGGTGACCACTTCGCCGTCGTGGTGGCGGGCCATGGTCGTCACACGGTGCGCGTGCACGTCGAGGTGCCGCTCGACGACGACGCAGGCCTGGCGAGCGCGACGCTGCACGTGCCGAGCGTTCCCATCTCGCGCTTCGAGATGCTGCTCGAAGAGGGCAAGGATCTGCGCGTCACGCCGCGCGTGTCGATCGCGCGCGAGCGCGGACCGCGAGGCCAGACCGCGATCTTCCACGTGCCGCTCACCGACACCGTGTCGTTCGAGTGGCCCGAGGCGCTGCCCGACGAGATCGCCCTGCCCGCGGGCGAGACGGAGGTCCGCGCGAGCGCGTCGCTCGTGCACGTGGTGGCCGCGGACGAGGGCGTGGTGCGCGGCACCGTGCACGCGAGCTGGGAGATCGCGCGTGGCGCTGCGTCGCGCTTCGATCTCGCGCTGCCCGAGGGCGTGGACGTGGGCTCGGTCACCGTCGACGTCGCGACCGTGGAGGACTGGCGCATCTCGGGCGAGGGCGACGAGCGCACGCTCTCGGTCTTCGTGGATCGCGCGATCGAGGGCACCGCGCAGATGCAGATCGAGATCGAGCTCCTGCGGGGCTCGAGCGACCAGGCCTCGACGCCGTTCGCCGTGCCTCTGCTCTCGGCGCGCGGCGCACAGGGGCGCGACGTGTGGCGACAGAGCGGCATGCTCGCGCTCCTCGCGACCCGTGAGCTCGTGCTCGAGCCGAGCGGCACCGTGGAGCTCGCGCGCGTGGGCGAGAACCAGCTCCCGGCCACGGTGCGCGAGTCGATCGACACGACCGTCGCGCACGTCTTCCGCTGGACCGACGCGCCTCGGCCGATGCAGGCCGTGGCCGCGCCGCGTCCGCACGAAGAGGCGCGCTTCGATGCGCACGTGGACACGCTGCTCTCGCTCGGCGACGTGACCACCAGCGCGAGCACCGCCATCGACGTGCACGTGAAGAGCGGCGCGCTCGCCGAGCTGATCGTCGCGCTCCCGCACGGCGCGAACGTCCTCGAGGTCTCGGCGCCTTCGCTCCGCGAGCACCGCATCGAAGGGGAGGGCGATGCCGCGCGCCTGCACCTCTTCTTCACGCAGGAGATGGAGGGCGACGTGCGCGTCGAGCTCCGCTTCGAGCGCATGATGCCGGCGGGCGAGAGCGCGATCGACGCGCCGCTCGCGCACGTGGTGGGCGCCGACGTGGAGGATGGCCGCGTCGCGATCGAGGCCACGGCCGCGGTGGAGATCTCCGCCGATCGCGCCGAAGGTGTCTCGCCGATCGAGCTCGCCACGCTGCCGGAGGAGATCGTGCTCCGCAGCGCGAGCCCGATCCTGCTCGCGTTCCGCTACGCGCACGCGACGCCTGCGCCCACGCTGGGCCTGGCGGTGGCGCGTCACCGCGAGGTCACGCTCGAGGCCGCGAGCATCGACGACGCGCAGTACACGACGCTCGTGACCGACGATGGTCTGGCCGTGACGACGGCGCGCTGGACCGTGCGCAACGAGGGCGCGCAGTTCCTCCGCGTGACGCTGCCCGAGGGCGCGGAGGTCTGGTCGGCGAGCGTGGCAGGTCGTGCCGAGACGCCGGCGCTCGCGAGCGACGAGGATGCCGCGGCGCCGGTGCTGCTCCTCGGCGTGATCCGTTCGGCGCAGCCGTTCGAGGTGCAGCTGACCTACGCCACGCCGGTCGCGCGCGTGCACGTGCTCGGTCGTGTGCACGTGCCGCTGGCGAGCCCCGATCTCGTGGTGTCGCACGCGCGCTGGCAGGTGTACCTGCCGGCCGACGCGACGTGGCGCACGCCCGACACCGACCTCACGCGCTGGGGTGATCCGCAGCTCGTGAGCGGCGCGGGCATCCAGATCGCGAGCGCGGGCATCGGCCCCGCGGTGCGCGTGCCCGAACAAGCTGTCTACGTGGTGTTCGACGACGTGTTCGTCGGCCGCGAGGGGCGTGAGGTCTCGGCGACGTTCCCCTATGCGTCGGGCGTCGGTGTCGGCATCGGCGCGCTGCTCGCGCTGCTCGGCGCGCTGCTCGCGTGGCTCGGAGGCTTGGGCCTCTTCATGGCGCGCGCGGGCGTGCTCTTCGTGCCCGAGGGCGACGCGTTCGAGATCGCGACGTACCGCTTCGCCACCGTGGCGCGCGACATCGCTGTCACGCGCCGTGGCCTCGCCTCCCTCGCGGGCACGGCGATCGCGGGTCTGGTGCTCCTCGTGATCTCGCTCGGTCTCTTCGGTGCGAGCCCGATCGGCCCCGTGATCGCGACGATGCTCGTCTCGCTCGGCCTCGCGATCGCGCTGCGTCGCCGCATCTTCCAGGCGGTGCGTGATCTCCGCGATCGCATGCGCGCGAGCGCGCCCTCGGCTCAGGTCGCGCCCCAGCAGCTCGCGCCCGCGGCGTCAGCGACGACCGTGGTGTTCGGTGCGCCGCCGCCCGCCGAGCCGCCTGCATCCACGGGCGAGTGAGCGAACGGGCGACGCGGAACGGAGCGCTCCACCTCGCGTCGCTCGCCTCCGAGGAGCACCACCGCCCGAGAGGCCGACCACCGAATCGCGCTCGCGCCCTGCCGGATGCTTGCTCCTTGTCTCCTCGTGCCTGCATCCGTGACTCTCGACGTCATGCGCCTCACGACCCGCGTCCCCGCCCTCACTGCCCTCGGCTGCGCGCTGCTCCTGCGCGGCAGCCTCGCCGACCCGACACCCTCGCCGTGCATGCAGACGCGGGGCGAGTCGATCATGCTGAGCGCCCGAGACGGTGCGCGAGTGCGCGTCGACGAGAGCGGCGCGGCGCTCTCGATCGGAGGCGAGCGCGTGATGCTGGCGGTGCAGTCGCTCGCGCGCGCACACACCCCGCCCCCGTCGTTCTGCGAGTCCCCTCCTGCGCGCGACTCGCTCGGCCGCGCGGTGCGTGCACTCTCTGCGTCCGTGCACGAGTGGTGGCTCGCCGCGCCCGCCGGCCTCGAGCACGGGGTCGACCTCGCCGAGCGTCCCAAGGGCGTCGGCCCGCTCGAGCTCACCCTCGCGCTCGGAGGCGCCGAGGCGCACTCGCTCACGAGCGACGCAGTGGCGCTCGTCACCGACGGGCATGCGTGGGCGAGCTACGCGGGGCTCACCGTGATCGATGCGGACGGAGTGGTGCTCCCCGCCACCATGCGGCCGGTGCGATCGGGCATCGCGATCACCATCGACGACGACGAGGCGCGCTACCCGATCGTGATCGACCCCATCGTGACGGCCACGGAGCAGGCGACGCTCCTGCCCGGCGCGGGCGCGCTCGATGACCAGGCGGGCCGCGCGGTCGCGATCAGCGCCGATGGGCTCCGCGCCGTGGTCGGTGTGCCCAACCGCGGCAGCGACCGCGGGCTGGTGGGCGTGTACGTGCGCTCGGCGGGCAGCTCGACGTGGGGGCTCGAGCGGTCCCTGAGCGCGTCGGATGCTGCCGGGGGAGACACGTTCGGAACGAGCGTGGCGATCAACGCCGACGGCACCGTCCTCGCGGTCGGCGCGCCCGGCGACAACGCGGGCGCCACCGACAACGGCTCGGTCCGCATCTTCCGACGCACAGGCGCGGACTGGACCGAAGACGCAGCGCCGGCCATCTCGGGCGCGCAGGCGGGTGAGCGTCTGGGCACGGCCGTGGCGATCAGCGGTGATGGCGTGCGCCTCGCCGTGGGCGCGCCGCTGTTCGATGCGCCCGGTCTGCTCGATGCGGGGCGTGTGCTCGTGCTCGCGTGGGATGGAGTCAGCTGGTCCGTGAGCACCACAGCGACTGGCACCGTGGCCGACGGCGCGCTCGGCAGCTCGGTGGCGATGAACCGTGCGGCGTCGCGTGCGATCGCGGGCGCGCCCGGCGATCGCCTCGGAGGCTCCTTTCCGGCGGGCAGCGCTGTCGTGCTCGGTCGGTTCGGCTCGTGGTCCGTCGAGTCCACGTTGGTGCCGGCGGACGGTGTAGCCGGTGACGGCTTCGGCACGGCCGTCGCGGTGAGCGACGATGGCCTGCGTGTCGCCGTAGGCGTGCCGTTCGACGAGGTCGGCGGGCTCTCGAACGTCGGCAGCGTGCGCGTGTTCGTTCGAGCCTCCGCCACGCTCTGGACCGAAGAGAGCCGAGTGATCTCGCCGGTGAGCGAGATCGGGACGGAGCTCGGCAGCTCGGTCGCGCTCGGCGCCAACGGTCGGACGCTCTTGGCTGGCTCGATGCGTCGACGGGACAGCGGGGGAACGACCCGCGGGACCGTGGAGGTCTATCTGCGCTCACTGGACTGGCGTCATGACGCCACGTTCAGCGCGTCCGTCGGATCGTTCGCAGACTTCGGCGCGTCACTGGCCATGACGCCCGACGTGACGAGCGCCCTCGTGGGGGCGCCGAACGACACCACACCAGGCGTGCGGACCGGTACCGCGAGAGTCTTCGCGCTGAACGTGGCCAATGGCGCGCCTTGCGACGTGGGCACCGACTGCGTCTCTGGGTTCTGCACCGATGGGGTCTGTTGCAACACGGCGTGCGCCGGCGGGCCGACCGATTGCCAAGCATGCACGCACGCGGACACGGGCGGCGCCGAGGGCACCTGCTTGCCACGCCCGAGCACCGTGGTGTGCAGTGCGTCGACTGGCCCGTGCGACCCCGCAGGCTTCTGCTCGGGCACCTCGAACGTGTGCGCCGATCCCGGGCTCTCCCCCGCAGGCACCGAGTGTCGGGCGGGCAGTCGCTGCGATCCGGCCGAGTCCTGCACTGGGACGTCGGGCGCTTGTCCGGCCGACGTGCGCTCACCGAATGGCACCTCCTGCGCCGACGGCGACCTGTGCAATGGCGACGAGCTCTGCATGGCTGGGGCCTGCACGGGCCTCACACCTCGCGTGTGCGACGACGGAGACGTCTGCACGGCCGAGTCGTGCGACGCGCTCACGGGCTGCGCGAGCATGCCTATCGCTGGGTGTTGCCACACGGACGCGGACTGTGACGATCTGAACGCTTGCACCATCGACCGCTGCTCGGCGCCCGGCGGCGCGTGCAGCCATGTCGACAGCTGCGCGGGTGACGCTGGGCCCGTCACGGACTCCGATGCTGGGCCCGTGACGGACTCCGATGCTGGGGTCACGGACTCCGATGCTGGGCCCGTGACGGACTCCGATGCTGGGCCTGTGACGAACTCCGATGCTGGCGCGGGCTTCGATGCTGGCAGCATGGGTGCGGTGGACGTGGGCACCGCGGACGTGGGCTCGTCGCGCGACGCAGCGGCTCGGGTCGATGGTGCCGATGCGCACGACGAGACCGACGCGGGCTCGGCGGAGCCTCCCGCGGCGGCGGGCTGCGCGTGCACGGCAGTGGGCGAGAGGCACGGCCGCGCCGGGCTCGCTGCCCTGGTCCTCGCCGCGCTCGTGTCGCTGCGCGCTCGCCGCCGACGTCGCGTGTGAGCGCGACCGCTTCAACTCGCTTCCCACCGCCCGCTGGGCGAGCCATCGAGATGAAACCCAGTGGACGGGTCACGCGGGCGGGGGCCTCCGCTCCGCGTGTCCTCTCCGCGCCGACGCTGCGCTGCGCCCCCCGCCCGCGCGCCCCTCGCGGTGTCTTTCTCATCAGGGACCGAGAAACAATCGATTCACGACGTAAGGGACGCGGTGGTGGGGGGTCCAGGGCGAGTTCCGCAGGCCGAAGGCCGAGGATGTTTGAGCATCGGACCCCCCTCCGCCGCGGCCCGATCCGAAGCGGGGATTCTCTCTCTCACCGGCACGGCGCGCGGTACGGGACCATCCACCCTGCGTCGCTGCCCTCCGACAAGAGCGCCACCGCCGCGTGCGCGCCGTTGCGCAGGACGTGCGGCGCGTAGCCGTGGCTCATCGTGCCTTCGGCATCGGCCACCGGCAGCGGGCGCGCGTCGCGGCGATGCCACGCTCCGTCTTCACGCTGCCAGAGCGCGACCTCGCCGCCCACGAACTGGTGGTGCTCGAAGTAGCGACGCCGTCCTTGTGCGTCCGTCGGTGAGTGCATCATCCCCGAGCTCGCGGTGAACGCGATCTCGATGGCGCCGTCGACGAACGCGCGGCTCTCGTGACGCTCCCACGCATCCTCGGCGAGCGCTCCGAGCGGCTGCACGATCCCCGTCCCGGGATCCCACGCCAAGAGCGGGCGCACGCCGCGGTAGCTCGTCGAGAGCGCGGGCCACGGCGCGTGGTCGAACGGATAGAGCGTCTCTCCGCAGCTGGCGTCCGAAGGCACCGCGGACGTCTCGAGCGCTGCGAGCCCGTGCTCGCGCACCACGACGCCCACGGTCGGCGCCGCGCGCACGAGCCACGCGACGAAACCGTGGGCCTCCATGCGCTCGAGCTCGCGACACGCGCGGTTCCCGGGCATGAGGCGCGTGTCTTCTTCGCTGCCATCGAGCGCGACGCGCGCCACCTCGAGCCCTCGCTCATCGAGCCGCGCGAGAGCGCACGTGGCACCGCTGCACGCGACGTCCTGCACGTGCGTCGAGAGCTCGCGTCGCGTCACGCGCGCGTGCTCGAGATCGATCACGAAGAAGCCCGTGGGATCGCCCGAGCCCTCCGCTCCCGCGACTCGCTGCACGAGCAGCGCGTGGCTCTGGCTCGCCGCGAGCACGCCCGGCCAGCCGCGATCCAGGCCCTCGACGACACGCGCGGGCCCCGCGCTCACGCGTCCGTTCTCCGCGATCTCGAGCGTCTGCATCTGCGGCGCACCGTGAGGCGGGCTCCACACGACGACGAGCCCACGGCCGCGCGACGCGATCGTGATCGGATCCGGATAGCCCGCCGCGAGCCTGGTCTCGACGAGCGCGCCCCTCGCGTCGAGCGAGACCAACACGGCGCTCGGCTCCTCGAGCCCGTCGCGGTGCCACGCGTAGAGAAACGTGCGCTCGCCGACCTCGACGATCGCGCCCGGCCTCGAGAGCGGGACCTCGTGCGCGACCTCTCTCGACACGCAGCTCTCGTGCGGCGGGCGCTGTGGCTCGCGCTGCACGCCCAGCTCCGGCGTGACCGCGGGCTCGCTCGGGTGACTGTCGGTCTCGCCGCGCTCGGTCTCGCCGTGATGGGCCTCGTCGTCGGGCGCCGCGGTCTCGCGGGTCTCGCTCGCGCTCGCGGCACCCACGGACGCGCTCGTGCGCGTGGGCTCTCCGCCGCACGCGATCAGGAGCGTCGCGAAGACCAAGGGCGGGGCGCAGCGCGCGATGTTGGTACGTTCGATCACGAAGCACCCCGGTCGGTCAGGGCACACGAGAGATCGCACCCGCAGCGCATCCCACCACGGTACCAGCGCTCCGCCTCACCTCGAAAGCATCGCGGCGAAACCAGGGAGCGAGAAAGGAGCGGCAGTGAGGACGAGTCTTCGACGAACGAACCGCGATCGGACACGCGCGCAGCTCACGACGTGAGCGAGCACGGGAGAGCCCCGGGGAGCTCGAGGGGCCAGAGGTCTGAGGATGGATCACATGTCGAGCGCTTCGAATCGGGCCGCAGAGGTGGGGGGTCCGATGCTCAGACATCCTCGGCCTTCGGCCTGCGGAACTCGCCCTGGACCCCCCACCTCCGCGTCCCTCGGGCGTTGCGAAAGGCCATGATTCTGGGCGTTCCGCGAGATGTGTAGGATCCCGCGCGCCCCTCGCGGTGTGCTTCTCCTCCGGTCAGAGGACTGTTGCGGTGCGATGGGCCGAAGCGCGAGCGGGTCGCGCACTGGTGATGCGCCCTCACAGGCCGCGTCGTTCCGTCTATCGTCGCGCGATAGAGAGGAGCGACGCCGCGTGAGCTTTCGCGACGAGATCACGGACGAGGCCGCGGTGCAGCGGGAGCTTCGCCGTCGGGGCGAGCCGATCCCGCGCGAGCGCCGCAAGTACGCGCGGCTCGCGGGCCTCGGGATCACGCTCGTGTGCGGGGGCGGTGCTGTCGTGGTCTTCGTGCTCGGGCTCCTCTTCGGCACGCTGTACTGGGTCGTCGCGCTGTTCTTCCTCGTGCTCGCGGGCCTCGGCGCGCTGCAGCTCCTCTCGGGACGACATCTGCTCACGGGTCGTGAGTGACGTGGCCTGTCGAGCTCGCGCGTCGCGTTAGCATCGCGATCCATGCCGCCTCCGCTGCGACCCACACGTATCTCTCCGACCACCGTCGTCGTGCCGCGCGGCGGGCCTCTGGTGATCACACCGCGTGATGCGCCGGTGATCGTCTCGCCGCCGAGCGCCGGCGATCCGAAGTCGCGCGCGCTCGCGCTGATCGACGAGGTGCACGCGATCAAACATCAGATGAGCGCGTCGGCCTACCGACTGGGCGTCGTGCTCAAGGCGCTCTCTGCGCCCCCGATGATCGCTGCGCTCGGGTGCACCAACTTCGACGATGTCCTCCTCGCGCACGACCTCCCGAGCCGCATGACGGCGCTCAAGTACATCACGCTCGCCGAGCACTTCGACGAGCCCGAGGCCACGGCGATCGGCGCAGAGAAGGGCTACGCGCTCGTTCGGTATGGTCGCGCGCTCGCGCGTCCGGAAGCGCCCACTGCGCTCCTCGCGCGCAACGTGAAGCTGGCGGGTGTGCCGCTGCGCGATGCGTCCACCGCCGAGATCCTGCGCGCCGTCCGCGACCTCATGGAGAAACAGCGTGAGGGCGCCGCAGCGGAGGACGACACTGCGGATGAAGCCGACAAGGCCGTGCGTCGCCTCGGCGCGAAGCTCCGCAAGGCGGGCGCTCCAGGCGCGAAGCTGAGGCGCGTGCGACGTGGGAGCGCGTGGCGTGTGCTCATCGAGCTCGACGCCGACGAGGCCGCAGCGCTCGCGAGCCGCGTGTAAAGGACCTTGACGCGTTTGTTTCAATTTGAAACAAAACCGGACCCGCATGGCCCGCCCTCGACGCGCTGATCCCGAGGCTGCAGAGAGCGTGCTCTCGCACGCGCAGGCGCGCGTCGTCGATGCGCGGGTGGACTTCGAGGCGCGTGTGCGTGAGCTCGAAGGTGGGCTCCACGATCCACGACGTGCGCGCGAGGCCGGTCGTCTCCTCGACGAGATCGCGCGCGGCAAGCGCTACAAGCTCGCGGGCCATCGCACGTTCGACGACTTCGTGCGCGACACGCTCGGCATCTCGCGTCCCACCGCGCACCGCCTGCGCACGCTCGCGCGCGCGCCCGAGTCGCTCGCGATCCCCAAGCGCGGCAAGACGGCCGCGTACGAGGCGGCGCGCTCACTCGCGCGTGAGGCCCAGGAGCCGACGAAGCCGGCGAAGTCGGCGCGGACGAAGACCTCGCCCGCGAAGGCCGAGGGCGCGGAGAAGACAACAGTGACGCCCGCGCGCGCTCGGTCGCGCAAGCGCCCGATCTGATAGCGTTCGTCGGGCATGGCCACGCCGCCCGGCAAGAACGAGAAGGTGCGGACGATCCCGCCGCCGCCGCTCGCGTCCTCACCCGGCGCGGTGAAGTCACCGACCGGCTCGATCAAGACGGTGAAGGCGGGTCCGCGTCTCGAGCGACGTGCGCCCGCGGACGCGAAGAACACGTCGATCTTCGGCGTCGCAGTGCGCGACGTGGCGCGCCTGCGTGAGGTCGCCGGCGTCGTCGTGCGTCACGGCTTCGGTGAGTTCGTGCTGCGCATGCCGTTCGCATCGGCGCTGCTCGGACGCGAGCTCGTCTCGCGCAAGGAGACGTTCCAGGGCACCGCGCCCGAGCGCTTCGCGCACCTCCTCGGCGAGCTCGGGCCCACGTACATCAAGCTCGGTCAGGTCCTCTCGATGCGCTCGGATCTCCTGCCGCGCGAGTACATCGAGGCGCTCAGCAAGCTGCAGGACAAGGCGCCCGAGATCACCTTCGAGGAGGTGAAGCGCGTGATCGAGCAGGGGCTCGGTCGTCCCGTCGACGAGGTCTTCGCGGAGCTCGATCCCGAGCCGCTCGCGACGGCGTCCATCGGGCAGACGCACAGGGGAAAGACGAAGGAGGGTGTCGTCGTCGCGGTGAAGGTGCAGCGGCCCGGGATCGACGCCGTGATGCGCGGCGACCTCGATCTCCTGTGGCTCGCGGCCAAGGGCCTCGAGGCCTCGATCGACGAGCTCAACCTCGTGATGCCCTCGGCCATCGTCGCCGAGTTCGAGAAGAGCCTCTTGCGCGAGCTCAACTTCTCGGCCGAGCTCGCGAACCTCGTGACGATGGATCGCCTCGTGCGGAACGTGGGCGAGAAGATCGTGGTGCCCAAGCCGCTCGCGGAGCTGTCGTGCCGCACCGTGCTCACGATGGAGTTCTTCGAGGGCAAGCCCGTGCGCACGCTCGAGCCCAAGAGCGAGCAAGCGCGACGCGCCGTGGAAGTGATCGTGAAGGCGATGTGCCAAGGCGTCTTCGTCGACGGCTTCTTCCACGGCGATCCGCACGCGGGGAACATCCTCGTCGGCGAGGACGGCACCCTCTGCTTCTTGGACCTCGGCCTCGTCGGAACGCTCTCGCCCGAACAGCGCGACGACCTCGTCACGCTCGTGCTCGGCACGATCATGAACGACGCGTCCACCGTGTGCCGCGTGCTGCTCAAGATCGGCACGGCCACCGAGCGCATCGACATCGGTGATCTCAAGGCCGACATCACGCGGGTGCGCGCGCAGTACGTGATGGTCTCGGCGCTGAAGGACGTCGACACCGAGCGCTTCATCGAGGAGTTCATCGCCGCGACGCGCAAGTACAAGGTGCGCCTCGCGACCGAGTACTCGGTGCTCGCCAAGGCCGCGGGCACGATCGAGGGGATGATCCGATCGCTCTATCCGGATCTCGACTTCATCCCGCTCATCAAGCCGTACGTGGAGCGCGTGTTCGCCGATCGGTTCGAGCCGCAGAAGGCCATCGCCGAGGCGCTCGGCGGCGCCACGGGCATGATGTCGCTCGCGCGCACGCTGCCCACGCACCTCGACCAGATCCTCCACGACCTCGAGACGGGCAACATGCAGGTGCGCCCGCGCATGCCGGAGCTCGAGCAGCTCCCGAGCCTCTTGCACGACTCGGCCACCCGCATCGGCGTCGCCGTGTTCGCCGCCTCGATGAGCATCGCGAGCGCGATGGTGGTGCCCGACGGCTACGAGCACCCGATGGAGTGGGTGAAGATCGGGCTCTTCTTCTTGTTCGCGATCGCCGCCACGTCGGGCTGGGCCGTCGTGTGGTTCTGGCACTGGCTCGGCCGAGGCTTCTCGCTCCCGATCGGTGGATTGCTGCGCTTGCTACGTCGCGGTTGAGCTAGTGGTCCGACGACTGAAGGTCGGCGCGAATGGACCGATGTAGGGACGTCGGGAGCGGCGCTTCCGCGTCCCTTCACGGAGAGCCGACGTGCCGATCCGGATCAAAGGAGCGGCCTTCTTCCAGCTGCTCTACGCCTACGAGAAAGCCTGCGGCGCGGCCTTCCGCGCGTCGGTGATCGAGCGCGTCCGCGGCCGCGGCGGTGATGCGCTCCGTCGCAACGAGATCCTCGCGTCCTCGACCGTGCCCGTCGACTGGTACGTGGCCATGCTCCACGCCGCGGCGGAGCTCTCGGGCGCGGGCCTCGTGTTCACGCAGCGCATGGGTCACGACTCGGCCGCGCACGACATCGGGACGATCCACCGCCTCGTGTTCCGGCTCTTGTCCGTCGACACGATCGTGCGTCAGGTGCCGCGCATCCTCTCGCTCTACTACGACGGCGGACGCGGCGAGGTGATCGCTCACGAGCGAGGACGCATCCGCCTGCGTTTCCGCGACTTCTTCGGCTTCGACGGCCACGCGTGGCACGACCTCGCCGGCGGCTGCCAGGCGATGCTGGAAGCGACGGGCGCGGCCAAGGTGCGCAGCCGCCTCGTGAGCGGCGGCGAGACCGATCACGCGGAGCTCGAGGTCACGTACCGCTGAGGGCGGCGCTCGGGGCACTGGCTGCCGTCGCGAGAGCCAACGAGCGTATGCTCCTCCGATGCGACTCTCCGTCAGCCAGTCAGGTGCAGCAGCGCTCGTGCTCACGTCGATGGTCATCGCTCTGGGCACGCTGAGCGACGTGCGAGCCCAGACGCCGATACCGAGCGTCGAGCAGCGCAGCTGCGACCTCCGCGCGACGCGCGGCTACTGCATCGGCATGACGGCCGTGACGCCGGGGGTCGAGGAGATGCTCACCCAGTGCACCGCCGATGGAGGCAGGCCCGTCGGTGTCTGCGAAGACAACGACACGATCGCGTACTGCAACCTGCCAGTCACTGGCATGTTCCACCTTCACGCCTACCACTACTCGGGCCGCAACCCGCACCGCTGGACCGTCGACCGTGCGCGCGCGGACTGCACCCGTCTCGGCGGCACGCTCCAGGTTCCGTCGGACTGAACACCGAGCCATCGAGATGAAACCCAGTGGACGCGTCACACGGGCGGGGGCCTTCGCTCCGCGTGTCGTCTCCGCGCCGACGCTGCGCTGCGACCCCCGCCCGCGCGGCCCTCGCGGTGTCTTGCTCATCAGCGAGCGAGAGACAATCGATTCACGACCTGAAGGGACGCGGTGGATTCTTTCTCGCTCTCTCAGCGCGCGACGGCCCGCTCGCCGGTCTCGCTCTGCGATGCGACCTCGGTGGGCGCGTCGCTGATGAGCGCCGTGTCGGCGATCACGTCGCGCTCGTCGGGCTCGGCGGCTTGCTTGCCTGCGGCCTTCGCCTTCGCGTCGGAGCGCGGCGGCAGCGGCGGGAACCAGCGCATGAGATCGGCGGGGACCTTGCCGCGGTAGTACTCGGCCTCGGGGTCCATCCACGTGCCCATCAGCTTGTCCCAGAACGTGAAGAACTGGCCGTAGTTCACGCGGAAGTACCAGTGATGGAGCGTGTGGTGGTTGCAGCTGTTGATGAAGCTGCCGCGCACCACGGTCACGCGGTCGTGGATCATGATCGTCCACGTCATGATGAACGCGAGCACGCCGAGGTAGACCCACGCGTTCAGCGGCACGAGGAACGCGAAGAGGTGCGTGGGCACCGCCTGCGCGAAGCTGTCGAGCGGATGGAAGGCCATCGAGACGAAGCTGTTGCTCTCGCGCCACTTGTGATGCGGCTTGTGGATGTGCTTGAAGAGCCAGCCCTTGTGGAGCGCGCGGTGAGTCCAGTAGACGCACGTCTCGGTGAACGCGAGGTAGAGGACGATCGAGACGAGGAGGTAGGGCAGGCCTCGCTCCATCGGGTCCCAGTAGATCTGCGAGTAGCCGTTCGCGATCGCCCAGTGGAACGGCACCGTGAGCGCTGCGTTGCCGAGCGTGCCGTAGAGGCCCCAGCTGATCTGGTTCTTGAGGACCTTGGGATCGGCCACGTACGTGGGGTGGAAGGTCTTCTTTCCCCACACGAAGAAGACGAGGTAGCTCAGGCCGCTGATGCCGAGGTAGGCGAAGAGGCCACCGATCACCAGCAGGAGGAACTGGTTGAGCGCCGTCTCCTCGAGGCCGAGCAGCGTGATGAACATCGCGGCCGAGGGTAGCCGGCTCCGTCACCTCCGGCCAAGCGGCCGAGGGCCGCGCGACCTCACCGTCGTGCGAGTCCGCACCGCGCGACGGTGGGCGCTGCGATCACCCGTCGGCGAAGCAGACCGAGAGGGCCTGCGCCGCCATGATCGAGTCGGGCTGCGGACACGCGTTGATCGCCGTGTTCATCTGGTCGCTGCACGCCTGCGTGGTGCCCGACGCGGGCGGGCACGTGCTCGCCGCGTTCCTCATGCACGTCTCGAAGCCCGAGACCGCGCGGGCGACGCAGTCGTAGGTGGGGGCGAGCTCGGAGCTGTAGTCCATGTAGACGCCGCGCTGACAGTTCCACTCCGCGCCCTCGAACGGGTTGTTCGCGTTCGCGGCGGTGCGGCACTCGCTCTCGGTGGTGGTGCCGGTGATCTGCGGACAGCGCGTGCAGATGTCGTTCACCGTGCGGTCGAACGACGCCTCGACGCGCGTGAAGGGATCGCCGCCGCCGCAGCCTGCGAGGGCGAGCGCCGCTCCGAGCAGCGCAGGAGAGATCGCGAAGGCGCGCAGCGTGCGCTCGAACGTCGTGGGGCTCGTCATGTCCGAGACGATAGGCGAGCCTCGAGCTCCGCCTCAACCCCGGCCCCGATGCAACACGACGAAGTCCTCCGCCGCGTCTCGGCGCTCGCGCTCGCACGGGGCCTGACGTGCAGGCCGCGTGTGATCGCGGACCGCTCGAACCTCGTGCTGGCGCTCGATCCGCATCCGATCGTGGCGCGCGTCGCGATGGCGACCTCGGCGGTGCGCGTGGGCATCGCGTGGCTGCGGCGCGAAGTGGAGATCACGCGCTTCCTCGGCCCCTCGCTCGCCACGCAGCCTGCCACCGAGTTCGACGCTGGGCCTCACGATCTCGGTGATCTGGTGGTGAGCTTCTGGCGTCGCGAGACGCTGCGCGACGATCTCGATCCTCTCGCGGCCGGCGCGACGCTCGCTGCCTGCCATCGCGCGCTCGCGTCGTACCCGAAGGATGCGCTGCCCTACCTCGGCGCGTGGGACGAGGCGCGCGCGGTCGCGTCACGCGCGAGCGCGAGCCCGCACCTCGACGCGCACGATCGCGATGTCCTCGCCCGCGCGCTCGATCGCGCAGCGCGCATCGTCGAGACGATCCCCGCGTGCACGGCCTCGATGCAGGCGGTGCACGGCGACGCGCACCTCGGCAACGTGCTCGCGACCGCTCGCGGCACGCTGTGGACCGACTGGGAGGACGCGTTCGTGGGGCCGATCGAGCACGACCTCGCGTGCCTCCGCTCACGCGCCGAGCTCTTCGGGGAGCAGCGCGACGCGATCGAGCGTGCGTGCGCTGCCTACGATCTGCCCTACGACCACGACCTCGTGCGTGAGCTCGGCGTCGTCAGGAACGTGCAGGTGATCGTGTGGCTCGCGATCTTCGCGGAGCGTCAGCCCGAGCTCGCGCCACGGATGCGCGCGCGCCTCTCGAAGCTGTGATCACGAGACGTGCTCGTCACGCAGCGATGTCGCGCGCTCGCGCGCGCTCGCGTCGTCGACGCGCGAGCCACGCGAGCGCTCCGAAGCTCAGCGTCCAGCCCAGCCCGGTCTCGCCGCGCGTCGCGACGTTGGCGCTGCAGCTCGGCTCGAAGCGCGCGCCTTGCGCAGGCGCCGCGATGGGGTCGGCGAACACGTAGGCGCCCTCCGGCCCGGCGTCCGCCTGCACGCTCGGGCCTCCATCGGCACCACACGCGTCGTGCGGGAGCGGACGATCGAGGTCGGCGCGGGCTGCGCTCGGCCACGTCGCCGCGGTGCACACCACCCACGCCAAGGCGAGGGCGTGCTGGCGCTTGGACATCGAGAGCTCGTTCGTCATCACGTCACCTCTGCACGATCGGTCGTGTCGTTCCATCGGTCGTTCTGCGTCGGACTTGAGCGCGTCGTTCGCGGCGACGGGGCCCGGGGACGATGCCCCGAGCCCCGCGCGGCGAGACCTTCGTGGAGGTGCCTCTCCGGCGCTCACACCTCGGGGGGCACGCACTCCGTGCCGTCGCAGGTCGCGCCGTCGGTGCAGCCGTCCACGCCCACGCACACGCCCGCGACACACGCGTCGATGGTGCACGAGACGCCATCGTCGCAGCTCGCGCCATCCTCGAGCGCCGACCACGCGTCGTCGCCTGCGGCCGCGCACACCTCGCACGGGCTGCCAGGGCGGGCAGCGCCGACAGCGACGCACACGCCGTCGATCAGGCATCCGTCGCAGACGCACGTGTCCGTCGCGACGTCACAGCTCGAGCCGTCCGCGCAGCTCGTGGTTCCCGCGACGCACACGCCGCTCTCGGGGGCGCAGTGCTCCTCGCCGTTGCACACGATTCCGTCGTCGCACACGACGGGCGTTCCTTCACACACGCCTGCGCGGCACGCGTCGATGGTGCATGCGCTTCCATCGTCACAGCTCGCGCCGTCGTCGGAGGACCACGAGGTGCTCGAGGTCGCGACATCGCAGCGCTCGCACGGATTCGAAGGTCGCGACGCGCCGTCTGCGTGGCAGACGCCATCGATCGTGCAGCCGGTGCAGATCGGCGTGCATGCGTTCGTCTCCGCGTCGCAGAGCTCGTCTGCCGCGCACGGAGCCACGCCGGCCACGCACTCGCCCGTCGTGGGCTCGCACGCCTCCACGCCGTTGCAGCCGAGGCCGTCGTCGCAGTCCATGGGCTTCGCGCGGCAGACGCCCATGACGCACACGTCCTCGACGCTGCAGGAGTCGCCGTCGTCACAGGACGCGCCGTCGCGCGGGCTGAACGCGAAACGATCGCGGGAGGGGTCGCAGATCAAGCAGCCATTGCCGGGGCTGACATCGCCCTCGGCGACACACACGCCGTCGACGGTGCAGCCCGCGCAGTCCCACACGCACGCCGCGAGCATCGTGGAGCACGAGCTCGCCTCGGGGCACGTCGGCTCACCGGGAAGGCAGACATCGTCCTCTTCGCTGCAGCTCTCGATGCCGGTGCACTCGATCCCGTCGTCGCAGTCGCGCGGTGCGCTGCCCGTGCAGACCATGCCCACGCAGATGTCGGTGACGGTGCAGAACAGACCGTCGTCGCAGCGCGCGCCGTCGTTCACCGACCACGAGTCCAGCGACCGCGCGGGGTCGCACACCGCGCACCCCTCGGTCGGGTGGAGGTCGCCCGCGGCATGGCAGATGCCGTCGATCGAGCAGCCGTCGCACGTGCTCACGCACGCGCCCGTCGCCAGCTCGCACACCTGGTCGCCCGTGCAGCTCGAAGGCCCGGGCACACACGCGTCGAGCGTCTCGTCGCACGTGTCGCCCGCCGTGCAGGCCGCACCGTCGTCGCAAGCGCGAGCCACGCCCACGCAGGCGCTGGCGACGCACACGTCACCGATCGTACAGAACGCGCCGTCGTCGCAGCTCGCGCCCTCGTCCGAGACGAAGCTCGTCGTCGAGCGCGCGATGTCGCAGACCTCGCAGGGGTTGGCCTCGTTGCGCGCGCCGTCGGGGTGACAGATGCCGTCCACCACACATCCGACGTCACAGGCCTCGCTCGCGTCGCCGCGCGCGGCGTCTGGCGTCCGCGGTGTCACGGGTGCGTCGCGAAGCGAGCCCGCATCGCCCTCGACGAGCGCGATGGGCTCCGAGGGTGTGATGCATCCGACGGCGTTCGCCGTCGCGCAGCAGGTGGTGAGGAGGAGCCACGCCCCGCGTGCCCGTCGTTTCGTCGTCGTCATCGTGAACCTCTTCGTGAGCTCGTCGTGCAGCCCAACGCGGGGACGACGGCCGACCCGTCGATCGGCCGCCGCCCTCCGCGTCTTGAGGCGCGTCGCGGAGGAATTCCCCGATGACGGAACCCTGACGCTGCGCTCTCACAGATCGCCAAAGCGATGACGATCGACGAGGGCACGAGCGTCGGATCGATGACGTTGCCGTCGATCGTCCGGCGGCCCGACGCTTGCTGAAGCGGGGCCGCGAAGAGCGCCGACCGCGCGCAGTGCGACGGTGGGTGACGAAAGAGGAGCGGAGCCGATGTCGATCCGAGCGCTCGTGGTGGAGGACGTTCCGGAGCTGAGGAGGACCATCGAGCGGCACCTGCGCTCGCGGGGCCTCGAGGTGTTCGCGACCGAGTCGATCGACGTGGCCGTCGACGCACTGTCGCGACGTCCCGGCTATCACGTGCTCTTGCTCGACCTCGGCCTGCCCGAGGGCAGCGGGCTCGAGGTGCTCGCTCGACTTCCGCGCGGCGTGCCCCGACCGGCCACCATCGTGATGACGGGCGACGCGAGCGTGGAGAACGCCGTGGGCGCGCTGCGCGTGGGCGCGCTCGACTACCTCGCCAAGCCGTTCTCGATCGAGGCGCTCGACGCGACCCTCGCGCGCGTCATCGCGTACGACGGCGCACCGAGCGGTGTTCATCGCGTCGCTGCGCCCACCGATCTCGGGGCGGCCTCGGCGTGGCGCGAACGCTACGCGCCCCAGATGCTGGGAGAGAGCCAGAACCTGCTCTCGTCGCTCGAGCTCTTGCGTCGAGTCTCGCCGACGGACTGCTCGATCCTCCTCCACGGCGAGACGGGCACCGGCAAAGAGCTGGCCGCGCGCGCGATCCACGCGGCCAGCGGTCGCGGCGCGGGACCGCTCGTGGCGGTGAACTGCGCGGCGATCCCCGAGCAGCTCATCGAGAGCGAGCTCTTCGGTCACAGCAAGGGCGCGTACACGGGCGCGCAGCGCGAGCGCGCTGGCCGCTTCCTCGCGGCGCACGGTGGAACGCTCCTGCTCGACGAGATCGGCGAGCTGCCGCTCGCGGTGCAGGGAAAGCTCCTGCGAGCCCTCCAGGAGCGAGAGATCGTGCCGCTCGGCGACGATCGGCCCATCCCCATCGACGTGCGCGTCATCGCGGCGACGCACCGGGACCTCGAGGACATGGTCGAGAAGAAGAAGTTCCGCGAGGACCTCCTCTACCGCCTCGACGTGATCCGCGTGGAGCTGCCGCCGCTGCGCGAGCGGGCGGGCGACATCCGCCTCCTCGTGAGCGCGTTCATCGACGACTCCAACCGTCGACGCGGCACGAGCGTGCACGGCATCGACGACGACGCGCTCGCGATGCTCGAGGCCCACGGCTGGCCGGGCAACGTGCGTCAGCTCGCGAACGTGGTGGAGCGCATGGTGATCCTCCGCGCGGAAGGCATGATCGTCGCCGAGGACGTACCCGAGCGCGTGCGAGCCACCGAGCGCACCGCGGCGCTCGAGGGCGACGCGTCCGTCCTGCCTGCGCAGGGGATCGATCTGCGCGCGGTGCTCGAGCGCTTCGAGACGGCGATGCTGAAGCAGGCGCTCGAGCGCACGCGCGGCAACAAGAACCGCGCCGCGGCGCTGCTCAAGCTGAACCGCACGACCCTCGTCGAGAAGCTCAAGAAGCGCGGGATTGGGACGATGGAGTCCGACGACGAGACAGACAACCTGTTGGAAGCGGTGGGTTGACCATGGATGGCTCCAGCATTCGCATGCGTGTGCTCGTCGCGGACGACGACCCTCAGATGAGGCGCATGCTCTCGCGCATGGTGGAGCACTGGGGCTGCGAGCCCGTCATCGCGGAGGACGGGCCGAGCGCGCTCGCGCTGTTGGCCTCACCCGAAGCGCCGCCGCGTGGCCTCGTCGACTGGATGATGCCCGGTCTCTCGGGGCCCGACGTGTGCCGCGCCGCGCGTGCGCGCGGCAATCGCTCGCACCTCGTGATGCTCACTGCGCGTGACAGACCCGAGTGCGTGGCGGAGGGCCTCGAGGCGGGCGCCGACGACTACGTGGTGAAGCCGTTCGACACCGACGTGCTGCGCGCGCGCTTGCTCCGAGGCTCGGGCGCGAGCCGCGTCGCGCCCGAGGAGCTCAAGCCCGGGCTCGTGATCGCGAACCGCTTCCGCCTCGAGGCGCTCCTCGGCGAGGGCGGCATGGGGCAGGTGTACCGCGCGACCCACCTCGAGCTCGGCCATCCCGTGGCAGTGAAGCTCGTGCGTCCCGCGCTCGCGACGAGCCCGCTCTTGCGCGCACGCTTCGAGCGAGAGGCTCGCGCGACCTCGCTCCTGCGCAGCCCCCACATCGTGAGCGTGTACGACTACGGCTGTACGCCAGGCGGCATCCCCTTCCTCATCATGGAGTACCTCGACGGCCAGACCCTCGGCGGCCTCCTCTCGCAGCAGGGACGACTGCCTCTGGTGAGCGTGTCGCGCATCGTCACGGAGCTCGCGCGCGGCCTCGCGGTCGCGCACGCGGCGGGGGTGGTGCATCGCGACGTGAAGCCGGAGAACGTGCTCCTCGAGCACGCCGGCGCGGACGAGAGTGACGAGTCGCTCGGTGCCGTTCCGTACCGCGCGAAGCTCGTGGACTTCGGGCTCGCGCGCCTGCTCGAGGGCGAGCGCGACGCGCGCGCCACAGGGCGCGGCCGCTTCGTCGGCACGCTGGGTTTTGCAGCGCCCGAGCAGCTCGATGGCAGCGACGTCGGTCCGTCGGCGGACCTCTGGGCGCTCGGCGCCACGGCGTACTGCGCAGCCACCGGGCACAACGCGATCGCCGATGGTCCCGACGCGACGATGGCGTTCTTGACGGCGCGCTGCGCGATCCCGGCGCCCAGCGAGCTGGTGCCCGGCATGCCCGCGGAGTTCGACCGCTGGATCCAGCGCGCCTGTGCACGCACCGCCGCCGAGCGTTTTCCCGACGCCGCCTCCATGGCCCGCGCCCTACGCGCCATCGTCGCGCGCTGATCGCTGCGCCGTATCGCCGAGCCCGACTCAGTCGTGCTGACGGACAGGCACGCTGGCGGACAGGCATGCTGACGATCAGGCATGCTGACGATCAGGCATGCTGACCGTCAGTCCTGCTGGTGATCAGGCATGCTGACGATCAGGCATGCTGACGATCAGGCATGCTGACCGTCAGGCATGCTGACGATCAGGCATGCTGACGATCAGGCATGCTGACGATCAGGCATGCTGAAGATCAGGCCTGTGGATCATCGGCTGTCGCCGGTCCCGCGCGTCAGGCAGTCTGCGCGAGCGGCTCTCGGGAGCCGAGCGCGAGCTCCTCGCGCGCCGACAAGCCCGAGCCGTCGAGGATGACCTGCTCGCCCCGGCGCGAGCTGAGGCCGATCACGAGCGGCGCGAGCAGGTTCACGCTCGGCGCACGCGCATCGCGCGGCAAGGTCAGCACCACAGCGACGGCCACCTCTTCGTCACCGAGCCCGGCGCGCTGCTTGGCGAGCTCGAGCGGGTAGCCTGGCATCGCCAGCGACGCGTCACAGACGAGCAGGCGCACGAGCGGGTCGGTCTCCGACACCAAGCCACGCAGCGCGGGGTAGCCCGGGACCTCGGCCAGCGTGAACGCGCGGTGATCGCGCAGGCCCGGCAGCCCGTTCACGAACTCGATGCGGCTCGCGTCGACGCCGTCCGGCGAAGGCGAGAGCGCGCCGGCGGCGCGCTGGTTCTCCTCGACGATGCGGCCGAGCACCTCGGAGCGGAGGATGGCCATGTGGCGCGGCGCGACGATGCCCACGCGCACCTTGCCCCGACCGATGTCGACGATCGTGATCTCGATGCCATCGCCGATCGCGATGCTCTCTCCCTCGCGGCGTGTGAGCGTGAGCATGTCAGCCTCGCTGTGCCAGGCCCGCGATGGGCAGCTTCGCGGCGATGGCCACCGCTTGTTCGAGCACGCTCTGGGCGCGTGCGAGCTCGGAGAGCGCGTCGAAGGCATCGGCCTCCACGGCGCCGGCGCGGCTCTCGTCTGCGCCGTCGCGCAGGCGAACCGCGAGCGCGCGCGCCTGATCGAGGCGCTGCGTGGACGCGCCGACCTGCGATCGCGCCGAGAGGATCTGCTCTTCGGCGCTGCCGATCTCGTCGATGCCGGTGCGGATGCCCACGACGTCGTTCGCGCGCAAGGAGGTCTCGAGGCGACCGAGCGCGGCCAGCACGTCCACGCCGGAGGCAGGCGCGAGCACCTCGCCCGCGGGCACCGACGTCGCGACACGCACGCCGGGCGCGACCTCGACCTCGCGCACGCTGCGGTCGCCGGTGAACGTCCCTGCTGCGTCGAAGGGCGGCGCGTCCTCGCGCAGGCCTCCGAGCACGTACTTGCCATCGACGCGGGTGTTCGCGGCGGCGAGCATCGCCTCGCGCAGGCTCGAGATCTCGGTGGCGATGCCTGCACGATCGGCGGCCGAGAGCGTGTCGTTGGCGGCCTGCACGGCGAGCTCCTTGGCGCGGGCGCTGAGCTCGCTCATGTGGGCGAATGTGTCGTCCACGACGGTCAGCGCGAACGCGCCGACGTCGGCGGTCTTGAGCAGCGCGTCGATGCGCTCGATCTCGTTCTGCTTGCGGCGACCCACGGCGGCGGCCGTCGGGTCGTCGGATGGCTTCTCGACGCGGAGGCCCGAGCTCGCCACCCGCTGCGCCTCGGACGCGCGTTCGCGGGCCGCGGCCAGGCCGGTCCTCGTGAGCTCGGAGAGCATGCTGTCGGTGACTCTCATGGGATCCTCGGACGAGTCATCGACCAAGGCCTTCTGGACCTTGAGCTGTCGATCTCGCGTGGGTCATCGCTTCATCGACAAGAGCTCTTGGAGCATCTCGTCCGCTGTCTGCACGACCTTGAGGCTCGCCTCGTAGGCGCGCTGGTACTGGGTCAGCGCGATCATCTCGTCGTCGCTGCTGACGCCCGAGATCGACTCGCGGAGCGAGGCGGCCTGCGTCTGCGCCGACGAGAGCAGCGCCTCGTCGCGATCGGCGCCGTCGATCGCACGACCGACGCTCGCCACGAGATCGGACAGCGCCTCGCTCGCCGTGCGCCCGCCCGTCGCGAAGCGCGTGGTGGAGAGCGCGGTGAGCGCGAGCGCGTTGCGGTTGTCGCCCGACACGAGCGTCGGATCCGTCGCGGCCGCGAGACGATCGGGCTGGCCGCG
>JAFLCL010000013.1 GCA_017303575.1 Deltaproteobacteria bacterium
AGCTCGCGCCGCACGCGGTCACGTCCGTCGGCGAGGCCTCGCAGCCGTTCGACGCGATGCCGTCGCAGTCGTGGAAGCCGCCGGTGCACGCGGTGATCGTGCAGCCGCCGCCCGCGCAGGCCCACGCCGCGTTGCCGCCCGTGCACGCGCGGCCGCAGCCGCCGCACGCCGTGAGGCTCGTCGAGGTGTTCGTCTCGCAGCTGCCGTTGCCGTCGCAGTCGGCCTGCGGCGCCGTGCACGAGCTCGTCGAGGTGCGGCAGCTTCCCATCGACACGTCGCAGAACTCCGTCGCGTCGCACGAGTCACCGCAGGCCATGCAGTTCATCGACGTGCGGAGCGGCGTCTCGCAGCCCGTCGCCACGTTGCCGTCGCAGTCGGCCCAGCCCGCCTCGCAGTCCGTGGCCGGATCGAACGAGCACGTGCCCGACGTACACGCCTGACGCGTCACGTGCGCGAGGAGGCAACGATCACCGCAGTCGCCGCAGTCCGTCGTCGTGCCGACCGCGCGCTCGCAGCCGTCGACAGCGCTGCCGTTGCAGTCGCGACGGCCGCTCGGACAGCTCGTGATGCGGCAGTCGCCTGCCACGCACTCGCGCGACTCACCGCCCGCCGAGGCGCACACGTTGCCGCAGAAGCGGCAGTTCGCCTCGTCGCTCGCGAGGTCGACCTCGCAGCCGTCGGGCGTCGTGCCGTTGCAGTTCTCGTAGTTGGGATCGCAGCGCACGATCGTCGTCATGCCCGCCACGCAGCCGACCTGGGCGTGCGGCAGCGGGGCGAGCGAGATCGCGTCGTCGGCCGCGCCGTCGCAGTCGTCGTCCTCGCCGTTGCAGACCTCGGTCACCCCTGGGCGACGCGCCGCGTCCATGTCGTCACAGTCGCCGCCCATCGCGACGTAGCCCGCCATGCCCATGCAGCCGACGATCGTGCCGCCGGTGCTCGAGCCGTAGCCGTCCATGTCGGAGTCTCGGTAGAAAACCGCGCTCGTCGCGCCCTCGTCCGTGCTGTCGTCGCAGTCGTTGTCGCGACCGTCGCAGATCTCGGTCTCGCCCGGGCCCGTGAGCGGGTTGCGATCGTCGCAGTCCGCGCCGAACGGCGCGCCGCACGCGAGGTCCACGACGCCGTCCTCGTCGTCGTCCTCGAAGTCGCCCGGCATGATCTGGAAGCTCGGGCCGCCGATGCAGTCGTCGTCGATGCCGTTGCAGGTCTCGGTGGCCGCCGGGCTCACCGCGCGCGTCGTGTCGTTGCAGTCCGTGTCGAGCAGCGAGTAGCCCATCGACGTCAGCGGCTCGCACGAGCTGCGTGTGCTCGGCCCGTCCGCACCGAAGCCGTCGCCATCGACGTCGCGGTACCACGACACCTCGCGCGTCATGTCGTCGACCATGCCGTTGCAGTCGTTGTCGATCATGTCGCAGAACTCGGGCTGGCCCGGGTTCCGATCGATGCGTGTGTCGTCGCAGTCGCCGGGCGTCGCCGAGTAGCCTGCCGTCGTGGCGCACGCCTCGATCGCGCTCGCCGCGACGCCGTAGCCGTCGCGATCTGCGTCCAGATACACCGTCCGCAGCTGGCCCTCGTCGGTCGCCATGTCGCAGTCGTCGTTGAGGGCGTTGCAGACCTCCACGCCGCCGGGGTTCGTCGTGCGGCGGCCGTCGTCGCAGTCGGGGCCGCAGTTCGGCGTCGAGGAGCCGGCCATCATCGGGTTACAGCAGCGGATGTCCTCGAAGCCGTCCGAGTCCGCGTCGACACCGCCGCGCGTGTCGAGATCGCAGTCCTCGTCGTGGCCCTCGTCGTCGCAGACCTCGAGGTTGCCGGGGAAGCGCGCCGCGTCGGTGTCGTCGCAGTCGTTGCCGAGCGGCATGCCGCGCTCGTCGATGCACCGCGCGTCCGCGTAGCCGTCGCTGTCGAGATCGGGCACCTCGTGGAGGCACGCGCGCGTGTCCTCCGAGCAGCTGTCGACCGTGCAGTCGAGGCCGTCGTCGCACTCCGTCGGCGTCGTCTGACATCGTCCGAGCTCGCAGGTCTCGGTGCCGTTGCAGAAGAGGCCGTCGTCGCAGTCGTTGTCGCGCTCGCACTCGATGAGGACGTCGGGGAGGTTCGGCACGTCCGGCAACGTGCCCGCGTCGATCTCCGTCGTCATGCCCTCGCAGTTGCAGCCCGACGCCGCGAGCGCGCAGGCCAACCCGAAGACGATCGCGAGGCGTGAGCCCGCTCCTGTCTGCCCCACGTTCACGAGCCCCCGGCTCGAGACCCCAGACCACAGCGTTGCCATCGCGACCTCGTCGTTCGCACGTCGAATTGTTAGATGCCGATCCACCTCGGCGGTCTGGTACTGTAGGCGCCATCGCCGTGGCAGCTCAATCGGAAGCAGCACAACTCCCGCCCGACGACGACGAAGGCTCGACCGATCACGACGAGCGCGTCGGTCTGCTCGTCGCCGACCGCTACCGCATCGCCAAGGTCCTCGGCGTGGGCGGCATGGGCGGCGTCTACGAGGCGGAGCACCTCCTCATCGGCAAGAAGGTCGCGCTCAAGTGCTTGCACCGCGAGTACGCGCGCGACCGGGACATCGTCGAGCGCTTCAAGCGCGAGGCGCGCGCCGCGACGCTGATCGGCAACGATCACATCATCGACGTGACGGACATGGGCGATCTGCCGGATGGCTCGCCCTTCCTCGTCATGGAGTACCTCGCGGGCCGTCCGCTCGCGGCGCTCTGCGAGCACGGCCCCTTGCCCGTTCGCCGTGCGGTGCACATCGCCCGTCAGATCGGCAACGCCCTGGGCGCTGCGCACGACAAGGGCATCGTCCACCGCGATCTCAAGCCCGAGAACGTCTTCCTCATCGAGCGGAACGGCGATCCGGACTTCGTGAAGGTGCTCGACTTCGGCATCTCGAAGATGCACTCGAGCGGCGTCGACCGCGGCCTCACGCGCACGGGCATGGCGATGGGCACGCCCTCGTACATGTCGCCCGAGCAGGCGCAGGGATCGAAGAACCTCGATCACCGCACGGACGTGTGGGCGCTCGGGGTGATCCTCTACGAGATGCTGGCGGCGCGTCGTCCGTTCGACGCCGACAGCTACCCGCTGCTCTTGATGAACATCGTCGCGACCGATCCCGATCCGGTCTCGAGCTACCGCAAGGATCTGCCCGAGCCGCTCGCCGATCTGGTGATGCGCTGCCTGGTCAAGGATCAGGAAGGCCGCATCGGCACGATGCGAGAGCTCGTCGACGCGCTCGCGCCGTACGAGGAGCTCGAGGTCGAGATCGAGCTGTCCTCGCCCAGCATCGACGTGGGCGATCGCGTGCAGACGGCCACCGATCGCTACAAGGCCACCGCGCTGAGCCGCAAGAAGCAGGCGGCCGCGACCGAGCCCGAGAACGTCCTCGAGGAGCGTCGCAGCGGCAACACGCAGCCCGATGGCTCGCTCGAGGCACCGCCGCCGGTGTCGCTCGCGCAGGCCGAGGCCGAGGCGCGTGCGAAGAAGGGCGAGCGGGACGCAGCGAGCAAGGAAGCGATCGGCAGCCAGCCGCGGCTCGAGAAGGACAGCCAGCGCGCCCCCGCGCTCACCGCGCCCGAAGTTCGCGCGCTCGAGCAGAAGGCGCGCGGGGGGAACACGACGACGTTGCTCGTCGCGGGCGTCGCAGTGATCGCGGTCGCGGCCATCGGCTTCGCAGCGATGAGCGGCTCGATCGGTGGCGCGGCCACGCCGCCGCCGACGACCACCGCGACACCGCCGACCACGGGCGTGCAGCCGCCCGATCCTCCGCCGACCACCAGCGCGACGCCGCCGCCCACGACCAGCACGCCGGCACCGCCGGCCGAGGTCCGAATTCGCATCCGCGTCGAGCCGGCCGATGCGCGCATCCTCATCGGAGGCGTGGAGTTCCCGAACCCCATGGACGCGCCTCAGCCGCGCAGCCTCACGCCGACGCGCATCACCATCGAGCGCGACGGGCACACGACCATCGAGCAGCTCGCGATCTTCGGCGAGGACCAGAGCTTCATGTTCCAGATGGCCCGCGGTCGCGGCGTCGAGCAGCGCGGCCTCGGCTCCTCGAGCGGTGGCGGCAGCGGCGCGGGCAGCGCGATGGAAGCCACCACCGAGACGATGGGCGGCGCGATGGTCTACGAGGGCATGCAGGGCGGGTTCCGCGACGAGTTTTGACGCGAGGGTCTCGCGTGTCAGCATCGCGGCCATGAGCCTCGCTTCTCTCGCACGATCTTCCTCACTCCTCCTTCTTCTCTCCGTCGCCGCGTGCGGCGGTGGCAGCACCGAGCCCACCGACTCCGGCGCGCCGAGCCGCGACACGGGCACGATGGACGCCCCGTCCACCGAGTTCCCCGACGCGGCGATCACGCCCGGAACCGACGCACCGATCTCGAGCGACGACGACGCGTTCGTCCCCGGCGCCGACGCGTTCACGCCCGTCGCCGACGACGATGCGGGCATGCAGTCCGACGCGGGCCGCACCGGCACCACGTGCGGCGGCCGCGGCAGCCCGCCCTGTGGTCGCGGCACGTTCTGCAACTTCCCGCCGAGCTCGATCTGCGGGCGCGCGGACGGTCCCGGCACCTGCACGCCGATTCCGTCGACGTGCACGCGCGAGTACGCCCCCGTGTGTGCGTGCGACGGCACGACGTACTCGAACGCATGCGAGGCTGCGCGCGCGAGCATCTCGATCGAGACCGTCGGCGAGTGCCCCGTCCGTTGTGATCCCGACCTCGTGACCTGCGATGGCATCCCTCCGCGCTGCGCGACCGGCACCACCGCGTCGGTGGAAGGCGGCTGCTGGACCGGCGACTGCGTCGCGATCATGGAGTGCACCTGCGAGACCACCGACGACTGCCCCGACATCCGCGGGGAGAGCGAGGTCTGCTACACGCGCGGCGTGTGCGGGCCTCTCCTCTAATAGGCGTCGGCACTCACTTCGTTCGCGCCGCCGAGAGGGGCTGCTCGCCCCTCTCCCAGTTTCGCGTTGCGAAACAGGGCCCCACTCCCTCGGGGATTCAGTCGTCGCTGCGCTCCTCCTTCACCCCGCTTCGCGTTCCGACGCGGGGCCCCAGCCCCACGTCGGGGCTTCGTGATCACGTCGCGTCGGCTCGGCACTGCGTCCGCGCCGCCGAGAGGGGCCGCTCGCCTCGTGATCCTACACATCTCTCGATCGCCCAGAATCCATGGCTTTCGCAACGCCCGAGGCACGCGGAGGTGGGGGGTCCAGGGCGAGTTCCGCAGGCCGAAGGCCGAGGATGTCTGAGCTTCGGCCCCCCCACCTCTCGGCCCGACTCGAAGCGCTCGAGATGTGATCAATCCCAGTGTCGCGTCGCGTGGTTCGATGGAAAAGGCCTTGGCGGGGGGCGACTCAGCGCACGAAGCTTCCGAAGGGTGATGAGCCACGCGCGACCACATGGCCGCACGGGCGCGACAGGCGCTGCCTCCGCGTGGCTCGCGCTCGCGCTCGTCTCGCTCGTCGCGACGCGCGTCGCTCACGCACAAGAGGACGCGCCTCCGCCGACGACGACGGTCGGTGCGCTCGCGGCGGACCACTCGCTCGTCCTTCGTCCTGCGCCCTCGCTGCGCGAGATCGCGTTCGAGGTCCGCGAGATCCTCGCGCTGCGCACGCCGATCGTCGTGGTGCTCGGAGCCGACACGCCCGAGGACGCGCCCGACGTGGTGAACGAGGGCGAGGTCGGCATCGCGCTCACGGACGCGCGCACCACGCAGGAGATCCTCGAAGGGCAGGGCGAGGGCGATCTCCACGTGCGCATCGTGCTCGGCGCCCCCGATCGCGTGACGTACGCGACCGAGCTCACCACCAGCCCGGAGCGCCCCGCCTCGGCACGATCGATCGCGCTCGCGATCCTCGCGCTCCGAGACAGCGCGCTCGTCGGTCGCGATCCGAGCGTCCCGCCCGATCCCAACGCGCCCGCCTACACGTACCGCGTGCCGCACGACGGACCGCTGGGGCCCCATCCGTCGCTCGTCCCTGCGCTGCGCCCCGCCTTCGTCTTTCGCTTCTTGCTCGGCGTCTCTGCCGCCCGCAGCACGGCGCTCGTGGGCTTCGGTGTCGGCGTCGGGCTCTGCCTCTCGCGCGACTGCCTGCTCCTCGAGGCAGATCTCCCGCTCCTCTTCGAAGATCGCAACGCGCCGCCGAGCGCGCGCATCGACTACCGGCCGAGCGTGCTCGGCCTTCGTGTGCAGCTGCGGCCGATCGTCGTGGGCGACGTGAGCTTCGGCTTCGCCATCGGCCCCATCCTCCGCATCGGCAACGCCTACGTGCGCGAGATGACCACCACGTTCACCACGCCCGGTGTGCGCGGAACGCTCGTGATGGGTTGGGAATTCGTGCGTCGCTTCGAGTGCGTGATCGAGCTCGGCGTCGACGCTGCGCTCGAGCTCGCGCGCCTGCCGAGCCCCGGCGTCGTCTTGCTCGAGGACGTCGTCACGCCGTGGGCGATCCTCGGCCTGCGCGTCCGACCCTAGCGGGCGATCACTCGACCTGACGGCCCTGCGAGTCGATGCGACGCGGACGCGACTCCGCGAGCGCGCGCTCGCCCGGCGTCTGCGGCCGCTCGGAGGTCTCGGCGCCCTCGGGTGTGCCGTGCGCCTCGCGGTCGAGCTCTTCCTCGGTCGGGATCTCGCGATCCGGATCGAGCGCGAGCACGTCGTCCTCGATGCCCTCGAGCTGGTGCGGCCCACCGGGCACGTCGAGGTAGAGACCCTCGGCGCCGCTCACGATGTCTTCCCCCGCGAGCGCGAAGCCATCGCCATCACCCACCCACGACTGACGCACCGTCGTGGCGTGCAGCTCTTGCGTGCTCTGATCGATCCAGCTGTAGGTCACGAGCGACTGCGCGCCGCCCTGCAGCATCGAGATGTTCGTCACGTCGACGTCGCCGATCGCGACGGTGCGGCCCCAGCGCCGGTGGCTGCGCACGAACGCCTCGCGGTACGCGCGGGCGCATCGGCCAGCCGCGAGATCCACACGGCCCCAGCGCGCTTCGTCGTTGAGCATGTAGACGTTGTCCTGCAGGCGCGTCTCGGGCGCGAGGCCCTGCATCATCCCGCAGCCGGTGCCGGGCACGAGCGCGACGAAGCCAGCGGAGAGCGAGAGGACGGTTCCGAACGCGATCGAGGGGAGGCGCATGGCCGGACCCTAGGCCCGAGAGGATCGCGTCTCCAAAAAAGGCGCGGATCAGCGCTCCCGCAGCCAACGCTCGATGGGCGCGAATACCTTCGTCGGCGACTCGTGGCCCACGAACAGATCCGCGTGCGCATACCAGTCCTCGGGCGTGCCGATGCGGAGCGTGGTGACGTCCCTTCCGCCCCACACGCGCGCGGCCGACGTCGCGACGGGCTCCGGGACGATGCCGTCCTCGTTCGCGACCACGAGCAAGAGCGGATGCGTCACGTCGGCCATCGCGTGCGTGACGTTCACGCCATCGATCACCAGATCCTTCGCCTTCATCCACCCCGCGAGGTCGCGGTTCACCACGGGATCGGGGTCCTCGACGGTGCGCACGAGATCGCTCGCTGCATCCAGATCGACGTGCGCCGCGTTCATGTACATCGCGAGCGCGGCGGGCGCGCGCTTGACCAGCGGCAGGATCGTGGAGGCGAGGCGCCGCGCGCCCGACACGCGCACGAGGCCCGCGATCCGACGCGACGCGAACGGGAGTCGCAGTACCAGAGGCACGGTCTCCCACCGCAGCGGCGATCCGATCGCGATCACCGACGCGATGCGATCACGCTGCGCCTCGCGCGAGAGGTGCGTGAACGTGATCGATCCGCCGAGGCTCGCCCCGAGCACGTCGAGCCGATCGTGTCCGCTCTCGCTCGTGGCGAGCACGAAGTCGATCGCCGCGAGCACGTCCTCGTGCGCGTAGCGCGCCATCGAAGGGCCAGGCGCGTCGCGTCGCGCGCGCTCGGAGCGACCCTGCGCGCGGAGGTTCGCGGTCCACACGTCGAGGCCCGCGTCCGCGAGGTAGCTCTCGAGCGACGTGCCCTTCGGATGGAAGCCGAAGATGAAGCCGTTCATGCCGTAGCCCGGCACGATCAAGAGCGGCCTGCGGTTGCGATCGACGCCCAGCTCGCGTCGCGTGCGCTTGAGGTGAAGCCGCCAGCCGTCGCGCGTCGTCGCGAAGAAGTCCTCGATGATCATGAACGTCGCGCGATGGTAGCGAGGGTGCGGCCGACCGCGCGGGTTTCTGACGAGCGATGCCCTTTCACCGTCGTACGAGGCGGAACGTGAGGTTCATGCGCGGCCTGACCGGCTTGCTCGTGCGTGGGACGCAGTGCTGCCAGCGATGCTGCGTCGCGCCGCCCATCACGAGGAGGTTGCCCTCGCCGAGCTCGAGCGCTCGTTTGTCCTCCGAGCGACGTCGATGTCGCAGGACGAAGCGGCGCATGGCACCGAGCGAGAGCGACGCGATCAGCACGTCCCGCGGCGCGTTCGGTCCGAGCTCGGGCTCGTCGTCTGCGTGCCAGCCCATCGCGTCCTTGCCATCGCGGTAGTGGTTCACGAGCACGCAGTCGAATCGCGTGCCCGTCACCTCACGCACCCGCTCGCGCACCGACGCGAGGAACGGTGTCCACGGCTTCGGGTCGAACACGCGCCCCGAGTAGCTGTAGCGCGCGTGTGGGTCGCCGTGGAACGACACGAGGCGCGGCGTCTCCACGGGCTTGCCGAAGATCACGAGCGACTCGGGCGCCAGCGGCAGCTCGTCGATCAGCGCCGCCATCGCCGTCGCGTGATCGGGCATCACCTCGGGCACGAGCGCGATCCACGCGTCCTCACCGAGCTCGACGCCGTGCTCCGCGCGCAGGCGAACGAGCGGATCGATCGACGTCACGCGATCATGCGATCGAGCACCGCGACCACGTCGGCCATCACCTCGTCGCGGTTGATCTCGTTCAGCATCTCGTGGCGACCCTCGGGGTAGAGCCGGATCGTCGAGCGCGTGAGGCCCACGCTCTGCAGGCGCTGGTGGAGCTCGACCACGCCCTTGCTCGCGCGACCGACGGGGTCGCGATCTCCTGCGAAGAGATGCACGGGAAAGTCCTTGGGCACCGCGCCGAAGCCGGACGTCGCGATCGATCGAAGCCCCTCGAGCAGCTGCACCCAGAGCTCGGTCGTGCAGTGGAAGCCGCATCGCGGATCCGCGATGTACTTGTCGACCTCGGCGGGATCGCGCGAGAGCCAGTCGAAGTCGGTGCGCGCGGGCTTGAACGCGTCGTTGAACGAGCCGAACGAGAGGAACGTGAGGAGCGAGCTCTTGCCGCGCACCCCTGCGCGCAGCCGCTCCATGCGCGCGACGCCGCTGCCTGCCCGCTCGAGCACCGAGCCCGGCGCGTTGGTGCCGGAGAAGATCATCCCGTCGTACTCGCGCGCGTGCTTCTGCAGGATCGCCTGCCCGAAGAACGAGCCCATCGAGTGACCGAAGAAGATCAGCTTCTTGCCGGGGTGCTCGCTCTTGGCGCGCTTGCCGAGCGCGAGCAGATCGCTCGTCACGAGCTCCCAGCCGTGCGTGTCGCCGAAGTGGCCGACCTCGGCCTCGCTCGCCGTCTTGCCGTGACCGCGGTGATCGTCCGCGTAGACGGCGTAGCCGTGCTTCGTCAGCACCTCGGCGAAACGCGCATAACGCGCGCCGTGCTCGGCCATGCCGTGCGCGATCTGCACGATGCCCCGCACCTCGCTGCCCTGATCCGGGAGCCAACGGTGCACGTGGATCGACGCGCCATCGCGGCCCGTCAGCGAGAACGTATCGGAGCGCATGAGGGGCGCGAGCATATCGCGCGCGGTCGCGTCGTCACGGCGTCGCGTGCGGTCGATCGCACGACGCTGGTCGAGGCGCCCGGCCCGAGTGACCGCGAGGCTGGCTGCGTCGTACCTTCCGCGCATGACACGGCCTCGTGCGTCGTTGGGTCCTCTGATCGCGCTCGCGTTCACGCTCGTCGGCTGCGGTGCGGACACGCCGCCGACCGAGACTGCCGCGCTCCGAGGCGAGGGTGACGTCGTCGTCGAGCCAGGCGATCGTGCGGGTGCGAGCCGTGTCGACCTCGCGCGCGGCGAGACGCCTGCGCGCGCCGAACAGGACGACGAGGCCGTGACCCCACTGCTCACCCTCACACGCCTCGAGAACGTGACCGCCGAAGACGGTCACGGCACCGAGCGTCCACAGGCCACCGCGATCGCGTTCGACCTCGACGCACGTCGCTTCCCACCACGCGCGAGCGACCCCGTGCTCCACGTCGGTCAGCTCGCGCTCCATCGCTACACGCACCCGCGCATCGGCGTGCTGCGCTTCGTGCTCGCCGAAGACGCGCTGCCTCCCGACGGGACCGCAGTCTTCGCGCAGTACGGGGAGGACGCAGCCACGCGCGTCGAGCTCGGTGTGATCTCGCGCGACGCGATCGGAGCGGCCCAGTGAGCCGCCCCTCGACTGGCACGGTCCAGGGCGCGCTCCTCGTGGTCGTCGCGTCGCTCGGCGCGCTCGGCCTCGCAGGCTGCGACTGTGGCGGCACGATGCCGCCCGCGTCGTGCGGCATGGACGGAACACCCGTCGATCAGCCTGCGATCGAGTGCCCCGAGGTCGTCGACCTCGGCTGCATCGCCTCGAGCGGCACGAGCTTCTCGATCACGCCCAGCGTCGCGACGTGTGATGGCTCGACGCCGACGATCGTGTGCGATCCCATCGTGGGATCGAGCGTCACCGCGGACCGCAGCACGGGCAGCTGCACAGCGACCTCGGCGAGCGGCGCGAGCGCGACGTGCACCTTCCGCATCACCGGCCGCATCGACGGCATGGCGCGCCTCGCGTGCGCCGACGACACGACGGTGGAGTGCGTGGGCGCGAGCACACCCGCGACGATCGGGGACGCCACCGCGTTCGAGAGCTGCAGCGGCGGCGAGGTCGGCGCCATCACCGACGATCGACGTGCGAGCGGATACCCGCGCGGCACGAGCACCGTGACGTTCTCCGCGATGGACGGCGCGGGCGCGCGCCTCTCGTGCACCAGCGACGTGATCGTCGAGGACACGACGGCGCCGGTCATCACGTGCCCCGCGAGCTCGCGCATCGTGCGCACCAGCCCGAGCGATCCAGTCACGAGCGCGGACATCACGGCGACCGATGCGTGCGACGCCGCGCCCACCCTCACGATCGAGCCGCCCACGCCGGGCCCCGGCACCACGCGCATGACCGCGACGGCGACCGATGCCGCGGGTCTCACCGCGCGCTGCACCTTCGATGCGACAGTCCTCGATCTGTTCGCGCCCACGGGGCTGCGCGTGGTCTCCGCGACGCGCACAGCGACGGGCGCGACGGACACCACGATCGGCTGGACACCGAGCGCGGGCGCCGACGTCACGCGCACGCGCGTCGAGCGCAGCACGAGCCCCAGCGGCCCCTGGACCATGGTCGCCGACGTCGATCCGGCGACGATCACGTTCACCGATGCGGGCATGCCGGGGCCCATCGCCTACTACCGCGTGATGGCGCTCGGCATGGGCGGCGAGGAAGGTGGCGTCACCGATCCGCTGCGCGTCCTCACGATCGACACCGGAGGCTACGACCTCGCCGCGCAGAGCGTGCCCGGCGTGCCGTTCGCGACGAGCCTCTGGGCCACGATCCGCGCGCCCGTCGCGATCGACGAGGGCCCGTTCCCGCTCGTGCTCTTCCTCCACGGCAACCACGGCAACTGTCGCCCCTCGATGGGCGACGACGACTGCGAGACGCGTGAGGCCGACGCCTGCGAGGACGGTCGCTTCACCACCACGCCGAACGCCGCGGGCTACATCTACCTCCAGGACACGCTCGCTGCGCAGGGCTACGTGACCGCGAGCATCTCCGCGAACGCGCTCAACTGCCGCGACGACTTCATCCCCGAGCGCACCGCGCTGATCGTCGAGCACCTGCGACGATGGCAGCGCTGGGCCACGACCGAGGAAGCTCCGTTCATGGGCCGCTTCAGCGGCGCGATCGATCTCGCGCACGTCCACCTCGTCGGTCACTCGCGCGGCGGCGAGGCCGTCTCGCAGACGCCGCAGCTGCTCGCCACGAGCCCGATCGCCGGCCTCACGCTGAGCTCGGTGCTCGCGATCGGTCCGACCGACTACCACGACAACACACCGCAGGGCGTCAGCTACCTCGTGCTCTTGCCCTCGTGCGATGCGGACGTGAGCGACCTCCAGGGCGCGCGCATGTACGACCGCGGCCTGCGCGACTCGGACGCGTTCACGCGCAGCCAGCTGCTCTTCGTCGGCACGAATCACAACTTCTTCAACACCGAGTGGCGCTTCGACGACAACGCCTTCCGCGGCGTGTGCCCGAACAGCGCGCGCATCTCGGCCGAGGCGCAGCGCGCGGGCCTCGAGCTCCTGATCTCGGACTGGATCGCGACCTCGGACGCCCGCACGCCGCCGCCTGCCTACGTGCGCACCGACGCGGAGCTGCCTGCGATCTTCGAGGCATGGTCGGACGACTCGCTCGATCTTCGCTTCGCGTACGCGCCGATCTCGCGCCGCACGATCGACGACTTCAGCCGCGCGGGCTTCTCCACGAATTCGCTCGGAGGCAGCAACACGTTCATGGGCTTCACCGCCGCGCTCGACTGCACGGGCATGTGCGCGGGCAGCTACGCGGGCGTGCGCGACGCCGCGCGCATCGCATGGGACGCGGCACCCGCGAGCGCGAGCTTCGGCCTCGGCAGCTTCGATGCCTCCGGGGACGAGGCGATCTCGGTGCGCTTCGCCTCGCGCGTCGCGACGATCAACGACGGTCTCACGGAGCACTCCTTCTTGCTGCGCGTGCGCGACGCCTCGGGCACGACCGCGGAGGTTCGCGTGCAGGACGTCGGTCGCCTGCCGCACCGCTACGAGGGCAACCGTCCGCTCGAGGTCCTCACGACGGTGCGCGTGCCGCTCGCGCGCCTGCGTGAGCTCGCGCCCACCCTCGACGTCGCTCACCTCGCGGCGTTCGAGGTCGCGATGCCCGTCCCCGAGCAAGCCCGCGGCTCGATCTGGATCGCCGACGTCGCCGCCGACCGCTGACTGAGGTCACACACGGATGTCCGGAGCCGATCACGCCGCGGTCGAGGTCGTGCGTGCGATCGCCGATCGAGAGCACGTCCCCGCATCGCATGGGCGCACAGGCGAGCCGCTCGGACGCGTGCTCTCGTTGGTGGACTGTGCGCGGTACACGGTCGATCACGTCCAGCTCACGCGGGGTGAGCGCAGTACGCCGACGCATCGACACAGCCACACCGAGGAGGTGCTGCTCGTGCTCTCCGGGACGCTCGCGCTCGAGTCCGACGGCGCCGTGCACACGCTCGCCGCGGGTGACTTCGCGCGCCTCCGCCCCAGTGATCGCGTGATGCACACGCTCGTCGCGACGACGGAAGTGACGCTGATCTTCGTGCGCATCCTCGATCCGAACGACGTCACGTCGTTTCGCTGAGGGCGACGCTCAGGCCTTCTTCTTCTTCTGACACTTGCTGCAGAAGTAGGTCGTGCGTCCGCCCTGATCGATCGTCTCGATTGCCTTGCCGCACACGGGACACGGCTCGCCCTCTTTGCCGTAGACCGAGAACGGGTTGGGGCCGCCCTCGTTCACGTAGACGTACTCCTCGGTCGCAGCGAGCTCGGCGAGCTGACGCGACAGCGTGCGATCGACGCCCGCGACGAGCGCGTCCCAGTCCTTGTCCCGCAAGCTGGAGGTCGGTGTGTCGGGATGGATCTTCGCGAAGAAGACCGCCTCCGCCGCGTGGATGTTGCCGAGGCCCGCGATCTTCGCTTGGTCCATCAGCGCGAGCTTGATCGGCGCGATCGGCAGCTTGCCGCTCTTACCGCGGAAGCAGCGCGCGAGCTGCTCGCCGGTGCGCACCTCGATGGCGTCGGGCCCGAGCTTGGGCATGCCCGAGCTCACCTTCACGTCGGCGCGCGGCCCCGCGATCGCACGGCCCAGACGTCGCCCGTCGACGAGCGTGAGGCGTGTGGTGTCGGTCGTGACCGTCCAGCGCGCGAAGCGAGGCGCCTCGCTCGCGTCGTCGATCGCGCGAACGACGAAGTGCCCCGTCATGCCGAGGTGGAAGAAGAGGCCCAGCGCCTCGTCACCGCGCGCCAAGTGAACGAGGACGCTCTTGCCGCGACGCTCCGACCCCACCACGTGCGCACCGACGAGCGCGCGCGCGAAGCTCTCGCTTCCCTGCGCGACCACGATCGGATCGTTCGACTCCGCGTGCGTGATCGGACGGTCCTTCAGCGCACGAAGGACCACACCACGCGCATGCTCGACCTCGGGCAGCTCCGGCATGGCCGCGAGGATGCCAGATCATGCACGCCCTCCCCAGGGAAGCTCGGGCAGGTGCGTGCGATGCTCTTCGTCTTGACGGATCTCCGCGACTACGTCGGCCGCCACCTCGAGACGATCATGAGGAACGCCCTGCACCCCGAGAGGTGCTCGGACGGTGCATCCGTGATCAAGCAGCTCGTCGACGAGCCGGGTTGCGTCGAGGTCGTCGGACACGCGTACTTCCTTCCCGACCGCGGCGGGGACTGGCATCGATGCGCCCGTCCCAGAGCTGCTCGCGGTCTTCTTCGCGCATCACCTCCGCGGCGGTCTGGGTCCGTTGAACGGCACGCTCTCGCTCGCCGATCGGCGAGAAGGCTGCTTCTGGGAGCGCCTCGTGAAATTCCCCGATCACTCTTGGATCCCAGCGTTCGATGACGGACGCGGACACTACGTCCTCGTGGACGCGAACGATCCCGAGGGACCTCTGCTCCTCGACGGCGCGCAGTCGATCCACCTCCTCGATCTCACCCTCCCGTTGCTCCTCGAGCAGTGGCTCTCGGGCACGCTGGATCGAAGCACCTGGTCGATCGAGGGCGAGCACGACTCGATGCTTCCGCATGAGGTCGCGGCTCGACGTCCGCCACCGTCGACCACCGTGCGAGGCACGCGTCTCCGCCCGCGCGTGAGCGCGCGGTGACGAGGGCTCGCGCGATCCGCGAGGGCTGATAGCTTCGCGCCGCGATGGCATCCGCAGAGGGCCCGACCGACGATTCCCCGACTCCCGCGAAGGACGCACCCGCGAAGGATGTGTCGGCGACCGATGCGAGCGCGCCGGCACCGAAGCCTCCGCTCGCGATCCGGCTGCGGCCCTGGCTCATCCTCACGCTGAGCGCGGTGCTCATGTTCCTCGGCTTCGCGGGCTTCGGTGTGTGGCCGCTCGCGTTCGTTGGGCTCGTGCCCGCGCTCTACGTGTTCGATCCGGTGCTGAAGACGCACGGCGGCTTCGCGCGTCCCGTGGGTCGTGCGTTCTTCTGGCGCGCGTGGTTCTTCGGCTACCTCAGCTACGTCGGTGGCTTCTGGTGGGTCGAGTACACGATCCGCACGTTCGGCGGCTTCCCGCTCGCCATCAGCTCGCTCTTCGCCTCGATCTTCTGGGGCTTCCAGGGCCTCGAGTTCGCCCTGCTCGCGTGGGTGTTCCGTCGTGCGCGCGAGAACGGCTGGCCCGCGACGCTCGTCGTGGTCGCTGCGTACCTCGGCGTCGAAGGCCTCTTCCCGCAGCTCTTCGAGCACTACTACGGCAACGCGTTCTTCGACGTGCCGATCCTCATCCAGGTCGCGGACCTCGGCGGACCCGAGATGTGCACGGCGCTCGCGATCGGCGTGAACGGCGCGATCTACGAGACGATCGCGGATCGCTTGCAGGGCAAGCCGTGGCCGCGCGCCGCGATCGCCGCGGCTGCGGGCTACGTGGTCTTCACGCTGGGCTACGGCGCGTGGCGCCTGTCCTCGGAGGCCGCGCGCGCCGAGCAGGCCGAGACCATCCGCATCTCCGCGGTGCAGGCGAACCTCGGCCTCTTCGAGCGCTTCGACGATCCCTTCGAGGGCGTGCGTCGACAGCGCACGATGAGCGACGAGCTCGAGCGCACCGAGCACCCCGATCTCCTCGTGTGGCCCGAGTCGTCGGTGCCGATGTGGCTCGATCGACCGGCGTCCTTCGCGCGCATGATCCCCGACCTCGAGACGCCGCTGCTCTTCGGCGCGATCCGTCACGGTGAGCCCCGCGAGGACGGCGATCGACGCATGCACAACACGGCGTTCATCACCGACGCCGATCGACAGATCATCGATCACTACGACAAGACCTACTTGCTCACGTTCGGTGAGTACATCCCGTTCGGCGATCAGTTCCCCTTCGTCTACGAGCTGTCGCCCGCGAGCGGACAGTTCTCGCCTGGTGACGACGTCGAGCCGCTGCCGATCCGTCTGCGCGACGGACGCGCGTACCGAACGAGCGTGCTCGTCTGCTACGAGGACATCGTGAGCGGCTTCGTGCGCCGCGCCGTGCGCGAGGGCGATCCGCACGTGCTGCTCAACATCACGGTCGACTCGTGGTTCGGCGACACGCACGAGCCTTGGGTGCACCTCGCGCTCGCGCAGTTCCGCGCGGTCGAGCACCGTCGATGGCTCGTGCGCACCACCATCACGGGCGTCTCGGCGTTCGTCGACTCGACGGGGCAGGTCCGCGCGCACACCGAGGTCTTCGAGCCCGCGACTCTCACGCACGACGTGCCGATGCTCGCGGGCGCGACGACGCTGTACGGCCTGATCGGGCCGTGGCCCGGCTACCTCGGCGCGCTGCTCACGCTCTATTTCCTGCGTCGACGCAGGTCGCCGCCCGTGGGAACTCTTCCCGCATGAAGCGCGCTCCGTTCCTCGCCTTCGCCTGTCTCTCGATCACGTCGCTCGCGCCTGCGTGTGACTGCGCGGGCGAGGAGCCCTCGTTCAGCACGAGGACCGAGCCGACGCCTGCGCCCGCGCCTCCTCCCGAAGAGAGCCTCGTCGGTGCGATCGACGACACGAGCCTCGCGCCCGCGACACGCACCGACCTGCCGCCCGCGGTGCCTGCGATCGCGGTGTCGGTCACGGGCACGACGCTCGCGGTGTCGAACCTCGCCTTGCTCGCGAGCTGGCCGCCCGCGGATCGCGACCGCGTGACGGCGGCCCCGCCCGAGGGCGCGTCGAGCGCGTGGCCGCGCATCGAGACATCGATCGAGCTCGAGCCCGATGCACCGATCCGCGTGCCAGGTGTGGTCGACGCGCTGAGCGCGGCGGTCGGAGTCGAGCGTGCGCGATCGGGATCGGGCGCGCCCACCGCCGTCGCGATGCGCGTCACCGGTGCCTCGCCGTGGTCGAGCGTCACGCGAGCCGTCTACGCCGCGGGGATGGCGGGTCTGTCGGAGCCGCGCTTCGTGCTCGCGAGCGGACGCGACGAGGTGGAGCTCCGCCTCACGCTGCCCCGCGTCGGCGGATCCTCGGCGCCGCTCGGAGGAGCGCTCGCGGGTCGCGATCCCGCTGAGCTCGCAGCGTCGATCCAAGCTGCGCTCGCGCAGCACGCGCCTGCCCGTGAAGGCCTGCCTGCGGAAGGCATCACGCAGGGAGGCAACAGGCCGCGCGCTGAGCTCGCGCCTTCGGTTCTCGAAGGCACCGACTCCATCGCGGGCCCCGCGGCAGAGGGCGATCGCGAGGTCGCGCGCGGCGCGCCCGTCGATGCCGCGTTCACGGTGCGCCTCACGCGTGAAGGTCTCGTGGTGGAGCGTGGTGGCGAGCGCCTCGGTGCAGGGTGTCAGCGCGCGGCGCTGGGTCCCGCGCCCTCGCTGCCGATGAGCACGATCACGCACACGAGCGTGCGCGAGTGTCTCCTCGCGTCGGGCGTGCCCACCACGCCCTACGTGTTCCAGGCCGAGCCCGAGATCACCTTCGTGCGCGTGGCGTCGGTGCTCGAGGTGCTGGACGAGCTCGGCTCGGTCTCGCTGGCGATGTGATCGGCCCACCTCGGCACACGTCGATCGCCCACGAAACAGGGCGATCCAGACGATCACGGGGTGGCACGTTCGCTGCTGCTCCGTGCGGCACCATGTCGCTCGTGTCCTTCGCTCGCTCGGCCCTCCTCCTCGGCCTGGTCACGCTCGCGCTCGCGCCCGGCTGCTCGTGTGGCAGCTCGCACTCACGCGACGACGCGGGGCCTTCGACCTCCGACGCTCCCCCCTCGCGCGCCGACGTAGGGACCACGGGCTCGGACGCCGGCACCGGCGCGTGCCCCAGCGGCATCGATCCGTGGAACCCCGAGAACCCGGCGAACGCGTGCAGCCCGGAGGGCAGCCGTTGCTCGAGCGGCGGCGGAAGCGCGTGCGGCTTCTACATGGGCTGCGAGTGTGAAGGCGGACGCTGGAGCTGCGTCGTCGCGGAGCCGGATCCCGCGTGCTGGTGCGGTCGTGAGCCGAGCCCCGGCAGCCCGTGCAACGAAGAGGGCGCGAGCTGCGGCGCATGCTGTCCGACGGCTGAGGATCCCGATCCGTTCGGCCCCTTCACGTGCGTCGCCGGGCAGTGGACGGAGAGCGACTGCCCCGCGGTCGAGTGCCCACCGATCGACCCGCCGCGGTGTCCCGCGGTGCGCGAGCTCGGCACGTCGTGCACGTACGAAGGCCAGACCTGCGGCGATCCGTGCTGCAGCGCGCAGACCTGCGTGGGTGGCGTGTGGATGCCCGGCCCCGAGGCCGATTGTCTCTGTGATCCCGCGAGCACCTTCACGTGCGGACGAGGCAGCTGCGGGCGCGGTACGGCGTGCGCGTCCACGTGCGGACCGGACGACGGCCTCGAGCACTTCTGCGAGCCGTTGCCCGCGGGCTGCACGAGCTGCGCGTGCATCGACCTCGAGCCGGGGCAGATCTGCGAGGACCGCGACGGCCACGTGTTCCTCAGCCAGAACGTGCTCTGCGGATGATCGGTCGCTGATCGTCGGATGACGACACGAGGCCGTTGCCCTACCTTCAGGCGCCGTCGGGACGAAGGACGTCACCGCCGCTGAAGGAGCCTGCATGTCGAAGAAGCTTCCGCCCCGCGCGCGCTGCGCCGTCACCGGTGCAGGCGATGGCTTCGGTCGGGCCGTCGCGCTCGAGCTCGGCGCACGTGGCGCGCGCGTGCTCGTGAGCGACATCGACGAGGCGCGCGCGAAGGAGACGGCCGAGCTGCTCGGCAAGCGCGGCGTCGAGTCGCACGCGATGCGCGTGGACGTGTCGGATCCCGACGCCGTGGGCGCGATGGCCGAGCGTATGGACGAGCTGTGGGGCGGCGCCGACGTGCTCGTGAACAATGCGGGCATCGCCGTGGTGGGCGAGTTCGCGAAGATCCCGCTCGAGAAGTGGAAGCTCCAGATCGACATCAACCTCAACGGCGTGATCTACGGCTGCCACCACTTCGTCCCCCGTCTCCAGAAGGCGGGCGGCGGCTACATCCTCAACGTCGCCTCGAGCGCGGGCCTGCTCTCGGCGCCGATGATGTCGCCGTACAACGTGACCAAGGCGGGCGTGGTCGCGCTCTCGGAGACGCTCTACGCGGAGCTCGCGCCCTCGAAGATCCACGTGACCGCGCTCTGCCCCACGTTCTTCCGCACGAACATCCACACCCGCAAGCACGCCTTCGGCGGCGGTTCCGACAAGGCCACCGACAAGCTCGTGACCGAGTCGAAGTGGAGCGCCGAGGAGATCGCGAAGCACGCGATCGACGGCCTCCTCTCGAACACGCTCTACGTGATCCCGCAGCTCGACGGGAAGGTCATGTGGCACACCAAGCGCGCCCTCGGTCAGCGCTTCTACCGAGGCCTCGGCTACCTCATCCAGAGCGGCCTGCTCGAGAAAGCCCGCACCTCCGGTCGTTGACGCGAGGGCCTCGGTCTCGCTCGCAGGCGCGAGGGAGAGGTCTCGAGGACCTCACGCCGCGCGGGCCTCGGCCAGATCGGCGAGCTGCTCGCGCAGCTTGCCGTGCGCACGCACCTCGAGCTGACGCGCGCGCTCGCGCGACACGCCGAGCGTGCGGCCGAGATCGGCGAGCGAAGGCTCTTCATCCTGCATGAAGCGCTGCTCGACGATGAAGCGCTCGCGCGGGTCGAGCTTCGCGAGCGCGTCGTGCAGGCGTCGGTGCGCGATCGAGCTCGCCTCTTCGTCGACCAAGCGGTGCTCGGGATCGGGCACCTCGCCCTCCATCGTGTCGAGCAACGTCGTCGCGGTCTCGCTGCCGATCGGCGCGTCCACCGACACCGCGCGCAGATCGAGGTGGCTGATCATGTGCTCGATCCTCGCCTCGGTCGTGCCGAGCTTCTCGGCGAGGATGCGCGTGCGCTCCGCGCCGTCGATGCCTGCCTGCGCGAGCCGCGCGCGCTCGCGGCGCAGGCGGAAGAAGATCTTGGAGCGCATGGGCCCCGACCCGGCGCCGACGACGGCCGAGGCCCGCACGATGAGATCGAGGATGTAGGCGCGGATCCAGAAGCCCGCGTAGGTCACGAAGCGCGTGCCGCGGGTGGGGTCGAATTTCTTCGACGCGATCACGAGGCCCACGTTGCCCTCGGCCACGAGGTCTGCGAGTCGCACGCCCTTGCGCTGGTGCTGCACGGCCATCGCGACGACGAAGCGCAGGTTCGATCGCACGAGGTGGTCGCGCGCTCGCTCGTCGCCCGCCGCTGCCCGCACGGCGGTCTCGTGCTCTTCGTCTCGATCGAGGAGCGGGATGGCCCGCACGCGCTCGATGTAGCGAGAGAGTCCTCGGTCAGCCGAATCATGGCCCATGCGACACCTCGTCCGTTCCGTCGAATCCGCGCGCCGCGCGGGGTGGAGGAACGGTGGATCGGGCGCCGTGTCGCGTCAAGATTTTTTCTGGACAGTCACCCCCACGCAACGAGATCTGTTGAGAAAACGCCCAGCATCGAGCGAGTCTTGCCGAGACAAAACCTGGACAGCCGGCGCGCCGGGCGTCCGGATCGGTCAGGGACTGAAGCCCACGAACGCCTGCATCACGACCATCCGCGCGATCCACTCCGCGCGCTCGGTGTCGATCGCCGTGTTGCGCAGGCTGAGGCGCGACACGCCACGGGACGGCGCTCGCACCCACACGTCCGCGCGGCCCTCCTCGGGGCGACAGTCGACGAGCACGATCGTGTCGATCGGCGTCTCGGTGCGCACGACGCGCGTGGCTGCGTCGAGGTCGTCGGCGCGCCACTCGGTGATCGGCAGACCATCGTCTTCGTGCCCGGCGAGCTCACGCGTGCGATCGCCGCCGATGCGGTGCAGCGTCGTGTCCTCGTGACGGAGGATGCGCGTGATGTCGCGCATGCAGTCCGGCTGCGCGCTGGCGGGCGCCATGTTGACGAGCAGCACCTCGAGCTTGCGATCGCCCGCGCGCGCGACGAACGGCGAGGCGAGGGCGAGCGTCGCGAGGATCCCGGACGCGATCAGCAGCGGTGCACGGCACGTCTCGGTCACGACGGCCTCGCTGCGCGCACGAGCGAGATGAGCCAAGGCCAGAGCTGCTCGTCGGCGCCGCGCCACGCGGCGTCGTCGTCGATGCGGAGCTCGGCGTAAGGCTCGCGCTCGCCTCGGCGGAACGCGATCACGCCGCCGAATCCGCGCGTCGCGCGCTGTCCACGATCGAGCTCGCGGTTGGGCGGGATCCGCACGAAGACGACGGTACCCACCTCGGTGAGGCTCGACGGCAGCGCGCTCTCTCGTCCTTCGCCGGCGAAGCGCGTCCGCGCGAAGCTCGCCTCCTCGTCGGTCGCCTCGCGTCGAATCGCGTCGATGCGCCGCATCTGCATGCGCTCGGCGACCACGTCGAGGAGACGCTCCTCGGAGCGCAGCAGCGGATCGTCGTGCACGACGACGAGCACGACCTCGTGCGCGCCGAGGTCGGGCGCGGTGGCGGTGGCCTCGTCTTCCGTGCCTTCGTCGTCGCCGCCGTCGTCTTCGTCCTCGTCCTCGTCGATGGCGTCGTCGACGCCGTCGGTGGGCGCTGCGGGCTCGACAGCTTCCGCGAGGGGAGCCTCGGGCTCGGCGCTCGCCGCAGGCGCGTCCGTCGAGCCACAGCCGAGGAGCGTGGCCGTGATGCAGATCGCGAGGAGGCGGTGCATGCGCCGTGATCTATCCGCGCGTCGCCGCGAGGCCAAGCCCCGTGTCGGATCGGCGTGAGGGCGGTGGAATGGGATGAGTTTCTCCACGCCGCCCCGTACGCTCGACGTGATGTCTCGCGGCGCCGCCTTGCTCGCTGCTTCGCTGTCGCTCGCGGGCTGCGGCCGACTCGGGTACGCGGCCTCGGACGCGAGCTCGTCCACCGACACGCTCGATGCGCCGGGCCTCGATGCGCCGGGCCTCGATGCGCCGGGCCTCGATGCGTTCGCCGAGCTCCCCGATGCGCCGGGTCTCGATGCCTTCACCGACGACGCGCCGGGCGCGCTCTCCCTCGTGTCGATCGCGCCGAGCTACCTCGTGCCGAGCGGCGGTGAGATCGAGCTCACGCTCGCGGGGGACCTCACGGCGCTCGCGGTCACTGTCGATGGGGTGCCGTGTGGGTCCGTGCGGGTGATCGACCCGAGCCACGCGCGCTGCACGGCACCGCCGCACGCGCCCGACATCGTCGCCGTGATCGCGTCACGCCCCGACGGCGCGCTCACCGAGCCCGCGCAGCTCGCCTACGTCACGCTGGGTCCGCAGCAGATGGGCGGGCTGGACGACGATCGCACCTCCGGCATCGCCGTCGACGCGGACGGCAGCGTGTACCTCAGCGGTGGAACGACGGGCGCGCTCGATGGCGTGAATGCGGGCGACTTCGACGCGCTGCTCGTGAAGTACGACGCCGCGGGGCGCCTCGTGTGGACACGGCAGCTCGGCACCGCCGTGTGGGACTACGCGCGCGACGTCGCGATCGACGAGGGCACGGGGGACGTGCTGATCGTGGGCTACGGCGCGGGGGACATCGACGGTGATGGCGCGACCGCGGGGGGCACCGACGTGTACGTCGCGCGCTTCACGTCCGAGGGCACGCGGGTGTGGATCCGACAGATCGGCACGTCCGGCAACGACGAGTCGTGGGATCTCGCGGTCGACGCGAGCGGCAGCACTGTCGTGTCGATGTGGACCGATGGGGCGTTCGAGGGCGTGAACGCGGGCGGGCTCGACTACGCGATTGCGCGTCTGGCGCGCGACGGAACGCTCACGTGGGCACGTCAGGGCGGCACGAGCGCCGATGACCAGGGACACAGCATCGGTGTCGCGCGTGACGGCACAGCGTACGTCGTCGGCTACACGCGCGGCGTGCTCGAGCCCGGCGGGACGAACGCGGGCGAGACCGACCTCTTCGTCGCGCGCTACGACGTGGACGGAACGCGCGTGTGGATCCGTCAGCGCGGCACGCCCGCGGCCGATCAAGCGTACGACGCGACCGTCGATGCGATCGGGCGCCCGTGGCTCGTCGGCGTGACCGACGGTGCCCTCGATGGTCAGCCGAGCGCGGGCAGCACCGACGTCTTCCTCATGCGCTTCTCGCGCGACGGCGACTGGCAGCTGACGCGCCAGCGAGGGTCGTCGGGCAACGAGATCACGTTCGGCGTGGCGGTCGACGGCTCGGGCCGCGCGTTCGTCTCCTGCAACGCGCCCATGAGCTTCGATGGTCAGCCCCATGCCGGCGGCGGCAACGACTACTGCGTGATCGCGTGGAACGACGATGGCAGCCACGCGTTCACGCGCATCGCGGGCTCGAGCGGCAGCGACTCGGCGTCGTCGATCGACCTCGCACCGAGCGGGCTCGTCTACGTGTCTCTCCTCACCGACGGATCGCTCGACGGCACGCCTGCGCGCGGCATGTCGGACGTCGCGGTGGCCAAGCTCGATCCCGCGAGCGGCTTCTTCTGATGACGATCAGCCGAGCAGAGAGAGTCGCGGTCCGCCCAAGCGCGTCGCGGGGTCGAGAACGATGCCGAACTCGCGCGCGAGACCGTCGATCAGCGCGGCGTGCGTCGTGTAGGTCTCGGTGACGGTCGACCCGTCCCGCGCCCGCCGTGTGAGCGTGTCGTCGACGAGCGTCAGGCGCCCGCTCTCGGTGGCCCGCGCCACGAGCAGCTGACTCTTGAACGTCGAGAGCGGGTGCGTGCTCGTGTACCAGTTGGCGACCACGCGATCGATCGGTGGCATCTCCTCGAGCGTGAGCTCGCAGACGTCCTGCCACGCGTCGCCCAGGCGGATCTGATGGAACAGACGCGCGCTGGGGCTTCGTCGTTCGAGGCCGTCCCAGTCTCCGTCGGCGAGGAAGCGGCGTGGCTCGTGAGGCGTGGCCTGCTCTTGGTCGAGCACCAGGCGAACGGGACTGGTGAGCGACCACGCGCCCACGCCGGCGTCGACGATCCACGCCTCACCCTCGAGCTCGACGCGCAGGATGAGGTGCGTGCGAGGCGGCGTCATCTCGCGCGGCCGGTTCACGCGCACGCGGCCCGAGATCGGGCGCACCGCGTAGCCGAGGGCCTCCAGCACCGCGAGCAAGAGTCCGTTCTGCTCGAAGCAATAGCCTCCTCGCCGCCCGTGAACGAGCTTGGCCTCGAGGGCCTCGAGCTCGAGGAGGATGGGACGACCGAGGAGCACGTCGAGCGACTCGAACGGAATGCACGTGACGTGGGCGTGAGAGATCGCGCGCAGCGTCTCAAGGGTCGGCGTGCGAGCTCCTCGGTATCCGATGCGGGCGAAGTAGGCGTCGAGATCGATCGTGTGGGCCACGCCCCAGCATGGCTGCGCAGCCTCGGGTCGTCCCCGTCCACCCGCCGCGCGTGCGACGGTCCATCGACCCAGACAACTCAGCTACCCACCGCCCCCTGGGCGAGCCATCGAGATGAAACCAGTGGACGGGTCAGGCCGAAGGCCGAGGATGTTTGAGCATCGGCCCCCCCCCTCCGCCGCGGCCCGACTCGAAGCAAGGGGATTCTCGCTCTCTCAGCGACGCGTGGGCGGAGGCGGCGGAAGAGGCGTGCCTGGAGCCGCGAAGCGATCTTTCACGAGCTGTGGGACATCGATGCCGGTGGCCGCCTTGACCTGCTCGTTCGCCGCGACGAGCTGCGCGGCGAGGTTGCCGCCGCTGCTGCCGCCGTTGAGCACGGTGAGCTTGTCGATCCTCAGGTCGTTCATGCTCTCGAGGACCTTCTGCATCGTGGGCACGAGCTTCTGCATGAGGAGCACGTCGCGGCCTGCCGTGCCGCTCGCGCGGTAGGTCACGGCGAGGTTCTTGAGCACCGTCGCGGTCGCGCGGCCCTGCTCGATGATCTTCGAGGCGTCGGCCTTGGCCAGCTGCTCTGCCTGCTGTCGCTGGGCCTCGGCGGGCTGGATGATGTCGGCCTCGAGCTGCAGCTTCACCTGCTCGATGCGCGCGTCCTGCATCTGGATCTCGGCCTGCGTCTGCGCGACCTGCGCCTGCACCTCGGCCTGCTGCTCCGCGATCATCGCGCCGCGCTTGGTCTGCGCGTCCATCACACGGCGGTTGTTCTCCGCGCTGGCGACCTGGATCTGCGCGTTGAGCTTGCCGAGCTCGGCCTCCATCGTGTTGCGCCACTTCTGCTCGGCGGTCTGCGCCTTGGCCTGCGCCTCGGCGATCTGCGCGTTCCTTCGCACCTCGGCGGAGCGGGTTCGACCGATCGAGTCGAGGTAGCCGACGTCGTCCGTCACGTTCTGGATCTTGAGCGTGTCGAGGACCAGGCCGAGGTTCGAGAGGTCGTGCTCGGCCTCCTCCGTGAGGCGATTCGCGAACGCCTCCTTGTCGGTGTTCACCTGCTCGGGCGTGAGGCTCGAGAGCACGCCGCGGAGGTTGCCCTCGAGCGTCTCGCGCGCGACCTCCATGATCTCGGCGCGCGACTTGCCGAGGAAGCGCTCGATCGTGTTGTGGATCAGCGGCTCCTCGCCCGGCACCTTGATGTTCGCGATGCCCTGCACCGTGAGCGGGATGCCGCCCTTGGAGTAGGCGCCCTTCACCTTGAGCTCGATGATCATGTTCGACAGATCCATCGAGTCCACGCTCTCGAAGAGCGGCACGCGCAGCGTGCGGCCGCCCTTCACGATGCGGTACGCGATCTTGCGACCGTCGGCCGTGGTGCGCGGCGAGGCACCCGAGAACACGAGCACTTCGTTGGGCGGGCAGACGTAGAGCACGTTGCGCACGAGGATCAGCGCCGCGAGCGCGGCGGCGGCCGCCAGCACCAACAGGATGAACAGCGGGAAGAGGATGCTCATCATCGTTCGGCTCCTTCCTTGCCGGAGATCAGCGCGGGCACGTCGATGCCGGTCGAGTCGCGCAGCGCGCTCATCACGGCGCCGACCATCTTCGGGTAGCTCGCGGCGTAGCCCGCGATCGCGTTGCCATCGCCGCCGTCGATCACGTGGACGTCCTTGGGGTCGAGCGAGCCGAGGCTGTGCACCACGGAGCCCACGATCTGGTCGAGGTGCTGCACGACGTAGATCTCACGCGCCTGCGGGCCCATCGTGGTCCACGCGTCACTCATCGCCGCGAGGACCTCGTTGGCTGCCAGACCGTTCTCCACGGTCGGCGCCGCGAGGCCCTTGGCGATGATCGCCTGCGCCTGACGCTGAAACTCCGACGGGATGACGACCTCGGCGTGCAGGCGCCGCTGCTCGAGCTGCGCGCGCAGCGACTGCAGATCGCGCTCGGCCATGGCGCGTGCGGTCTTCGCTGCGGCCTCGGCCTCGCGCTCGACGGCCTGCGCCTGGCCTTCGAGCTGCGCGCGGATCTGGCGGAGCTCGTTCTGCTTGGTCTGGATGGACGTCTGCGCCGTCGTGCGCGCGAGCTCGGCGTTCTGCGTCGCCGTCGCCTGCGCCTGCTGGATCTCCTGGTTCGCCTGGCTCTCCGCGTTCTCCGCGTCACGGAGCGCGGCGGCGATCTTGGGGCGACCGATCGAGTCGAGGTAGCCGGTCGAGTCGCTCACGCTCTGGATCTTCAGCGTGTCGAGCTGGAGGCCGAGGATCTGGAGATCGTCCTCCGCCGCATGGATGAGCTTCTCCGCGAACTTGAGGCGATCTTCGTTCACCTCTTCGGGCGTGAGCTGCGCGAGCACCTCGCGGAGCGCGCCCTCGAGCGTCTGCTGCGCGACGAGCTCGATCTCCTGCCGGCTCTTGTTGACGAAGCGCTCCACGGCGTTGCGGAGGATCTTCTCCTCGGAGTGGATCTTCACGTTCGCGATTGCGTGGATCTCGAGCGGGATGTTGCCGCGCGAGTAGGCGTTCTGGACCACGACGTCGACGGGAATGACCGTCATGTCGAGGCGGCTCACGATCTCGAGGATCGGGATGCGCACCGCGCGCTGGCCGGCCTTCACGATCCGGTAGCCCACGTCCTGACCGTCGTCGGTCTTGTTGCGCTGACCCGAGAAGACGAGCACCTCGTTGGGCCGCGCGATGAAGAGGAACGCGCGCAGGAACTGCACGATCGCGAAGAGCGCGAACGCTGCGAGCAGCGCGCCGCCGATCGCGTACCAGAGCATGGTCGAGTCGAGGCCCAAGAGCGTGGGCTCTGGCGGCTGCGCCGCGTACGGATCGTAGTTGTAGGTCTGCATGCTCCCTCCGAGTGGCCGCGTGCGCATCGCGCGCAGCAGCAGAAAACGTCGTGCGATGTCCCGCCGAGACGGCCCCGCGTCGGCTCGCCGCGCGAGCCGCACCGACCGACGACGCGGACTCTACCAGCGGATCACGGCGTCGAGATGCGGGTCCGCGCGACCTTCGCCTTGGTCCCGTCCATCTCGACGACGAGCACCTCGTCGCGGGTCTCGTACGTGCCGTCGTCCATCGCGGTGCAGAGGAGATCGATCGTCGATCCCTTCACCTCGAGACGGATCTTGCCCGTCGCGCCGGGGCCGAAGCCCACGAGCAGGCGCCCCGTCTTGCCGATGTAGTCGGCCGTGGTGGCCGAGCTGTTCGAGGATTCGGCGGTCATCGTCTTCACGAGCCAGCTCGCGAAGAGCCCCGCGAAGAGGCCCATGCCCACTGCGAGCACCGCCGCGACGATCGGATTTCCCACGACGCCGAAGCCATCGAGGATCACGCCGGTGATGCCGAAGAAGGCTGCGAAGAACGTCCAGAAGCGGGCCGAGAGCAGCCAGAGCATGAAGCTCTCGATGCCTTGCGGATCACCAGCGCCGTTCGCCGTGGCGTCGTGTCCGTGACCCACCTCGACGTGGTCGGCGTGATCGCCGTGCCCACCGAGCAAGAGGCTCGCGCCGAGCAGCAGCCCACCGACGATCAACGCAAAGATGTAGAGGTAGATCATCAGCGCGCCCTCGCGGCCCTTCTACGCCCAGCGTAGCTGGGTTGTTCCCCCCGACCAACGTCACGCGCGCGAGCGTGGATCGGCGACGGCGGTGTGAAGGCCGATCAGGTCTTCTGATCAGGCCTTCTTGTGGCCGCGCGTCGCGCGCTGCGCCTGCTCGCCGAGGAACGCGCCGAAGAGCGAGATCATCACGCCCATCGCACCGCCGACGAAGTAGGCGATGAGCGAGGGCTCGAAGCCATCGGGCGTCGACCACTTGAGGTAGACGATCGTCGGGATCGCCGCGATCAACGCGCCGACGGCGGGCTCGAGGAAGGTCTTGCCCGGCGAGAAGAAGCCGACGGCGAGGCCACCGAAGAACCACACCACCACCGAGATCGCCAAGCCCGCGAACCCTTGCGGGTCGTAGCTCGGGATCACGAACGGCAGCGCGCCGATGATCAGGCCCTGGAGCACCACGTAGACGACGAACGCGATGATCACCCACAGGATGGAGAAGCCCTCCTGTTGGTTCGCGCGCGCGGCTTCTTCCTCGGCGGTGTACTCGACCTGAACTGCCTCGAGGCGTGCGCCGCACGACACGCAGCGCTGGGTCTGCGGCTCGTTCTTGAACCCGCAGACGTGGCAGACGATCAGATCCTTCTGGGCCATGCTGCGGCCGATTGTCGCCTCCCCTGCCATCGGCCGCAACAATCGGACCCGAGAGGGCAGGGGACGACGATGAATCGACGTTCAGGGCGCGGGCCTCTCGGCCGCGGAGGGCGGCGCGGCGAGCAGCGAACGAACCTCGTCGAAGCGCTCGTTCGGCACGGTGATCGTCAGGTTGTACTGCGCGATGCGCCAGCCGAGGTCGTCGCGCACGAGCACGCCACTGCCCCGCGCGGGGCCGAGGTTCACGGTCTCGAGGTCTTCGTCGAACCACGCCACCGAGCCCGCGCGGATCGCTCCGGCGTCGATCACGACGTCGCGTCGCACGGCGCGCATCTGCCAGCCGCGTCCCTCCGAGAACGGTGCGTGCGCATACGCGCGGAACTGATCGCGGGTCCAACGCTCGGTCGCGTCGGTGCCGAGGAAGATCGAGTCGCGCGTCATGAGCCCGAAGTACGCGTCCTCGTCGGAGCGAGCTGCGGCCTCGTGCCACGCGTCGAGCGTGCCCCGGATCGCCGCCTCTTCCTCGCCGCGCGAGCCGAGCGACGCCCGGGTGTAGAAGCCGAGCTCGCGGCTCGACTCGATGCCGGGGCCGCACCCGAGCAGCGTGAGGAAGCACGCGAGCCCGCACGCCACGGCACGCAGCGAGGTCGTCATGCGTCGGTGATCCCGAGCTCGTCGAGCTTGTTGTAGAGGGTGCGTCGGCTGACGCCGAGCAAGCGCGCCGCGAGCGTGCGGTTGCCCTTGGCCTTGCCCAGCGCCTCGCGCACGGCCGCGCGCTCGGCGTCCTTGCGCTGCGCGTCGAGCGTGTCGCCGCTCACGCTCGCGGAGGTCGGAGCGCTCGGTCGCTCGCTCGACACGCTCGGTGACGCGCCCGGACGCGACGCGAGCTCACGCTCGATCTCGCTCGCGCCGATCACGTCGCCGTCCGCGAACACCACCACGCGCTCGAGGAAATTCTGGAGCTCGCGCACGTTGCCGGGCCAGTCGGCCTGCTCGAGCACGCGCATGGCGTCGGGACCGAGCACGATGCCTGGTCGGCCGTTCGCTTCGCCCAGTCGTGCGACGAAGCGCGTCGCGAGCGCGGGCACATCGACGCGTCGATCACGCAGCGCGGGCATCACGACCGGGACGACGTTCAATCGATAGAAGAGGTCCTCTCGGAAGGCGCCCTCCTTCACCATCTGCTCGAGGTTTCTGTGCGTGGCGGCGACGAAGCGCACGTCGGCCTTCTCCGAGCTCGTCGCGCCGAGGCGCTGGAACTCGCGCTCCTGCAACAGCCGAAGGAGCTTCACCTGCACCGCGGGCGTGACGTCACCGATCTCGTCGAGGAACAGCGTGCCTCCGCTCGCGAGCTCGACCCTTCCGGGCTTGCGGTTCGTCGCGCCGGTGAACGCGCCCTTCTCGTAGCCGAAGAGCTCGCTCTCGAGGAGGTTGTCGGGCAACGCGCCGCAGTGCACGGCGACGAAGGGGCCCTTGGCGCGTGGCGAGAGGCGATGGAGCTCACGCGCGGCGACCTCCTTGCCGGTGCCACTCTCGCCGCGGAGGAGCACGGTCGCCATCGTGGGCGCGGCCTTCTCGAGCCGCTTCATCGCGTCGCGCATCGCCTCGGACGTACCGACGATCGGACCGTCCTTGGAGGGCGCCGCCTCGGGCGGCTTCTCGGCCGCGTCCTTCGCGCCCGTGAGCGCCTTGCCGATCGTGAAGAGCACCTCGTCGCGATCGAACGGCTTGGTGAGGAAGTCGGTCGCGCCGTTCTTCATCGCCTCGACCGCCAGCGACACGGTGCCGTGTGCGGTGAGAAGGATGACTGGCAGATCGCTGTGCTTCCTCTGCACCTCGGCGAGCAGCTCCATTCCGTCCATGCCCGGCATGCGCACGTCCGAGACGATCACGTCGACGCCGCCCGACGCGAGCGCGGCGAGCGCCTCCGCGCCCGAGCCGACGTAACGTGCTTGATGGCCGGCCTGCGAGATCAGCGCGGTGAGCACCATGCCGACGGCGCGATCGTCGTCGACGACGAGCACGCGCGCGCGAGTGGGAGACGACATCGAGGTCGATGATACCCGCGCTCAGCGCTCAGACCGCGTCCTGGTTGTTGACGCACTCGTAGCGGCGGCCGTCGTCGGTGACCATCAGGTCCGGGAAGTGGAACGGCGCGACGGGCATGCACACCGCTTCGGCGCACGCAGGGTCGCAGCTCGAGCGCGTGCAGTCTCCTTGCATGCCGCAGGCGGCGGGCCTCGGCTCGCAGGTCATCCCCGACCTCCCCGCGTCGTCCGGCCCGGGGCCACCGTCCGTGGGGAACCCAGCGTTGCGACGGCTCACGCAGATCTCGCCCTCCGCGCAGGTGGCCTCCCCGCACGCGAACGTGCCGGGCAATGCGGCGTCGATGCCGGGGGGACCCGCATCGGGCGTCGAGGTGCTCGGACAGCCGAGCGCGAACATCGAGAGGAGCACGAAGAGAATGCGAAGATGCATGCGGGCGAGGCTACGACAGCGGCCGCCCTCGCACGAGATCTTCGCGCGCTCTCAGGGAGCGAGAAACAATCGCTCTCGGTTCGCAGGATTGGGTTGGGGCGCCACGCGGCGGGGTCTGCGCAGCAGACCCCTGGAGCGGGAGTGAGGAGGAGTCATCGACGATCGAACGACGGGGAGCTCGAGGGGCCAGAGGTCCCTCGACCCAGGCAAACTCAGGGAGCGAGAAACAATCGACTCGAGACCTGAAGGGACGCGGTGGTGGGGGGGTCCAGGGCGAGTTCCGCAGGCCGAAAGGCCGAGGATGTTTGAGCATCGGACCCCCCTCCGCCGCGGCCCGATCCGAAGCGCGGGGATTCCTTCTCGCTCTCTCAGCGCTCGGCTTCGAGGATCACCGCGAGGCCCTGGCCCACGCCGATGCAGAGGCTCGCGAGTCCGTAGCGGAGGCCGCGCGCCCGGAGCTCGTGCGCGAGCGTGAGGAGGATGCGGGCGCCGCTCGCGCCCAGCGGATGACCGATCGCGATCGCGCCGCCGTTCACGTTCACCTTCGCGGGGTCGAGGCCGAGGCCGCGTACGCAGGCGAGCGACTGCGCGGCGAAGGCCTCGTTGAGCTCGACGAGATCGAGATCCTTCGCCGTGAGGCCCGCGCGCTCGAGCGCCTTCTTGCTCGCAGGCACGGGGCCGATGCCCATCACGCTCGGGTGCACACCGGCGGCGGCGCTCGCCACGATGCGCGCGAGCGGCTTCGCGCCGTTCTTCTCGGCCCAGCTGCGCGAGCTGATCAGTATCGCGGCGGCGCCGTCGTTGAGCGAGCTCGCGTTGCCCGCAGTGACGCTGCCGTCCTTGCGGAACACGGGCTTGAGCTTCGCGAGGGCCTCGATCGTCGAGTCGGGGCGCGGGCCCTCGTCGCGATCGATCACAGTGTCGGGCGCGCCCTTCTTCGCGGCGGGCAAGGAGATCGGCGCGATCTCGCGCGCGAACGTGCCCTTCTCCCACGCGGCGCTCGCGCGCTTGTGGCTCTCGACTGCAAATGCATCCTGATCTTCGCGTGACACCGAGTGCTCCTTCGCGACCTCTTCGGCGGTCTCGCCCATCGAGATCAGCGGGAAGCGCTCGGCCATCTTCGCGTTCGGGAAGCGCCAGCCGAGCGAGGTGTCGAACACCGCGGGCGGCGTGCGCGGGAAGGCCTCGCTGCCCTTCTCCATCACGTACGGCGCGCGCGTCATCGACTCGACGCCGCCCGCGACCATCACCTCCGCATCGCCGTTCTTGATCGCGCGTGCGCACTGCACCGCGGCCTCGAGGCCCGACGCGCACAAGCGATTCACGGTGACGCCCGTGACCTCGTAGGGAAGGCCCGCGAGCAAGAGCGCCATGCGCGCGACGTTGCGGTTGTCCTCGCCCGCTTGGTTCGCGCACCCGAAGATCACCTCTTCGACGGCGCTCTTCGCGACGGGATTGCGATCGAGCAGCGCCCTGATGACGTGCGCGCCGAGATCGTCGGGCCGCACGGGCGAGAGCGCACCGCGGTGCTTGCCGAAGGGACTGCGGAGACCATCGAGGATGACAGCGTCGGTCATGATGGCGCGCAGCCTAGCCCGCGCTCCGCGTCGCACCAACGGTCCGGGAAGGCGTGGTTGTCGAGCGATCCATGGGCCCAGCCCGCGAGTGAGTGAGGAGAATGATGGCCGCGAGGAAGACCGCACCCGAGACGACGTCGAGACGCGCAGCGATGAAGGCGCAGTCGACGAAGGTCGCCAAGCCCGCGGGACGTGCTCGCGCCGAGAAGGAGGCGAGGCCGGCGTCACCGACGGCGACGGCTTTTCTGGCGCGGCTCGAGGCGAACGCAACGGAGGCCGAGCGAATCAAGTACGTGCGCTTCTTCCCGCTCGCCACGCGGCGTGAGGGCGACGTGTTCCTCGGCGTCCGCATGGGCACCGTGTTCGAGCTCGCGAAGGCGTTCGTCGCGATGGAGCCGCGTGAGATCGAGCGGCTCATGGAGAGCGACGTGCACGAGGCGCGCGCGGGCGCGATGAGCGTGATGGCCAAGCAGTACGCGGCGAAGGGCACGACGCCCGAGCGGAAGCAGGCGCTCTTCGACCTCTACCTCCGCCGTCACGATCGCATCGACGACTGGGATCTCGTCGATCTCGCCGCGCACCAGGTGCTCGGCGCGCACCTCGTCGATCGCGATCGCGCGTTCCTCACGCAGCTCGCGCGATCGAAGCAGCCGTTCGAGCGACGCACGGCGATCGTCGCGACCTTCGCGTTCGTGCGCCGGGGTCAGCTCGACGACACCTTCGCGATCGCCGCGCTGCTGGCGGGCGACCCCCACGAGCTGGTGCAGAAGGCCGTGGGATGGGCGCTGCGTGCGACCGGTGGTCCGCGCCTCGACGCCTTCCTGGACGCACACGCCGTGAACATGCCGCGACCCATGCTGCGTGCGGCGATCGAGAAGCACACGCCCTCGATGCGGGCGCGGTACCTCGCGTTCTGAGTCGTCAGGCGATGCCGGGCGGCTCGAACACGCCGCCGCGGATCGACTCGAGCTCCTTCGCGAGCGTGATCACGCGCGCGTCCTCGCCGGGACGGCCGATGATCTGCACGCCCGTCGGCATGCCGTCCACGATGGACCACGGCACGCTCGAGGCCGGGGCGCCCGTGATGTTCGCGGCGGCGGTGAACGCGCCGAGGTGCGCGAGCTCGCGGAACTGGAACTCGGGCGTCAGGTCGCGCATCGCGTGCACGCGCGGCGCGATCACCCCGGTCGACGGGGTGAGCACCACGTCGCAGTCGAGCATCGCCTCGATCGACCGCTTCGTGAGCGCCTCGTGAAGCGCACGCGCCTCCTCCGCGCTGTGCTTGCGACCCTCCGCGCGGAACCAGCGCGTCACGGGCTGGAGGCGCGACTCGAAGAACACCGGCACTGCCGCGAGCAAGCGCTGGTAGATGGGCATGAACTCGCTGAGCGATGCTTTCGCGCCTTCGATGGGCACGACGCGGTGGCCCGCGCGCTCGAGCGCGCGCGATGCCTGCTCCGCGGCCTCGACACACACGGCGTCGGTCTTGCCGAGGGGCGATCGGGTGAGGAGGCCGATCTTCATGCGCGGCGCGCGCGTGCGAGCGATCGTGAGGAACGAGCCCGAGGTACCGACGCGATGCCCCGTCAGCACGTCGAGCAGCGCAGCGCCGTCCTCGACGGTGCGCGCGATGGGGCCGATCGCGGTCATGCCGAGCTCGTCGAGCTCCGCGTGCGGATTGGCGACGCGGCCGCGCGTGGGCTTGTGGCCGAAGAGGCCGCAGTACGCGGCGGGGATGCGGATCGAGCCCGCACCGTCGCTGCCTGGCGCGATCGGGAGCATGCGTGCAGCGATCGCCGCGGACGCCCCGCCGCTCGAACCACCCGCCGTACGCTCCACGTTCCACGGGTTGCGCGTGGGCGGGTGGATGTCGGGCTCCACCACGGGCAGGAGCGCGAGCTCCGACGTCGTCGTCTTGCCGACGATGATGAAGCCGGCGCGCTTGATGGTCGCGACGAGCGAGTCGTCGATCGGACCGGGCACCGGCGGCAGACCGCGCGTGCCGTTGCGGCTGATCACGCCGCGCACGAAGTGGAGATCCTTGATGCCCGTGGGCACGCCGTGGAACGGGCCGTTGCTCGCGGCACCCCGCGATCGATCGGCGTTCTTCGCCGCCAGGATCGCGCGGTTCTTGATCACGCGGACGAACGCCGTGTAGCGACCGTCGAGGCGCGTGATGCGATCGAGGTAGTGACGAACGAGCTCCTCGCTCTTCAGCGTCCCTCCGCGGATGCGCTCTGCCTGCTCGAGCGCGCTGAGATCGTGGAGCTCCGTCATCGCTCTTCCTTCGCGCGTGCGAGCGCACCGAGCGCTGCGTACGCGGCGTACTTGTAGGCCTCGGACAGCGTCGGGTAGTTGAAGACCATGTCGATGAACGCATCCACGGTCCCGCCTGCGTGGAGGACCGCTTGGCCGATGTGCACCTGCTCGGAGGCGCGCTCACCGATGATGTGCACGCCGAGCAGCGCGCGGGTCTCGGCGTGGACCACGAGCTTCGTCATCCCCTCGTGATCGCCCGCGATCATGCCGCGCGCGTTGTCCTTGTGCTGGGCGCGACCGACGACGTACGGGATGCCCTCGGCCTTGCAGCTCTCCTCGGTGTGACCGACGCAGCTGACCTCGGGGATCGTGTAGATGCCGTAGGGCCAGATGCGCGCGACGTTCTTCTTGTAGGCGATGTCGAACGCGTGACAGACGGCCACGCGCGCTTGCTCCATCGACGTGGAGGCGAGCGCGGGAAAGCCGATCACATCGCCTGCCGCGTAGATGCTCGGCACGCTCGTCCGGAAGCGCTCGTCCACCTTCAGGGCGCCGCGCTCGTCCGCGCCGAGGCCGACGTTCTCGAGTCCGAGGCCCTCGGTGTTGCCCACCCGTCCGGCGGCGAAGAGCAGCTTCTCGCACACGAGCACCGAGCCGTCGGCGAGATCGCAGCGGAGCTTGCCGTCCGCGTCGCGATGGATGCGGCCCCAGCGATGGCCCTTGCGGATCTCGATGTTCAAGCGCTCGCGCATCGATCGCTCGAGCGACTGGCCGATCTCGTGATCGAGGAACGAGAGGAACTGCGTGCGCGCCTCGACGAGCGTGACCTTCACGCCGAGCGCCGCGAACATGCACGCGTACTCGCAGCCGATGACGCCCGCGCCGAGCACGACGAGGCGATCGGGGAGGTGATCGAGCGCGAGGATCTCGTCCGAGTCGTAGACGTCGGGCTCGCTGATCGGCACGTCGGGCGGGTTGCGCGGCGAGCTGCCCGTCGCGATCAGCGTGAAGCGCGTCTCGACCTCGCGGCGCGAGCCATCGACCTGCTCGATCTCGAGACGGTTCGGATCGAGGAAGCGTGCGCGCCCACGGACGAGCTCGACGCCGTGGCGATCGAGGTTCTCGCGGATGCGCCGGCTCTCGCTCCGTGCGATCGCGTCCTTGCGCGCGATGAGCCGCGGCACCGCCGCGTGCTGATCCTCCATCTCCACCGCGATGCCGTAGAGATCACGCGCGCGAAAGCCCGAGAGATAGAGCGCCGTCTCGCGCAGCGTCTTGCTCGGCAGCGTGCCGGTGTGCACGGCCGCGCCGCCGGGCTCGAGCGCCTTCTCGACGACGAGCACGCGATGGCCGAAGTACGCGGCCTGCACGGCGCCCTTCTCGCCAGCCGGGCCCGCGCCGAGCACGACGAGGTCGTAGCGATCGGTCATGGCGGAGAACCCTACACGACTCGCTGGCGGTGCACGGTCGCAACGTCTCGGCCCAGCGACTCGGCCTCGCGCGCTCCCTCGCGCGCGCCGTTTTGAGTGTGTTTGGAGCGGCCGCGCGACGCAGCGCGCCCCACGCTGCGAAGGTGCCGAGACGATCATCGCCATCGCGCCTGCGGACGCTGACCTCGAAGCCGGGCGTCCCGCTGTTCGCCTCGGGCGTGGCCGCAGCTGCGCTTGCAATCAGTGCGAGCACCGCGGGGTGCGGGGCTCGTTCCGACGTCGATCACGGTGGCATCGACGGCGCGGTGTCGCCGATGCCGGCGCTCGAGGACGCGGGCGCGCGCACCGACGACGGAGGGCGGACCCTCGACACGCTCCCCACCGACGCTGCGCGAATGGACGCGGCCGGGCTGCCTCCGATGCCACCCCCGATCGATGCCGCGATCGAGCGGGACGTCCGGTTCCCCGATCCACCCCCCATGCCCATCTACTTCGACACCGAGGTCGAGCCGGACGCCGACCTCGTTGCGCCGATGCCACGTCCCACGCAAGCGCGGCCCTGAGGGCATGACCACGAAGCCGACGTGACCGAGCGAGGCGTTTCCTCGTAGGCTAGGCGCATGACCTCACGCTTGACCTCGAAGCCGCGCGTGCCCTTGTTCTCCTCCAGTCTCGCCGCGGCGAGCGTCGCGATCGCGCTCAGCGCGACGGGCTGCGGCGACGGCACGGCGTCCGACGCAGGGATCGACGGGAACATCGCCCCGATGCCGCCTCCCGAGGACACGGGCACGCCGCCGCGTGATGGCCCGATGGTGGTCGACTCGTCCTTCGAGAGCGTCGATGCGGCGATGGTGCCGATGGTCGATGGCTCGCTCGAGCCCGTGGACGCTGCGGATCCGCCCCCGATGCCGCCCATGCCGGCTCCGCTCGACGCGGCGGACGATCCAGACGCGGGCGTGATCGCGCCGATGCCCCCGCCGATGCCGCCTCCCATGGATCCGCCGCCGATGCCGCCGCCGCCGATGCCGCCTCCTCCTCCGATGCCGGCCCCCAAGTCGTGAGCGAGCGGCCTCGCCTCGCCGACGCGTGGGAGGGCTGGATCGCAGAGAACCTCCTGCGCGGCGCGTCGCAAGACGAGGTGGTCCTGGGCCTCGTCGAGGAAGGCCTGGACGAGAGCGAGGCGCGCGAGCGCGTGCGCTCGATCGCGAGCGCGCCGATCTTTCGAGCGGCCTTGCCGTTCGCGCGCGAGTCGCGGCGCCTTCGCACGTTCGCCCGGCTCGATCGTGCGCGTTGGGCCGCGCAGCCGCGACCGACCGACGTGCCGCGCCAGACTTGGCCCGGACGCGACGCGTTCTTCGAGCGCTACTGGGCGCCCGGCGTGCCCGTGATCTTCACCGACGTGGTCACGCGCTGGCCCGCGATGGAGCGCTGGTCGCTCGCGTCACTCGAGCAGCGCTTCGGCGATGCTGAGATCCGGATCACATCGGGCCGCGAAGCCTACGGACGCGACTACGACGTGGACGCGAAGAAGCTCGAGACCTCCTCGACGCTGCGTGAGTACGTCGCGCGCATCCGTCGCGAGCCCGTCTCCAACGACCACTACATGATCGCGCGCAACCGCAACGTGCGTGACGTGCTCTCGGGCCTCCTCGACGACGTCGTCCTTCCGAGAGACCTGTTCCGCGACGACGTGTCCGAGGGCGCTGCGTTCTGGCTCGGGCCTGCGGGGACCGTCACGCCGCTCCACCACGACACGAGCAACATCTTCTTCTGTCAGGTCGTGGGACGAAAGCGCTACCGCATGATCGCGCCGCTCGAGATCGGCGTGCTCGACGGCGCGCGCTCGATGTACGCGGCCGTCGATCCCGAGGCGCCCGACCTCGAGCGCTTCCCGTGGTGGAGCAGCGTGAACGTGCGCGACTTCGTGCTCTCGCCCGGCGACGCGCTCTTCATCCCCGTGGGCTGGTGGCACCACGTGCGCGCGCTCGACGTCTCGATGAGCCTCGCGATCAACGCATTCGATCGGCCCAACCGCTGGGACTGGTACGTCCCCTCGCGGGACTGACGTGGCGTGCAAGGCGCCCGCGCTCCTCTTCCTCGTCGCCGCTCGCGCTGCGTCGGGCGCACGGTTGGCGATATCCTCTCGCGCATGAGCCTCGGAGGTGCGCGCGGCGCACGCGCACGTCTGGCCATCGTCGGAGTCGTGGCGCTCCTCGCCTCCGCCCTCGGATGCTCGAGCCCGACCGTCTCCACGATCGACGCCGCGATGCGGGTTCGTCGGACGCGGTGCACGAGCGACGAGGGGTGTCCCGCGAACGCGCTGTGCGAGGGCGGCCTCTGCCGCAGGGCCTACGATGCGGCGGCCAATGGGCGGCTCTGCGCGTACGCGTGCATCGAGGCGGCGCCGACCTGCGCCGAGGGGTGCGCGGATGGAACGTCGTGCGTCGGTGGCGAGTGCATCGCGGGTTGCTACCCGGGGGCGCTCTGCGACACGGGCTGCGGCGCCGAGGGCGTCTGCTCGACGTCCGTGCGCGCCTGCGTGCCTCGCGCGGACGACACCGCGTGCGGCGGCTGCGACGTGGGCACGGTCTGCGCGGATCTCTGCCGAGCCCGCACGAGCGTGTCGGACCCGTGCGCGAGCGTGACGTGCGCGGAGGGCGAGCACTGCGTGTCTGGGCGATGTGCGTCCAATCCCTGCGCTGGCGTCACGTGCGCCGAAGGAGAGAGCTGCTCGAACGGCGACTGCGTCGCAACCTGTCGCTGCTCGTCGGAATGCGGGAGCACCGAGCACTGCGAGGGCGATCGCTGCGTGTGCACCCCGCGCTGTGCGCCCGGCGCGACGTGCGGCAGCTCCGACGCATGCGGTGGTACGTGCTTCGGGACGTGTGAGGACAGCCGATGCGAAGCGACGCGGCCCTCGCCGCGCCCCGGCTCGAGCACGCCCGTGCCGGGGTACGAGTGCGTCTGTGTGACGACGTGCACCGAGAGCTCTCGCTGCGGTGACGACGACGGCTGTGGTGGTCGATGTCCGGGCGCGTGCGAGGCGGGCGAGGCATGCGTGTCGAGCGGCTTCTCCACGTCGCCGAGCGGTCGCGTCTCGCCCCTCTTCGCGTGCCAGTGCCTCGGATGCTCGGCCTCGATCCCATGTGGCGAGACACGGATGCTGTCGTGCGAGCGACCGTGCGTCGGCTCGTACTGCGAGGGCAGCCTGTTCTGTCGAGACGGTGCCTGCGTGTGCCCCGAGACGTGTGAGTCGCGCGCAGCGATGACCCAGTGCACGGACCGCGTGGGCTTCGTCTGTGGCCAGGAGTGCGTCGGGATGGGCACGCAGTGCCCTTCGCCCTCCACGATGGACTGCGGTCGTGCGCTCGAGGACGTGTGCCCGGGGCTGACGTGTTGGGGCAGCGGGACCCGCTGCACGGGCCCCGACGAGTCGTGTCTCGACGATCGCTGCTGCACGTGCCCGCGGCCCGCCAGCGTCGCGTGCGGTGTGGAGATCCTCGCGACGGGAGCGTGCGCGGGCACGACGTGCGGCACGACGGGCACGAACTGCGACGTCGGCGACTGCATCGACGGTCGCTGCATCGAGACCTGCCCCTCGTTCTTGGCGTGTGGCGCGACGACGACGCTGTCGGACGGGACGATCTGCGCGGGCACCGCCTGCCCCGTGGGCGAGACGTGTGTGGACGGCGCGTGCGGCGGGGCGCCGTGCTCGAGCCCCTGTCCCGCCGGCGAGTTCTGCGCGAACGGGGGCTGCTATCCCATCGAGTGCGATCGTCCACTCTGCGGCGGCGTGTGCTGTCCGAGTGATCTCACGTGTGACCGAGACCGGTGCCGTCCGCTCGGTTGATCGAAGCGCCCCTCGCGATCGTGATCACGAGCCGTGCGCCGCTGCACGCTGGGTCCTCGACAGTCTGACGCGAGCTGAAGACAGGCGAGGTCGGGCGGCGTCGCGACTATCATCGCGTGCATGTCCAAGCTCTCGTCCGTGAAGCCCGTGGTCGTCACGTCGTCGGTCGCGCTCCTGTCGTTCGGTCTGTTCGCGTCGAGCGCACGCGCAGAGACCTACGAGATCCGCGAAGGCGAGGATCTCTGGGCACGCCTGCGAGATCTCGCGCCGGGTGACGAAGTGATCGTTCACGCGGGGACCTACACGCAGAGCTCGCGCTGGGAGGCCACGTGGGCGGGCACCTCCGACATGCCGATCGTCGTGCGCGCCGCGGGCGGTGAAGCGCGCCCCGTGCTCACGCGCGACGGCGGTCAGAACCTGATGAACCTCCACGGCAGCTACTTCACGTTCCACGGCTTCGAGCTCACCGGCGGCAGCCACGGCATCCGCATGAGCGACGTGCGCTTCGCGACGCTCGAGGATCTCGTCGTGCACGACACGGGCGACGTGGGCATCTCGTGCAACGTGAGCGGCATGAGCTGCGATCACGTCACGATCCGCAGCTCGGAGATCTACGACACGAACGGTACCGGCGAGGGCCTCTACCTCGGCTGCAACGGCGGCGCGTGCGCGTTCTCGGACGGCACGATCGAGCGCAACTACATCCACGACCTCGGCGGCGAGCAGGGCGACGGGATCGAGATCAAGCAGGGCAGCTGGGGCAACGTGATCCGAGACAACGTCGTCGTCCGCGCGAACTACCCGGGCATCACGCTCTACTCGTTCGAGGCGATGGCGGGTCGCACCTCGAACATCATCGAGCGCAACCTCGTGTGGGGCTCGAACGACAACGGCATCCAGGTCACGGGTCGCGCGATCGTCCGCAACAACGTCGTGCTCGGCGCGACGGGCAGCGGCATCGCGGTGCAGGCGAACATGGACACGCCGACCGAGGTGCAGATCCTCTTCAACTCCGTGCTCGGCGCGGGAGACTCGTGCATCCGCGCGAGCAGCCTGGACACGGCTACGGGCATGGTGATCGCCAACAACGCGGTCTACTGCGAGGGTGCGCGCGCCATTCGCATCACGAGCGCCTCGAGCGCAGTCGTCGTGGGCAACGTCGGCCTCGGCTCGCTCGAGGGCGCGAGCGGCGGCCTCACCATGGGCACGAGCGTCGCGGCAGATCTCGGCGCGATGGCGATGATGGCGCGCGTGTATCCGCCATCGGGCTCGGCGCTGATCGACGCCGCGGATGCCACGCAGACCGTGAGCGACGACTTCGACGTGCGCGCGCGCAGCGGCATGCTCGACGTGGGCGCGTACGAGCGCGAGTCGAGCGGCATGCCGGTGTGGCTCGCGACCGAGGGCTTCAAGGAATTCGGCACGCCGATGCCCGGCGTGGACGCAGGCCCGAGCACCGGCGCCGACGCGGGCACGATCGCGACGACGGACGCGGCAATCCCGCCAGGCGTCGATGGAGGCCCCGTGCCCGACGCGTTCATCCCGCCGGGTGTCGATGGTGGTCGCGTGAGCGGTGTGGATGCAGGCGCGAGCACGAACAGCGGAGGCTGCGGCTGCCGCGCGGTGGCGCGCGGTGAGGCGCACCACGCGCTCGCGCTCTGCCTCGCGCTGCTCGGATGGATCGCGTCGCGTCGTCGTCACGGACGAAGGTGACGACGCCGTGGCGCGTCGATCGGAGCACAGTGCTTCGCTGCAGGTCGACCGCACGCGGCGCGCGACACCGGAAAACGTTCGTCGCGTGAGCGTGGTACCGACGAACCTCGATCCCGCATGGACGCGTGTCGATGCGGGGTGTCAGCGCGGTCCCGAGGCGCTGCGCTTCGTGGAGGTCGCCGACGATCGTTTCCTCGCGGTCGTGCGCTTCGATGCGATCGGGCGAGAGCTCTGGCGCACCGAGCTCGAGTACGCGCTCCGCCCTGGGGAGTTCTTTCCATCCCAGTCGACGCGAATCCGAGGCGTCGATCGCAGCGGGCGCGTCGTCGTCGACACCGAGGCCGAGCATTCGCGCGGCGCCTCGACGCACTGGACGACACGCTGGCTCCTCGACCTCACGACCGGCGCCGTGCTCTCGCAGGACTGCGCCGGCGCCTGATCGCGCTCCACCCGAGCGTCGCCTCCGGTGACGTTGCGCGCCCCGACGACGCGCCGACGGACGGCGAAGAAAGTACGAAACAGAGTGCAGGGGGGACCGATGACGGCGCCATGCGTACGACGATCCTCCTCACCTCCACCCTCCTCACCCTCCTCACCGGTCTCTCGCCCGTGTTGGCGCAAGATCGCGAGCTCCGATTCGAGAGCGACGCTCCCACCTTGGTCTCGGTGGAGGTCGGCTCCCACGCCGCATGGCAGACCTATCAGGCGGGCGGCTACACCTACCGCGCGCTCGGGACCGAAGCGGACCATCACGACCTCTGCTTCACACCCTGCGCCGCCAGACTTCCGTCGCGTGTGCTGCGGCTCGAGGTCTACCGCGAAGGCGTCGGGCGCTTCTGGCTCCGTCCCATCGATCCGCCCGACGGGTCTACGCTGCGCGTGAGGATCAGGAACGTCCGGGACGTGAGCACGGCTGGAATGGTCATCTTCCTCCTCGGCTGGCCCGTCGCGGGCGCGCTGGCCGCGGCCGTTCCATTGGGCAACGGGTGGGCGGCCGGTGTCGACACATCGGGCGTGCAGATGTTCGACGACACGTGGGAACAGGCGCTCTGGATCTCGAGCGGCGCAACCCTCTTGCTCAGCTGGTTCCTCGGATGCTCGCTTTGGTTTCAGCACAGCTCCGCAGAGCTGGAGGTCATCCCCGGCGGCGTGCGCTTCTGATGCGTCGAGCGACCTCCACCGTCTCGTGCATGCGGACGTGTCCGTTTGGCCTGCCCAGGGCCGGTCGACCACGTAGCTCGTCGAGCCTCGGGAGAGACACCCATCGTTCGTGCGTGACCATCACTCCCCGGCCTCGATCAGGACTTCGACTCTTCTTCTTCTCGGAGGCGAGGCGTGCTCTCGCGCTCCGGGAACTTGCCGCGCACGTTCTCGTAGAAGCTGCGGATCGTCTGCATGTCCTTCGCGATGTCGCCGCTCGGGTGCATCGTGAACGCGAGGCCGCCGCGCTTCTTCGAGTAGTCGAGGAAGCCCATCATCATCGGCACGTCGGCGGCCTGGGCGATCCGGTAGAAGCCGCTCTTCCAGTGATCGCGCTTGCTGCGCGTGCCCGAGGGCGCGATGACGAGGTAGAGGCGATCGGCGTTCTTGATCGCGTCGGCGATCGAGTCGACCTGGTTGCCGCGCTTGCTGCGATCGATCGGCACGCCGCCCAGGGCCTTCATGAGGCGGCCGAACGGCGGCTTGAAGATCGAGGTCTTGCCCGCCCAGCTGATGTCCATGCCGAGCGACCACGCGATCGCGAGCGTGAAGGGCAGATCCCAATTCGAGGTGTGCGGTGCCGCGACGAACACGGCCTTCTTCGCGACCGGGATCTCGTCGGCGATGGTCCAGCCGAACGCCTTCAGCCAGGCGCGTCCGATCGTGCGTCGCACGGGCCCCACACGCGGGCCCGGATGATCCACTGCGCGGCTCATTCGCGTGGCTTCTTCGTCACCATCGCGTCGATCTGATCGCACGGCGTGGGGCGGCCGAAGAGGAAGCCCTGGAGGTAGTCGAAGCCCACCTCGGAGAGGAACGTGCGCTGCTCGACCAGCTCCACGCCCTCGGCCGTGGAGTGCATGTCGAGCCCGCGCGCGAGCGACGCGATCGAGCGCACGAGGTTCTTGCTGCGCGGGTCGTCCATCGCGCGCACGACGAAGCTGCGATCGACCTTGAGGCCATCGAAGGGGAGGGCCTGGAGGTGATTGAGCGACGAGTAGCCGGTGCCGAAGTCGTCGAGCACGAGCTGCACGCCCGCGTTGCGGAGCTTGATGAGACCGTCGGCGATCTCGCTCGTGAGATCGACGAACACGCTCTCGGTGATCTCCACCTTCACGCGATCGGCGGGCACGCCCGAGTCCGCGATCATGTGCCGAAGGAGCTCCATGTGGCCGGGGTCGCGGGCCTGCACGGGCGAGAGGTTCACGCTCATCGTGAGGTGGCGCGCGTTCGCCGTGAGGGCGCGCCAGCGCGCGAGCTGGACGAGGCTCTCCCCGAGCACGTAGGCGCCGATCAGCTGGATCAGGCCGCGCTCTTCGGCGACGGGCACGAACTCCGTGGGCGGCACAGCGCCGAGCGAGCTGCGACGCCAGCGCACGAGCGCCTCGAAGCCCGTGAGGAGGCCATCTTCTGCGCGGTGGATCGGCTGGTACTCGACGTCGATCTCCTTGCGGACGACGGCGTCGCGGAGGTTTCTCGCGATGGCCGCCACGCGCGACGCGCGCCCACGCAGGCCCGGCTCGTAGACCATCGTGCGGTTGCGACCGAGCTCCTTCGCGCGCTGCAGGGCGAGGAGCGCATCACCGAGCACCAGCTCGGGCGCCTCGAGGCCCTTCAGATCGCGCACGCCCATCGACGCGGTGAGCACGAGCTCGCGGCCGTCGGGGTGGAGCGCCGGTCGCGCTGCGCCGTTGAGGATGTCGAGCGTCGCTTCGTCCCAGCCGCTCGTGACGAGCACCGCGAACTCGTCGCCGCCGATGCGCGCGACGGTGTCACCGCGGCCGACCGCTGCGACGAGGCGCCGCGCGACCTCGACGACCACACGATCACCGACCGAGTGTCCGAACGCTTCGTTGATCGAGCGCAGGCGATCGAGGCCCACCACCACGACGTGGCCGCTCGCGTCGCGCAGGAGCGCCTGTCCCAGACGATCGAGGAAGAGCGCGCGGTTCGGCAGGCCCGTCATGCGATCGTGGAAGGCCTCGTAGCGAAGGCGGCGCTCGACCTCCTTGCGCTCGCTCTCGTCGACGACCGTGCTGAGCACGAGCGTCTCGCCCTGCTCTCCGACCACGATGCGCGTCACCGATCGACACGTGACGACGCGGCCGTCGATGCGCACGAGGCGCTTCTCGACGACGTGCGCTCCGCCGTGCTCGCCGCTGTCGAGGCTCTCGCGCAGGACGCGCGAGGACTCGGCGTGGATGGTCGCGTCCTCGGCGACGAGCAGCTCCGAGAGGTTCTTTCCGAAGAGCTCGTCGGTGCGATAGCCGAGCAGTGTGGCGAACGCTTCGTTCACCCGCACGAGGCGTCCGTCCGTCGTGCGCAGCAGCATGCCGACCGCGGCCTCGTCGAACAGCAGCCGGAACTGGTCGCGCTGCGCCACCGCTGCGATCAGCAGCGGAGCAGACGGCCTGGGCGGCACGCTGGCGGGTGCGCCGCTCGGCTCGGACGGTGACGCGGCCGCTGGGCCTCGCCCCGCCGGATCGTCGGGGGCGCTCATCGGAACCGGGCCATCGTACCGGAAACCGATGCCGCTTTCGTAGCTCGACCTCGCTCCCTCGTGAGGGACGCCCTCGGGCGGGGTCTCGTCGTCGCGTGAGCCGAGGCGCTTCTTCATGCGCGGCCCTCGTCCTCGACGAAGTCCATCGGTTTGCCGAACGTCTCTTCGATCCCGAAGATCGCGACGAACGCGACGACCACCACGACGGCGCCCACCGCGAGCGCGGCGCCGAGGACGCCGAGGCTGGGCTTGAGCGCGAGGAAGGCGAGGTTCATCGGGACGACGGATCCTCGCACGAAGTTCGGGGCGGTGGTGGTCGCCGTCGCGCGGAGGTTCGTGCCGAACTGCTCGGCCGCGACGGTGACGAACACCGCCCAGTAGCCGTTCGTGATCCCGAGCACGAGCACACACGCGTAGAAGGCGTGGATCGAGCTCGCGCCGAGCGTCGCGTACGCAGCGATCGCGACGGCGTTGAAGCCGACGAACGCGAACAGCACACGCTTGCGGCTCTTCAAGACCTGACTGATCCACCCGCTGCCGAAGTCGCCGATCGCCAGACCCAGGTACGCGAACAAGAGCGCGATGCGCGCAGTGGGCGCGGGCGAGAGCCCCAAGCCCGTGGGACCTGCGATCTCTTCGGCGAGGCTGGCGAGCAGGCCGATCGCGAACCACACCGGCATGCCGCAGAGGATCACGCACACGTAGCGGAGCGCGCGGCGCCGGTTCGTGAAGAGGGCGAAGAAGTTGCCGCGGGTGACGCCGCTCTCTTTGGTCTTCTGGAAGATGCCGGACTCGAGCACACCCACGCGCAGCGCGAGGAGCAGGAGGCCCATGATGCCGCCGAGCCAGTACGCGTAGTTCCACTGCACGACGGTCGCGACCCCTGCCGCGAGCAACGCGCCGCAGATCCCCACGCCCGCGATGATCGTCGTGCCGATGCCGCGCTTGTCGGCGGGCATCATCTCGGAGACGAGCGTGATGCCTGCGCCGAGCTCGCCCGCGAGGCCGATGCCCGCGATGAGACGCAGCCACGCGTAGGTCTCGACGTCCGTCACGAAGCCGTTCGCGATGTTCGCGAGCGAGTACATGAGGATCGACCCGAAGAGCACGCTGAGCCGACCGCGCTTGTCGCCGAGGATGCCCCACAGCACGCCGCCGACCAGCATCCCCGTCATCTGGTAGTTGAGCAGGCGCACGCCGACGACGAGCACGTCGGCCTCGGCCACGCCGATGGAGAGCAAGCTGTCGCGCCTCACGACGCCGAAGAGGATCAGGTCGTAGATGTCGACGAGGTAGCCGAGCGCGGCGACGATCACCGCGAGCTTCACCGAGGGGCTGAAGGGCGCGCTCGGCCTCGCGGGGGACGGGATCTCGGCGGCCTCGGACATCGGATTCGCACGCTAACACGGTGCCCGCGGCGACCGGCACATCGTCTCGCGCCGCTCTATCCTCCGCGTCATGCGCCATCGCCTTTCTTCTCTTTCTCTCTCGTGTCTCCTCCTCACCGCCTGCGCGTGCGAGACCTCACCGACGCCCGACGCAGCGGTCACGCCCGACGCGTTCGTGGAGACCGATGCGAGAGAGGACGACGCGGGCCGCGACACCGGCGAGGGCACGGACGTCGGCAGCGACGCGCCGCTCACGCCCGACGCGCCGAGCTGTCTCGTCTCGCACGGGGCTGGTGAGCGCTACCCGCTCGCGGACCACTGCAACTTCTGCGAGTGCGGCGCCGACGGCGTCGAGACCTGCACCGAGCGCACGTGCGCGCCGCCGTTCACCACGTGTGACTTCGAGGGCAGCGACTACGACTACGGCGAGACGTTCGATCTCGGGGACGGCTGCAACGAGTGTGTGTGCGCGCCGAGCGGCATCGCGTGCACGCGTCGCACGTGCGAGGGCGCGCGCGAAGAGGGCGCGATCCTCCTCGAGGACCTGAACGAGGGCTGCGGCCCGCGCGCGGGCTTCACCGCAGGCAACGTGCTCGCGGAGCTTCCCTTCGACACGATCGAGGCGCCGTTCCTCTACGAGCGCATGCGCGAGACCTATCCCGAGACGCGCGCGGACACGACGCTCTCGCTGCGCATCGCGTACGCGGGCGGCTTCGCGGTGTGTCGCCTCGAGGCCGAGGATCGCGCGGCCATCGACATGGAGGTCGTGCTCGAGTGGCAGACGGCGGACGGTGCCTTCGACGAAGGTATCCACGCGTACCTCCGCAAGAACGACTTCGGCTTCCTCGACGCGTGGTTCGTGCTGAGCACGCTGCCCGTGGGCAGCATCGAGGGCACCTACACGCCAGCCTGCCCGCTGCCGCGTGATCTCTCGTTCAGCGCGCAGATCGAGCGCACCGGCGCGGCGAGCGGCAGCGTGAACAAGACGTGCGAGGCCGACATCGGCCTCACCGTCGGGTCGTTCGAGGTCGCGGCGCCGTAGTCGCGATCCTCGAAGCGATCAGGGGCAGTCGCGCTCGCGCACGAGCTCGCCGGCGATGTCGGTGCCGGTCAGCTCGCTCGTGTAGTCCGTGAGGAGACAGCTCGAGGCCGAGCACGCGAACGAGACGCCGTCACCCGCGGAGCGCTCGATCGTGACGTCGGTCATCGCGGGGCCTTCGTAGTCCTCGAAGCCGTTGCCGCGCAGGCGGATCGCGCCGAGCACGGGCGTGGGCAGGCTCGCGCAGTGGAGCACCGCGCTCGAGCCGCCGAGATCGCGACCCGCGTCCGCGACCACGATGTGAGCGAGCGCGGTGACCTCGGGCTCGAACGAGCCCGCCACGAGGAAGAGGCCTACCCAGTCGCCTGCGGCCGGCGCCTCGGACGCGCTGCCGAAGCGGATGGGCGCCTCGGCGGTGCCGATCGCCACGAGGTTGCCCGCGTCGTCCATGCCCGACGTGCTGCCGACGACGAGCGACGTTCCGTCGAAGCGCAGCTCCGCGCCGGCCTCGATCGTGAGCGTGGGGATCGGGCTCGTGCTGCTCTCGCGCTGGACGAGCACGTCGTCGCGGAAGAGGAACGCGACGCCCAGATCGCCCGGGATGGTCGTGTCGGTGGTGATGTCGCCGTTCGCCATGCGCACCACACGCGCAGCCGCGGGCAGCGACGCGCCGAAGTGGATCGTGTCGGCGTTCAGCGTGCTCACGCCGATCGTCGTCGCGTCCATCGCGGCGTCGGGCACGCTCGGATCCTGCGCGTCGAGGTAGATCGACGCGTCCTCCGCGAGGCCCGCGTTGCGCAGCGAGAGCATCATGCCCGCGGTGCCCACGAGGTGGACATCGTGCGCGTCGAGGAGCTCGGCGTAGTTCGCGTCGACACGCAGCGCGCCCGCGCCGCCTGCCCCGCCGCCGATCAGCGTGAGGTGCGAGAGGCTCGCGGTGGACGCCGACGAGAGCGTGATCGAGTTCCACTCGCTGCCCTCCACGGCCGGCTCGAAGACGACGGGCGAGGACGCCGTGCCGCTCACGACGAGCCGGCTCTGGCTGCCGCTCGAGCCCTCGCGGAGGTCGATCGTCGGGGGTGAGCCACCAGCCGCGTCGAGGCACACGTGCGTGCCGGCCTCGAGCGTGAGCGTGACGCCCTGCACGTCGAGCGAGCCGAGCACGAAGTAGGTGTGTGCGGCGTCCCACGTCGTGTCCTCGTCGATCACGGTGTCGCCGCCCGAGTTGCGGCCGACGGCGATCTGCGTGGGATCGTCGGCGTCGAGCGCGGGGCATCCGCTCGAGGGCACGAACGCATCGGGATCACCCATCGATCCAGGCGCATCGGGATCGCCCATCGATCCGGGCGCGTCGTGATCGACGACGGCTGCATCGGGATCCATCGACGTCGGCGGCGGATCACACGCGGCGAGAGAGACCAGAGGAACGCACAAGAGGAGTCGTCGCTGCATGCCCGCCGCGATTGCAGCGCACGTGCCGGGCGCGTCGCATCACGAAATGCCCAGAAACGTGGGCGATCCGCGATCGTTCGGCGCACACGCCCGCGTGCGCGCCCGCGTGCCTCGGCGCGAGTCAGGCGCAGTCACCGCCATACAGATAGAGGTGTCCGTCGCGCTCTTCGCAGGTCACGTCCGGGGTATGGGCGAAGCACTCGCAGCCCTCGCAGTCGTCGGCGATGGGGAGACACGTCTCGTCGCCGGGGCAGCCGAAGCTGGCGCACGCCTGGTCCGCACGGCAGCTGCCCGGTCCGCACGCGTACGAGCTGCACACGGCGCAGTCGGCGACGGGGCCCTCGACCCACGCGCCGAGCCGGCAGATCGCCGCCGTGTCGCAGCACGAGTCGCCGCACACCTGGCCCTCGAGCGGGCATGCAGCGCCCACACGTCGCACGGCCGGGCACGGTGCGGGGCCCGGCGCAGGCTCGCACTCCCATCGCGGCGTGGGGCCGGCGAAGTCGCAGCGACAGTCGGGTCCCGGCGGCGGGCCCAGGCACGTCGGGGGACAGAGCTCCGCGGGCGTCGTCCCGATCGGGCACATCCACGTACTGCCTACACACGTCGGCGGATAGAACGCATCGCCGCCGCAGACCACGCACATGCTCGGTCCGGTGCCGCTGCAGCCAGCATCGCCCATCGCGATCGGCGCGTCGTGACCGTCACCGCCACCGTCGAGCACCGCGGCGTCGAGGTCTCGCACGTGCGAGTCGCCGCAGCTGCAGCCCACCACGAACGACGCAGCCACGAAGAAGGCGGTGATCACGAGCCACGGAAGGAAGGGAGACGAAACCAAGCGCATGGCGGCCCTCTCAGCAGTGGCCGTGCCAGCGGTCGTGCCGGGTCGTGATCGCGAATTCCGTTCAGTCATGGGCGATCCGAGAGCACGAGGTGTGTCGAGCTGCGCCGCGGCCGGATCGAATGGATGTCGAGCGCCTTTCGCAGCGGCCCGCGCCCGTGCTAACGCGGCGCCGTTCGCGCGTTGGGCGCGACGCGCAGAACCGAGGAGCGAGCGATGATCGAGGACGGCAAGGTGGTGAGCGTCAACTACACGCTCAAGAACGACGCAGGCGAGCTGCTCGACAGCTCTGCGCCCGACGAGCCGCTCGCGTACCTCCACGGCGCGCACAACATCGTGCCGGGCCTCGAGCGCAAGCTCACGGGCCGCAAGCCCGGCGACAAGCTCGAGGTCGTCGTCGATCCGGGCGATGGCTACGGCATGCGCGATCCGCGCGGCGTGCAGGACGTGCCCCGCAACGCCTTCCCGCCCGACGCACCGCTCGAGGTCGGCGCGTCGTTCGTCGTCGAGACGCCGAACGGCGAGCTGATGCAGCTGCACGTCACGGCGATCAAGCCCGGTCCCGACGGCGTCGATCTCATCACGTGCGACGCGAACCACCCGCTCGCGGGTGAGCGTCTCCACTTCTCCGTCGAGGTCGTCGGCGTGCGCGAGCCCACGGACGAAGAGCGCACGCACGGCCACGTGCACGGCCCCGGCGGCCACCACCATTGAGTTTCCCGCGCCTCCGGCGCTCGATGCGGGGCCCGACCCCCGCACCCCCATCGGTCCTTCGTCGCTTCGCTCCTCCATCCCTCGCGCCTCAAGGGGGCTTCGCCCCCGCCGGCTGGCTCCCCAGAAAGCGCCGATTGTTTCTCGGTCCCTGATGAGAAAGACACCGCGAGGGGCGCGCGGGCGGGGGTCGCAGCGCAGCGTCGGCGCGGAGACGACACGCGGAGCGGAGGCCCCCGCCCGCGTGACCCGTCCACTGGGTTTCATCTCGATGGCTCGCCCAGCGGGCGGTCGGCAACTGAGTTGTCTGCGCCTCCGGCCTCGAGTCGGGGGCCCGACCTCGTCAGAGAGACTCGAGGTAGGCGATCAAGTCGTCGAGGGACTCGCCCTCGACCGCGGCGCCGTGACGCTCACCACCGCACGTCGGGGTGAAACGATCACGCAGCGTGCGCGCGCAGCCGTCGTGCATGAGCGGCACGCGATGGGTGAGGCCGCGCAGCGTGGGCGTCTGGAACGCCTGACCGGTGCCGACGTCGTGGCTCTGGTTGTCCGAGAGGTGCGCGCCCGAGTGACACGCGACGCAGCCTCCGCTGCCCTCGAAGATCGTGCGGCCTCGCGCGACGCTCGCCTCGCTCGTCGCCGTGTGCGCGCTCGGCCTCGGCACGTGACCGAGCCAGCCCTCGAGCGCTGCGACGTGCGTGGGCTGGAGGGCGACGCCGTTCATGCGTCCGACGAACACCTCGTTCACGAGCGCCTCCATGCTCGCGAGATCGCCCTGCCAGTGGAACGGTGCGGTGCCCGCTGCGTCGTGCAGGGCGGGCGTGCGGCGCGCGCCGAGGCCGGAGAAGCGCCACACGTGTCCGTCCTCGCCGCCCTCGGGATGACACGACGCGCACGCGATGTGGCCGCCGCCCGCCGCGTGGAAGATCGTGTGCCCGGTGTCGAACGTGTCCTCGCCGCCGAGCGCGAGCTCGCGTGAGCTGCCTTGCTCGAGCGTCACGAGCACGACGCGCGAGGGCGCGCGCGTCTGCACAGCGAGGCGACCATCGGCGAGGAAGCCCACGGCGACGGCGTTCGTGAGCGCGTGCTGCGTCGAGACGAACGAGCCCGACGTACACGGTGCGCCCGCGAGCTCGGGCGAGGACACCACGAACACCGAGTGATCGCCGTTCTGGTTGCCCGCCGCGACGACCGCGAGCGACGCGAGCTGTCCGTTCGTCACGCGCGCGGCGACGTCGACGGGCAGCGTCGCGGCCGCGAGGGTGGGGCCGGTGCGGATCTGGTCGCCGCTCACGATCGAGAGCGTGCTCTTCACGATGCCGTCGCAGCCGCCGAAGCCGCCGTAGCCGCCGGGCGCGGGGATCACCTCGTCGTCGCGCTCGCGCTGATGGAGCATCGCGATCTCACCCGTGGGCAGCGCGATCGCGCGCCACGCGACGGCTGCGCTCGCGTTGCCGGTGCCGTCGTTCACGCTCGGTGCGTTGCGACGCGAGATCACGTGGCCGTCGGTGCGATCGACGATCAACGCCTCGGCGCTGCGGAAGCGAGTGACCACCACACGATCGTCGGTGACGACGACGTCGCGCAGGTCGGCATCGAGGCGCGTGGTGCGCGCCGCGCCCTCGCCGCGAGAGGGCAGGAACACGAGCTCACCGCCGCGACACGCGACGATCAGGCGATCGCTGGTGCGATCGAAGCCGATGCCCCGCGGCATGCTGCACACCGCGCGTCGCGTGACGTTCGCGTCCTCGATGCGGCTCGCGCGCGGATCGAACGAGAGCACTTGACCCGATCCGCGCAGCACCACGTGCACGCGACCTTCTCCATCCTCGATCGCACGTCCCGGCTCGCTGTGCGCGGCCTCGCGCAGCTCGAGCGCGACGCGCGGCTCGCCGTTCGTCGCGACGATCATCACGCGATCGGTGTCGGGGTCCGCCACGAGCAAGCGCTCGTCGCGCAGGGCGAGCAGCGTGCCTCCGCTGATCGGAGGCGGGCCCGCGTCGCGCGAGACGGCCGCGCCGTGGATGCGCGCGTCGAAGGGCGGGATGGGCGGTGGCATCTCGACCATCATCGCGCGCGCATCGACGGCCTCGCCCGTGGTCACGAGCCATCCGAGGGCGAGCGCGGCGGCGATCACGAGGCGGCTCGCGCGGGCGCGACGGGTGCGGTGGAGGGCACGTGAGACGAGCGGCGCTGCGAGCTTCGGCGTGAGCATTGCGCCTTCGACGTGCGAGCTGCTGGGAAGTTGGGTCGAGCCTCGAGCGAAGGCGGCCGAGCGCGGAGCACGGTGGTACAACGGCGGCTCTCGACCGCTGGCTCGTGGATTGCTCAGCGCATCGCGAGGGCCTGAACACCCTCGCTGGAGGCCGCTTTCGTGATGGCTCGTTCTCGATCGCAGCTCGGAGCGTCAACGCTGGTTCTCGCTCTCCTCGCCGGTCTGTGGGTGATGCCGTCGTCGGCACGCGCCGATCGTGTGGTGCTCTATCCCGTCGCGGGCGATGCCGATCACGACGCGCTCGACGAGGTCGAGGACGCGCTCGAGGCCTCGATCCGTCGGGTCGGTCACTCGCGCGCGCCCACGCCGGGCGGGATCACGGCCGCGCGTCCGACGACGTCGGCGCAGATGGAGGGCATCGGCACCTCCGCGCAGGCGCGCTACGTGGTGGTCGCGAGCATCGAGCCGATGCCGGGGCAGTACCGTCTCCACCTCGTGGTCGGTCACGACGGGCGCGTCGAGGAGCTCCTCGTGAACGTGATGCGCGCCGAAGAGCCCGCGCGCCTCGACGATGTCTTGCGATCGATGCTGCGTCCGGAAGGTCTGGGCGACGACGCGCTGCGTCTCTCGGGCATCGAGTCCGACGAGGATCGTGCGCGTCGCGAGGCCGAAGAGGCCGCGCGTCGTGAGGCCGAGGCGCAGGCAGCGCGCGATGCGGCGGCGCAAGCGGACGCGGAGGCGCGCCGTCTCGCGGAAGAAGAGGCGGCTCGACGCGCCGAAGAAGAAGCGCGGCGCGAGCAGGACGCGGCCGAGCAGGCACGTCGCGAAGAGGAAGAGCGTCGCGCGAACGAAGCGAGCGCGTGGGACCGCCGTCCGCAGCTCGGCAGCGACGGCGCGACGGTGATCATGATCGGTGCGCTCGGCGGTGGCCTCGTCCCCGTGGGCACCAGCGGTCCTCAGCCTTCCGGTGGCGCGGTGCGTCCACCGACCGGCGCGATCGGGATCGGGATGATCCAGGCGCGCGTCGGCCACGCGCTCTCGGGCACGGGCGGTCTCGAGCTGCGCGGCGGCATCGACATCCTCCTCGGCGGAACCTCGGGCCTCGGCATCCTCGTGGGCGCGAGCTACCAGCTCACGCCGTTCACAGCGCCCATCCACCTCGGCGCGTCGATCGAGCTCGGCGTGAACTTCCTGTTCACGGGCCCGCAGGACGCGGGCTTCGTGGGTCGCGTCTCGGCGATCGCGAGCTTCATGCCCGTCGAGCACCTCTCGATCGAGGTCTCGCTGCCCGAGCTCGGCTACCTCTCGAACGGCCCCGGCGCGGTGAGCTTCGGCGCCTCGGCCCGCATCGGCTACCGCTTCTGATCGCTACGTGAACGAGGGCACGAGGTCGCTCGGGTCCCACGCGTCGTCGATCGGCTCGCCGAGCACGGACTCGCGGGGGCCGAGCCAGATCACGCCGTCCTTGTTCTTGTAGAGCGCGGCGAAGCGCGAGCCGTCGTGCGAGGCGACGACGTGCCGGTTCGTCAGACCCCAGCGGCTGCGGTGAGTCGAGGGCGCGCCGCCGTCGAGCGGCAGGATCGCGATCTTGTCGTCGGATCGAAAGCCGACGAGGCCATGCTGCGTCTCCGCGATCTGCGCGGGCTCGATGCCTCCGGGCCAGGCGAGCCCGCGCGGCGCGTCGAGCTCCGTGGAGAAGACGAGCACCGATCCCTCGACGCGCACGATCGGCTGCTTCGCGGGACACGGACGGCCCTGGTAGCGGGCGCGCGCCTCGTCGAAGCCCACGTACTCCGCGGCGGGCCGGGCGACGACGATGCCGTGCTCGCCGAAGAAGAGGCGCGGGCTGCGCAGGATGCCGTTCGGCTTCACGCGCCAGAGCAGCTCGGGCAACGCCATCGTGTGGATTGCGCCGCCCCGGTGGAGCTCGAGCGATACGGCCACGGGCGTGTCGTCGACGAGATCAGTCGCCGCCGTGAGCGCCGCGACGTCGTCACCGCGCGTCGCCACCTGCAGCACGGCTCGCCCCGCTCCGATCGTTCGCGAGGTGCGCGTGCTCGGGTCGCACCGCGTGAGCGCCCAGCCGCCGTGCCAGATCGATCCGTCGTCGGAGAACGTGATGCCGCCTGCATCGATCATCCCTCGCGTCGTGAGGATCACGGCGCCGCTTCCGAGATCGATCGTGTGCACTACGCCGTAGGCGCTCGCAGCGGCGAGGTCACCGCGGAGCTCGCTCGACAGCACCCACGTGAGCGAGCGCTCGCCTGACAGCTTCACGCGCTTCCGGAGCTTGCCCGTCTCGAACGAGAAGACGCGCAGCGTTCCATCGCGGCTGCCGCACCCGACCTGCGATCCATCGCGCGAGATCGAGAGCGAGCAGTTGTTCTTCACCGAGATGCGGTGCTCGATCATCGCAGCCCTGCACCGCTCAGGGGTGAGCGTCTTCCTTCTGCGTCGCGAGGTTGCTGTCGCGAAGGAACAGATCCTCGAGCGTCTCGCGCGTCTCGTGCACCTCGACGATGCGCGCGTCCTTGGCGAGCGCGAGCGCGAGCACACGCTTGGCGCCTTCTTCGCCGGGCATCGTCACGCGCAGTCGTTCGGCCCTGCCGCGGTGTGCTTCTCGCACGATCGTCGCTCCGATCGCCTCGAGCTCCGTCTCGAGGGCCTCGCTCGTGCTCTCGAGCTCGATCTCGGTGCGACGGACCTCGGGCTTCAAGAGGTCCGTCAGCGCGCCGTACGCGGTCACCTTGCCGCGGTGGAAGATCGCGACGCGATCACACAGGAGCTCGACGTCCGAGAGGATGTGGCTCGTGAAGAGGACCGTCTTGCCCCGCTTGCGCTCCTCGACGATCAAGTCGCGCACCTGCTTGCGACCGATGGGGTCGAGGCCGCTCATCGGCTCGTCGAGGATCAACAGCTCGGGGTCGTGGAGCAGCGCCTGCGCGAGGCCGATGCGCTGGGTCATGCCCTTCGAGAAGCGGCCGATCGGACGGTCGATCGCGTGCGTGAGGCCGACGCGCTCGAGGATCGCGTCGCTCTTCTTCTTGCGCTCGTTCGCTGGGATCCCGCACAGGCGGCCGCAGAGATCGAGGAACTCGTGCGCCTTGAGGTACTGGTAGACGTACGGATTCTCGGGGAGGTAGCCGAGCCGCTTCATCACCTCCGGCTCGGGCCGCGCCTGGCCGAAGAGCGAGAGCGTCCCCTTCGTAGGAAAGATGAGCCCCAGCAGCATCTTGATCGTCGTGGTCTTGCCCGCGCCGTTGGGGCCGAGCACGCCGAAGATCTCACCCGGTCTCACCTCGAAGCTGACGCCTCGCACGGCTTCGACCTTCTTCCGGAAGAAGCCGATCTGGAACGTCTTCTCGAGGTTCTCGACGCGCACGAGCGGCGCCGTGTCGGTGCTCTTCGGATCGGTCATGTCAGCGCTCTCTCGGTCGATGCTCGCACGGTCGCGAGGACACGCTCCACGTCCGAGTCGCTCATCGCCGTGTGGAGCGGCAGGGCGAAGCCTCGCGCCACCCGATCGCGCGTGACGGGCGCGTCCTCGTGGGGCGCGAAGCGATCGAGGCTCGCGAGCGACGTGAGGTCGTAGCTGAGCTTGCCGAGCTCCACGTTCGCTTCGCTCGCGAGCGACACGAGGCGGTCGCGCGTGTGGGTGTCTCCGCGGGTCAGGCTCGCGCCGAAGGTCTGCTCGTTGACGACGCTGCCTTCGGGATGCGCCTGGAGCGCGAGCGGCAGGTCTGCGAGGCCCTCGCGGTAGCGCGCCGCGATCGCCCGGCGTCGCGCGAGGATCTCGTCGAGCTTCTCGATCTGGACGAGGCCCATCGCGGCCTGCATCTCGGTGAGCCGCTGGTTGGGGCCTGCCTCCACGAAGACGCCGACCTCGCGCTGTCCGTGATTTCGCAGGGTGCGCAGGCGCGCCGCGAGCGACGCGTCGTCGGTGAGGATCATGCCGCCTTCGCCGGTCGTCACGACCTTGCGTGGATGGAACGACAAGGTGCTGACCACGCCGAACGCACCGCACGCACGTTCACCTCCGCCCGCGTCGCGCAGCGTCGAGCCGATCGCACACGCAGCGTCCTCGATGACGACGACGTCCGAGCGACCGCGGGCTGCGAGCCCAGCCTCGAGCTCTCTCACGCGCGCGGGCACACCGAACTGATCGATCGCGACGATCGCCCTCGTTTCAGGGCGAATTCGCGCGAGCGTGCTGGCGACCGCGAGGTTCCACTCGCTCGGATCGACGTCGATCAGCGCGACCTTCGCGCCCGACAGCGCGGCGGCGTGGGCCGGGCTCGGCCACGTCAACGCCGGCACCAAGACTTCGTGCCCGCCGAGGTCCAAGGCCCGCATGGCGAGCTCCAGCGCAGCGGTACCGTTCGCGACGGCGATCGCATGCGCGCGTCCCACGCGCTCGCGCACCACCTGCTCGAAGCGCTCGACCCTCGCGCCCGAGACCAGCATCCCGCTCTCGAGCACGCTGCCGATCACGGCGAGCTCACGCGCGTCGAGCGCGGGTCGTGCGAGTCGGATGCGGGGCAGGGTGCTCGTGCCGGTGTCGCTCATGCGCGGCGAGCATTCTAGCGGCACGTCGCGGAGGGAAGAGACGGAACTCGCCCGGCGTACGTCGGTCCGACGTACGGCCCGGACTCGCGTGGACTCCGTGTAGGCTCCTCGCGCGGCGCGGCTTTTCAGGAGATTCATGACGATCACGAACGCTCGATCGAATCGAGCCAGGCTCTGGCTGCTGTTGTCGTGGCTGACCGTGGGCGCGACGGGCCTCTCGCATCCGGGCTGCGGCGCGGGAGAGGGAACGAGCACGGCGAGCGTCGCCGAGGGCTCGCTCGCGTCGGTCACGCCCGTGCGCGGACACGCGACGGTGGGCGAGACGAGCGTCGCCGCGATCGGGCGCGTGGCGGCGAACGACGTCGTGAACGTCGAGGCCGGGAGCGAGGCGAGCGGGGGCGGGCTCGCGAGGCTGGTGCTCGACGCGGGGCCCTCGTTGCTCCTCGATCAAGGCGCGCGCGCGACGGTGCTCGACGCGAGCAGCGTGCGGCTCGAGGGTGGTCGTGCGCTGATCGAGGCAGGCGAGGGAGACCCGCTCGCGCTCGAGACGAGCGCTGGCTCGTTGCGACTCGCGAGCGCGTCGATCTCCGCGACGATGAGCGATCGCGGGCTCGAGGTGTACGTCGTGCGCGGCGAGGTCGCGTACGTGGGCGGCGGCGGTGAGCGCGGCGTCGCGCGGGCGGGCGAGCTCCTGACGCTCACGACAGGCACGGCGCCGAGCGTGCGACCCGAGACGTTGTTCGCCGACTGGACCGGCGGTCTCTTCACGACGGGCCCGAGCGAGGCGTTCGCGCCGGGCATGGGCGTGCTCGAGGCGCGCGTGCCGGACGAGGTGGGCCAGGCGCGCTGGCCGCTCTCGATCCGACGGCTGGATGTGACCGTGTCGATCGTCGGCGAGCTCGCGGTCACCGAGGTCGAAGAGGAATTCTTCAACCCCGCGAGCGAGACGGTCGAGGGCCTCTACCGCGTGCGCGTGCCCGAAGGCGCCGTGCTCCAGCGCTTCGCCGTGGATCGCAACGGACAGATGGTCGATGGCTTCGTGCGCGAAGAGGCGCAGGCGCGCGCCGCGTACGAGGCCCAGGTGTACCGGGGATCGACCGACGATCCGGCGCTGCTCGCGTGGGACAGCCCCGGCAGCTACCGCGCGCGCATCTATCCGATCGCGCCGGGCGAGGTGCGTCGCATCGCGATCCGCTACGCCGAGTGGCTGAGGCCCGCGGCCGAAGGACAGCCGCGTCTCTACCGCTACGCGATGGGCGAGGGTGGACGCGCGCCGCACGTGCAGGAGCTGTCGTTCGTGGCCGACGTGTCGCGCGCGGAGGCCACGCACGTGCGTGCAGGCATGGGCGCGATCGTGTCGCCCTCGGCGACCAACCCGGGGCGCGTCGAGCTACGACGATCGGACTTTCGTCCGCGCGCCGATCTCGTGCTCGAGCTCACGCCACGCGAGAGCGGACAGCACGCGTACCGTGCCGCGCACCAAGCGCCGCGTCGCGCGCCGGGCTCGCGTGTGATCGTGGGAGAGGCCGACGAGCGCGACTACTTCTACCTGCCGCTGCGACTTCCGGACGCGGTGTTCGAGGGCGAGAGCGCTGCCTCGTCGGGGATCGATCTGGTGGTCGTGGCCGACGTCTCGGCGGGCACCGATCGCGGCCGACTCGAGCTCGGTCGCAGCGTGGTCGAGGCGATCACGCGGCACCTCGGACCCGGCGATCGCGTCAGCATCGTGTCGGCCGATCTCGCGATCCGCGGGCTCGTCGAGGGCGAGGACGCGACGCAGCTCGGGCCCGCGACGCCTGCACGGCTGGACGCGCTGCTCGACGGTCTCGCCCGCGCGCCGGCAGGGGGCGCGACGGATCTCGGCGCCTCGATCGCACAGGCTGCCGCGCTGCTCGATCCGACGCGTCAGGGCGCGGTGATCTACGTCGGTGACGGAGCGCCGACGGTCGGCGAGCTGGGCGCCGAAGGTCTCGTCGAGCACCTGCTCGAGCTGCCCCGACCGGTGCGCTTGTATGCGGTCGGCGTGGGGCGCGACGCGAACCTCGATCTGCTCGCGGCGCTCGCGCGCGGTGGCGGCTTGGCGGTGCGTGTCGAGGAGCGCGAGAGCGCCGCCGAGGCGACGCTGCGCATCCTCGCGCACGTGAGCCGTCCGATCCTCCAGCGCGTGACGGTCGAGCTCGGAACGGGCATCGACAACGCGTTCCCGCGCGTGCCCGTGGACGTCGCGCGAGGTGACGTGATCGACGTGGTCGGTCGTGTGCGTGACGAGACGCCGGGCAGCGTGACTGTGCGCGGTCTTCGTCGCGGTGAGCCCTTCGAGCAGACGATCACGCTGGACACGCGGCGCACCGACGAGGCCGCGGATCTGCGTCTTCGATGGGCGAACGAGCGTCTGCGTCAGCTCCTCCTCGGTGGCGCGAGCCGCGAGGAGATCGCGGAGCTCGGCACGCGCTGCGGCCTCATCACGCCGTACACCAGCTACTACGTGCCTTCGGCGCGCGAGATGTCGAGCGGCATGTACGGCGCGCTCACGAACGAGCTCATGCACGTGCCGCTGCTCGATCCGCGATGGCGCATGCCCGAAGAGGAAGCGAGCGCGGGCGAGACGCTCGCGGAGGCCGCGCTGACGATCGCGCTCGGGCCGCTCGCGCTCACGGGATGCTGCTTCTCCGCAGGCTCGGAGCCCGAGATGCCGGAGTGGCTCGGGCCGAGCTCGTCCAGTGATCAAGGGCAGGTCGCGCCGGCCTCGGCCCCCGTGGAAGCGCCTGGGTATTGGGGTACGGAGGCCGAGGCCGAGGAGGCTGCGCCCTCCGAGCCCGTCCTGGCGGGCCAGCCGGCTGGGACGTCCACCACCGCGCCCGTGATGCCTCCGTCGGTCGTCGCGCCCGAGCCTTCTCCCAGCGAGGGCGACTTCGGTGGCCTGCGTCGCGCGGGCTCCGGCGGTGGTGGGAGGGCGCACGCAGGCGGTGCCACGGGCGGCGAAGCGGCCGCGGCGGACCCGTCTTCCGTCGACGACCTGCTCGCGGGCGCGCTCGGATCGAACGACGGAACGACGACGGGATCGAGCGCGCCCTCGGGACGCGTGCAGCGCACACGCCCGGCGCCGCCCTCCCCCGACACCGCAGCGCGGGGCCCAGCGCGGCTCGCTCAGATGCAGACCGAGGAACAGAACCGTCGCGGGGACCGCGGTGAGAACGCGGAGCTGCGCGCGAACCTCGCCGATGGCTTCGACGACTTCGAGCGGAGCACGACCACACGCACGACCATCACGACGACGGTGACGACGACCGCGTCGCACCAGCGTCAGCGCTGCAGCGACGCATCGCGCACCTCGCTCGACGATCGTCGCGCGCTCTGGACCGAGCGCCTCGGACAGACCGACTACGTGGGCAGCTGGGTCGAGACCTACCGCGAGGCTGCGCGTCGCTGCGAGATCGCGACGAGCCGCGATCGCCGTGTGTTCCTCGAGGCACTGCTCGATCGCGCGGGCTCGCTTCCGCGCATGGTCGAGCTCTACTCGTACCTCCCCGATGCCTCGGCGCGCGGCTTCTTCCGCAGCGCGATCCTTCGTCGCGTGCGCACGGCGGACGACCTTCGTCTCGTTCGCAACGCGTTCGGGCTCTCGAGCGGCATCGACTGGTCGCTCGTCGAGCAGGTGCTCGCGCGGGCGGGCACACCGGCCGCGCGTCTTCGTGCGCTCCGCCAGCTCGTCGTGCAGACGCCCGGCAGCTTCGAGCTCCGTCTTCGCCTGCTCGAAGAGCTCGAGGCGCAGGGTCGGGTGCCCGAGGCGCGCCGTCTCGCGGAGCGTCTCCGCACCGATCCGCTCGCGGATCCGGGCGTGCGCACGGCGATCGGCGAGCTCTACCTCCGCCTGGGCCTGCCCGACGAAGCGCGCCGCACGTTCTCGGAGATCGTCGAGTTCCAGCCGATGGACGAGCTCGCGCGTCGTCGCCTGGGCGACCTCTACCGCGCGCACGGTTGGTACGAGGACGCGTACCGTCAGTACGAGACGCTCGTCTCGATCCGTCCCGACGATCCGACCGCCCTCTTGCTGCTCGCGCAGGCGGCCGCGGGCGCAGGCCGCATCGACGAGGCGCTGCGGCTCGAGCAGCGCGTGATGGAGACGAGCGAGCGCGGTGCGATCGAGGGCGTCGCGCGCACCGCGATGCTGTGGTCGAGCGTGCGCTTCGCCGAGCTCCGCAAGGACGCGCGCACCCGCAACGCACAAGACGACCTCGACGCGCTCTTGATGCGGATGCGTCGAAGCGGCGTGATGAGGAACGCGCAGGCCATGCGCGTGTCGCTCGTGTGGTCGCACCCCGACGCGAACGTCTCGTTGTGGACGTCGCACCCCGGGCTCTCGCTGAGCCGCCCCGACGATCTCTACTCCGAGCTCGGCATCGAGGCGTTCGACGTGGCCGAGCAAGAAGAGCTGCCGTACCGCGTCGAGGTGCGGCGTGACGTGCGCGATCGGCTCGGAGCGATCGAGGCACGGCTCGTCGTGGTGTGGAACGAAGGACAGGCCGACGAGCAGATCGAGATCGTGCCGCTCACGTTCGACGCCGAGCACCGCGCCTTCGCGTGGACCATCACCGGTCGCGTGTTCGCGGCGGCGGCGCCGAGCGCCGAGGCGCTGCGCGAGAACGACGACGCACCCTCGGTACGCACGCCGAATCGAGGTGCACGATGAGCCCGCGTTCGCTGCGTCTGGGTGTCTTCTCGGCGATCGTGCTGCTCGCCGGGTGCAGCGGCGCGAGCCCGCCGCCGACCACGCCGCAGCCCACCGTCGCGACGGCGGACATCGTGCGTGGCGCGATGACGCTCACGCGCGAGGGCTCGAGCGAGACAGTCTCGGGCCGCGCGCGGGTGGAGACGGGGGCGACCGTCGCGACGGGGTCGGACGGTCGCGGCGCGCTCTCGCTCGACTCGGGCGCGTGGGTGCTCCTCGATCGAGGTGCTTCCGCGGTGGTCGAGCTCGGGCGCCTCCAGCTCGACGCGGGTCGCGTGTGGATCGACGCCTCACAGAGCGATCAGACCGTGATCGACACCGCCACGCTCCACCTCGTCGCGCACGACGCGACGCTCGCTGTCGCCATCGTCGAAGGCGCCACGCGCGTCTACGTCGGCTCGGGTGAGGTCGCCTACACAGCCCTCGGCTTCACGGGCGACGGCGCCGACGGAACCGTCGCGCAGGGCGAGTCGCTCACCTCGAGCGCAGGCCAGGCGCCCGCGCTCGCGCCCGAGGCGATGTGGGACGACTGGACCGGCGGTCTGGCCGATCCTGCGCGCACACGCCTGCGCACCATCGAGCCGATCGGCGTGCTCGCGGGCCGGCGCCTCGACGAGATCGGCGTCGCGCGCACGCCGCTCCCGATCCGCAGCCACGACGTGCGTGTGGGGATCAGCGGCGACCTCGCGACCACCCAGGTCACCCAGACGTTCTTCAACGCGCGCTCCGACAGCCTCGAGGGCGAATGGTCCATCCGCATCCCGCGCGGCGCGATCGTGCAGAGCTTCGAGGTCGATCGCGGCTACGGCTACGAGGTGGCGACGCCGGCCGCGGTTGGTCTGGGCGCTGGCTACACGCTCTCGTGGATGGGCGCCGAGCTCCAGGAGGCGCGCCTCGCGTACGACGGCCCCGAGCGCCTGCGCGCGCGCATCCATCCGATCGCGCCCGGCGGAAGTGTCGCTGTGCGCGTGCGCTACACGGAGTGGCTCGATCGCGTCGGCAACAAGCGGACGTACGTCTATCCGATGCGCGGTGACGGCGAGCCGCCGCTGCTCTCGGAGCTCGTGCTCGACGTCGATCTCAGCGGCGCTGGTGTGGGCCCCACGCGCGCGGGCATGGGCGCGGTGACGGAGAACGGACACGTCGTCCTGCGTCAGTCGGACGCGCGTCCGCACGCGGACTTCGTGCTCGATCTCTACGACGGTCCGTCGGAGCCCGCGCGTGAAGGCGCGCGCATCTACACGATCGGCTCGGGTGTCGGTCGTCTCGAGGACACGCCCGCCGAGGGTCGCGAGGCCTACGCGCTGTTCGACATCCCCACGGAGTCGCTCGGGGTCTCCGAGGACGCCGCGCCCGTGGCGACACCGCTCGAGCTCGTCTTGCTCCTCGACGTCTCGGGCGCGACCGATCCCGAGGATCTCGAGATCGCGCGCGCGGTGATCGAGTCGGTGCTGCGGCAGCTCGCGCCCGACGATCGCGTGACGCTGCGCCTCGCGGACGTTCGTGCGCACGTGCCCGAAGGCGGAGACGAAGCGCTCGCGGCGGCGAACGACGCGACGCGCGAGGCGATGCTCGGCTCGATCGCGCGCGTGGATCTCGGTGGCGCGACCGATCTGGGGCAGGCGCTGCGCGAGGCCGCGAGCGTGGTCGCGGGACGACCGCGCGGCGCGGTGCTCTATCTGGGTGATGCGCTGCCCACGACGGGCGCGCTCGACGCCACGGCGATCCGCGCGGTGCTCGCGTCGATCGATGCGCCGCCGCGCTTCTTCGGCCTCGCGATCGGAGAGACGGCCAACGTCGATCTCCTCCGCGCGGTGTTCGGCGAGGCCGCGACGCAGGTGCGCGATCGCGAGAGCGCCTCGCGCACGGTGATGGCGATGCTCGCGGACGCCGCGCGTCCGACGCTGCGCGGCGTGACAGTCGACCTCGGCGAGGCCGTGGAGCGTGTGTATCCGCGCGGCCCGCTGACGATCCCCGTGGGCTCTCACCTCCGCCTCGTGGGTCGACAGGCGGACGATGCGCTGCCGCAGACGATCACGATCCGCGGCATGCGCGATGGTCAGCCGTTCGAGACCACCATGAACGCAGTCTCGAGCACGCTCGACGATCAGGGTGACGTGCGCCGTCGCTGGGCGGTGTCGCGCCTGGGCGAGCTCATCGACGCGGACGCGGGACGCGAGGCGCTCGTGGATCTGGGCCTGCGCTTCGGCATCGTCACGCCGTGGACGAGCCTCGCGCTCGGCGGCTCGGCGACGATCCCGATCCCCATCGTGCGCCTCTTCGATCGCGATCCGCTCGCGACGCCGTGGAGCCTGGGTGGCGGCTCCGCATCGGTGCCCGCGATGGATCTCGGCGGCGACGCGGACGGCTGGCGACGTCGCATGCCGTCGGAGGGTCGCGCTGCGATCGCAGTGGCACCGGAGACGACGTGGTCGACGCGCGTACCGCTGGGCACCGTGACGAGCACGAGCAGCGGAGACGGAGGCCTCGCGCGCGCTGCCGCGCTCCGCACGCTGCGCGAGGGCGAGCGTGGTCCGCGTCAGTGCTACGAGCGCCGTGCGATCGTGCGCCCCGACCTCCGCGGCGACGTCACCGTCGAGGTCACCGTCGGTCCCGACGGCGCCGTGCGTGAGAGCCGCGTGAGCTCGAGCAGCCTCGGCGATGGTGACGTCGAGCACTGTGTCGCCACCGAGGTGCGAGGCCTCGCGTTCCCCGCCACCGAAGGCGAGACGGTGACGATCACGCACTCGTTCTCGTTCCAGGTCGCGGAGCGCGAGTTCGGTGGACGTCGCGAGTGCTCGACGGCCTCGAGCCAACCGCTCGAGGTGCGACGTCAGCTCTGGCAAGAGCGACTCGAGGCGACGTACACGAACCTCGACGGGGTGCTCGCGATCTACCGCCAGGCCCGCGCGCAGTGCGAGCTCTCCACGTGGCGCGCGCGGCGCACCCTGCTCGATCTCGCGCTCGCGCGCTTCGCGTCGCTCGAGCAGAAGGTCGCGTTCGTGCGCGCTCTCTCGGGCGACCCCACCGCGCGCGCGTACCTCCACCGCGTGATCCTCCGCTTCGTCTCGACGCCCGATCAGGTGCGCTACGTGCGTCAGGTGCTCGGCCTCGAGCCTCAGGTCGAGTGGCTGGTGTTCGCGCGTCTGTGGCAGTCCACCTCGAGCCCCGAGGCGCGCCTGCGTGTGGTGCGCCGATGGCTCGAGGTCGCCCCCGACGATCTCGACCTGCGTCTTCGACTCCTCTCGCTGCTCGAGCAGACGAGCGCGCTGCCCGAGGCGCGTCGTGTCGCGCGCGAGCTGCGCGCCGATCCGCTCAGCGACGCGAAGGTGCGCACCGAGGTCGGCGAGTTCTGGCTGCGTCAGAACGACGAGGCCGAGGCGCGTCGTGTGTTCTCGGAGATCGTCGAGCACACGCCGCTCGATCCGTGGGCGCGTCAGCGCCTGGGCGATCTCTACCGCGCGCACGGCTGGCACGACGACGCCTACCGCGAGTACCGCACGCTCTCGGTGCTCAGGCCCGACGATGGCGAGGTGCTGCTCTTGCTCGCGCGCGCCGCGGCGGGTGCAGGCCGCGTCGACGAGGCGCTCCGTCTCGAGCAGCGCCTCGCGGAGTCCACCGATCCGGGTGACGACGCAGGCGCGGCCTCGAGCGCGCGCCTCTGGAGCTGGCTGCGACTGAGCGAGCTCGCGGCGACCGCGGACGACGAGGCGGTGCGGAACGACGCGCGGAGGCGCATGCGCGAGAACGGCGTGCTCCGCGATCCTCCCGCGATGCTGGTCGCGGTCACCTTCGATCACCCCGACGACGCAGTGCAGCTCCGCGTGCGGCACCCGACGTTCGACCCGCTCGACCCGTTCGAGGCCGCGGATCTCGGCGCAGTCAGCCACGGCCTCGTGGCGATGCGCGAGGGCGAGCGCGAGGACGGCGAGTACCGCTTCCAGCTGATCCGCAGCGATCGCGAGAACCTCCGCGATCAGACCTGCACGCTCGTCGTGCTGCTCGCCCCCGGCACCCCCGAGGAGCGACGCGTGTCGATGAACGTGACGCTCTCCCGCACCGAGCCGGTGAAGATCTTCGCCCTCTCGCAAGACGGCACGCTGACCGCGAGCCCGACGAACCCCTGACCCCCTTCTCGCGCCCCTCGATCGCACGTCATCCTCGTGACGTGCGTTGCGGGTGCACCCTCCTCGTCTCGATGCTTCTGCTCGTCGGCTGCGGCGCGAGCCGGCGCGCGTCCTCGACGCTTCCGACGATCACCGGCGAGTGGCAGCGCTACCCCGCGAGGGACGCCGACGCGCTACCCCCCGACTCGCCGCCGACGGAGGTCACCGAGCGAGCGCTCGCGCAGCTACCCCCGACGTTGGCTGAGGCCTACCGGCGCATGCATGCGCTCGGGTATCCGTCGTTCGAGGGAGCGGAGCTGCGTCAGGTGGAGGTCGACGTTCACTTCTACGCCGCACCTTCCGAGGCCATGCATCGGTGGGCGCTCGTCACGCCCGCGGCAGACGGCGCGCCGTGGGCATGGGTCGGTGGAACATGGCGGCCAGTGCTCGCGTCGGGACCGAGTGAGGATCTCGTCCGGGCGTGCGAGTCGTTGGCAGCTCTCCGACGAGACGACCTCGCGAGGAGCAGGCGGGCGCGACGGGGGCGTCGCTGGACGGAGCGCGAGGATGCTGTCGGGGCACACGTCCGCGCACTGGTTCGCGTCGAGGAACATCGACGCGCGCGTGCATTCGAGCGGTGTCCACCATTGGCGGCGGGGCTCCCGCTGACAGCGCGCGGCCGAAGCGACCTCGCGGGCGAGCTGCACTCGTCAGCGTCTGGGGTCGACTCGTTGTTTCTCCGAATGGCGCTCGAGTGGGTCGATGCCCTCGCCACGCGTGTGCAGATCGATTTCCACCAGGGGCGAGACATCAGCGCGCGTCACCACGCGCGGTGGGTCCGACGAATCTTCGACATCGCTGACACTCAAGGCGTTCCGCTGTCGGAGATGCTCGTGACGACGACCTCCGTGCTGCTCGATCTCGACCGACGTGCGACTGCCACATCGAGAGCGGCGGAATCCGACGAGGTCGAGACCTTGATCGCTCGGCTCGAGGATGTGGCTGTCGACCAGCGCGACTACGGCACCCTTTTCTGGGGCGAAGAGGAGCCCAGTGATGCGCTCGTCGCGGATGCGACGGTTCGAGCCCTGATCGATCTCGGCGCGTCTGCGTCGCCTGGTCTCCTTGCCTGCGCCCGAAGCGATCACCGCCTCTCGCGTTCGTTTCGCTTCGGCGGATTCGTGGGTCGTTCCATGCAGCGCGTGGTGCCCGTCGCGGATCTCTGCCGTCTCGCATACGAGCACGGAGACGTCTCGGCCGCCGACTCCGAAGCTGCCGAGTGATGTCGTGCGGACTCGGCTGAGGACACGACGACCACGATGTTCAGGCAGCTCTCCGAGCTCGAGCTGATCCGCAGCGATCGCGAGAACCTCCGCGATCAGACCTGCACGCTCGTCGTGCTGCTCGCCCCCGGCACCCCCGAGGAGCGACGCGTGTCGATGAACGTGACGCTCTCCCGCACCGAGCCCGTGAAGATCTTCGCCCTCTCGCAAGACGGCACGCTGACCGCGAGCCCGACCAACCCCTGAGGCGACGAGCGAGGGTCCGACCCATGCGCGACGACACCGACCGCACGGTGCGTCGCGTCGCTCGTCGCTCCTCCTCGCTCGCGCGAGCCACTCAGGAGGCGTCTTCGACGCCGAGACGCTTCATGTGACGCCACAGCGTGGTGCGGCTCACGCCGAGCGCGAGCGCCGCACGTCCCAGGTGACCGGCGCTCGCCGAGAGCGCTCGAACGATGCGCGCTCGCTCGGCTGTGTCGGCGGCGCTCTCCTCGCGGACGGTGCGACCCGCGAGGTCCGGAAGGCTCGCGGGGCCGGGCTCGGCCGTCTCCCCGTGCACGATCTCGTCGGGCAGATCGGCCACGCCGATCACGTCGCGCTCGCCCACGACGAGCGCGTACTCGAGCGCGTTGCGGAGCTCGCGGACGTTGCCGGGCCACGGGTGGTTGCGCATCGCGCGCTGTGCCTCGGCGTCGATCGTCGACACGACTCCGTCGGGACGCGCCGCACCTCCCGCCTGCAGGTCCTCGAGCAGGCGCGCCGCGAGGAAGGGGATGTCCTCGGGGCGCTCGCGAAGGGGAGGGATTCGGAGCGGCACCACGCGGAGGCGGTACATCAGATCGGCGCGAAACCGACCCTCGGTGACGAGGGCCCGGAGTGAGCGGTGCGTGGCCGCCACGATCCGTACGTCGACGGGGATCGTGTCGCGCGAGCCGACGGGCGTGACGGTACGCGTCTCGAGCACGCGCAGCAGCTTGGCCTGGAGCTCGATCGGCAGCTCTGCGATCTCGTCGAGGAAGAGCGTGCCCTTGTGCGCCGCGCGGAAGAAGCCGTCGTGATCGCGCACAGCGCCGGTGAACGCACCCCGCTTGTGCCCGAACAGCTCGCTCTCGAGCAGCGCCGGAGGGAGCGCCGCGCAATTGATGGCCCGGAACGGTCCCTTGCTCCGCGTCGAGAGCGTGTGGATCGCCTGGGCGACGAGCTCCTTGCCGACGCCGCTCTCGCCCCGGACGAGGATCGTCGCGTCGCGCACCGCCGCGCGTTTCATCACACGAAACAGGTGTTTCATGCGCGGGCTGCGCGTCGCGATGCCTTCGAGGACCTCCGGTGCGTCGCCGGTGATGCTGGGGTCGACCTCCTCGAGGGTGAGGACGAAGCCCGGGCTCGCGCCCGCATCCGCGGGCTCGATCGGATGCGCGCGCACGAAGAGGTGCTGGAGCGAGCCGTCCACCCTCGGCCGCACGACCGTCGCGATCACGGCCTCGCCTCGGGCCAGGGCTTGCGCGACGGGGCGCTCCAGGCGATCGCCGCAGAGCAGGTCGACGCCGCGCATGCCGAGGACGTTGCGCGTGCCGAGCAGGACCTCTGCGTCGCGCGAGCCTGCGCGCACGACCAGCTCGCGGTCGAGCACCAAGACGGCGCCCCCGAGCTTGCTCAGCGCCCCCGAGAGCAGCGCCGCGCTCAGCGAGATCGGCGGCGTCGCAACGTTGTTCCGCGTTGTTTCACGTCGGGCCATGTCCGACTGTAGCCGAGGCCGTCGGCTCGTCGCGACCCGCGCGACCGAAGTGCCTGAGGAGCTGCGCGAGCCCGGCCACGAGCGCGACCCCGAGCGCGGTGCCGGCGAGCACCCACACCATCGGCGGCTCGACGTCGAGCGCGCGCGGGATCTCCTGGCCGAGGATGAAGAAGGCCATCGCCACCACGAACCACGCGAAGCCCTTGCGCAGACCGTCGGGGGAGACCTTGCTGGCGAGCGCGCCACCGCCGAGGCTGCCGACGACCGCGGAGGCCGACACCACCCCGGCGATGGTCCAGTCGATGTGCGCGTGCCCGAGGTAGCCCGCGAATCCGGCGAACGACTTCATCGCGATCACGACGAGCGAGGTGCCCACCGCGACCTCCATGGAGAGGCCTCCGAGGAGGACGAGCGCGGGCACGACGAGGAACCCACCGCCCGCACCGACGAGGCCCGTGACCGCGCCGACGACGAGGCCCTCGCCGAGCACCTTGGCGATCGGCAGATCCCCGTCGCTCGCTCGCGCGGGCGGAGCGTCCGTCGCAGGCGCGGGGCCGCTCGCGCTCGCGGGGGCGACCTTGCGTCCCCGCATCATCGCGAGCGCGGTGACCATCATCATCAGACCGAAGAGGCCCAGGAGCACCGAGCTCGGGATGTAGTGCGCCACACGGCCGGCACCGAACGCACCGACCATCCCGGCCAGGCCGAAGACGATGCCGGTGCGCCAACGAACGCGCCCCCTTCGCGCGTGCGGGATCATCGCGGCGGTGCTCGTCGTGCCGACGACGAGCAGCGACACCGCGATCGCGTCGTGCGCCTCCATGCCCAGCACGTAGCGGAGGATGGGCAGCGTGAGGATGGAGCCGCCTCCTCCCAGCAAGCCGAGGGCGAGGCCGATGAAGAGGGCGAGGGCGGCGGCGATGGCGATCACCAGCTCCACCCTTCAAGCCTCGCGCCAACGAGCCGCGCGCCCGTGGCCACTCGTAGCGCGCCCGGTGCCCGTCCTCGTGCATCACACCGAAACATGTGTTGCATCGACATGAAACATCGGAGCGAACGACAGCACGTGCGTGGCACCGCGTCCACCGCGTGCGCAACACATGCAGCGTGGCACGGGTGCTGCTGAGGGGCGCGCCGCATGGATGTCACATGGATGGTGCGAGGTGCCGTCGGAGGCGCGCTCATCGGTCTCAGCGCCTCGCTGCTCCTCGTCCTCAACGGGCGGGTCACCGGGATCAGCGGCGTCCTCAACGCGTTGATGCAGCCCGTGCGTGGCATCGAGCTGGTCTGGCGCGCGCTCTTCGTCGCCGGCCTCGTGCTCGGTGGACTGGCTGCGACGGCGGTCCTTCCCGCGAGCGGCGGCGGCGCTCCCGGCCTCGCGGTGGCCGTCGTCGCCGGGGTGCTCGTGGGTGTCGGCACGCGCCTGGGCAACGGCTGCACGAGCGGTCACGGGGTATGTGGCTTGAGCCGCATGTCGGGGCGCTCGCTGGCTGCGACGCTGACGTTCATCGCGACCGGCGCGCTCGCGGTGCTGGCGACGCGAGGCTTCTCCGTCGGAGTGGAGAGGTGAGCGAGTCGAGCTCGATCGAGCGCCCGCTCGCGTTCTCCGTCGTCGCGCTCGCGTCGGGTCTTCTCTTCGGCGCGGGCCTCGTCGTGGGTGGAATGACCTCCCCCGACAAGGTGCGCGCGTTCCTCGACTTCACCGGCGCGTGGGACCCCACGCTCGTGTTCGTGATGGGCGGCGCCGTGCTCGTGCACATGGTCGCCTACTGGCTCGTGAAGGGTCGGCCCTCGCCGGTGCTCGCCGCTGCGTTCCAGATCCCGACGCGCAGGGACATCGACGCGAAGCTCTTGCTCGGAGCCGCGATCTTCGGTCTCGGGTGGGGCGTCGGGGGCTACTGCCCGGGTCCCGCGATCACGAGCCTGCCAGGCGGAGGTATCAGCGTGTCGGGGTTCGTCCTCGCGATGCTCGCGAGCTCCTGGGCGACGGGCCGCATCGAGTCTCGGGTCGGCACGGCCGCTGCTAACCCTCCGCGCACACCGCCCGAGCCCAACCGCACGCCGACGCGCTGAGCGAGCGCCCTCTGGAGTCGCCCCATGTGGTTCCGCCAGCTCTTCGATCTCGAGTCTTCGACCTACACCTACCTCCTCGCCGACGAGGTGAGCCGCGACGCAGTGATCATCGATCCCGTGCTCGAGAACGTGGAGCGCGACCTCACGCTGATCCGCGAGCTCGGCCTCACGCTGCGCTACGCGCTCGACACGCACGTCCACGCTGATCACGTGACGGCCCTCGGCACGCTGCGCGACAAGACCGGCTGCGAGACGGTCCTCGCGGAGCGCGCGGGTGTCGGCATCGCCGACGTCTACGTGAAAGACGGCGATCACATCGCCTTCGGCCGCTACGCCCTCGAGGCGCGCGAGACGCCAGGCCACACGAACGGGTGCGTGACCTTCGTGCTGGCCGATCACTCCATGGCCTTCACCGGCGACGCGCTCCTCATCCGCGGCTCGGGTCGAACCGACTTCCAGCAGGGCGACGCGAGCACGCTCTATCGCTCCGTCCACGAGAAGATCTTCTCGCTGCCGAGCGCGTGCCTCCTCTATCCAGGCCACGACTACAAGGGCAGAACGGTGACGAGCGTCGAGGAGGAGACGCGCCTCAATCCCCGCTTGGGCGGCGGCAAGACCGTGACCGAGTTCGTCGAGATCATGAGCCGTCTCCAGCTCGCGTATCCGAAGAAGATCGACGTGGCCGTCCCCGCGAATCTGCACCTCGGCCTCAAGGATCTTTCGGTGACGGCCGAGCTCCCCGAGGGGCCGCGGTGGGCTCCGGTGGAGCGCAGCGTCGCGGGCATTCCCGAGATCACGCCGGAGTGGGTCGCCGCCAACCGCACCGTGGGCAGGCTGATCGACGTGCGCGAGACCGACGAGCTCGTGTCGGAGCTCGGTCACGTCGAAGGCATCGAGCACGTACCGCTCGCCACGGTCACCAGCGCGGCCGCCGCCTGGAGCCGCGAGGCGCCCGTGATCGTGGTGTGTCGCTCGGGCGGCCGCTCGGGCAAGGCCGCGCTCCAGCTCGAGGGCATGGGCTTCACGAAGGTGGTCTCGATGCGCGGCGGCATGATCGAGTGGAGCCGTCTGCGCCTGCCCACCACGCGCGCCGCGCTCGCGATCGCGCGCGACGGAGCGACGTGATGCGGACGATCGCCTTCACGACCGGTCTCGACCCTGCGGAGCGG
>JAFLCL010000130.1 GCA_017303575.1 Deltaproteobacteria bacterium
AAAGAAAGAAAAGAGAAGAAAGAACGAAGAAGGAAAGAAGTAAGAAAGAAAGAAAGGAGAGAAGAAAGAAAGGAGGAAAGAGAGAAAGGAGAAAAGAAAGAAAAGAGAAGAAAGAACGAAGATGGAAAGAAGTTAGTAAGAAAGAAAGAGGAAAGAGAGAAAACAGAAAGGAGAAAAGAAAGAAAAGCGAAGAAAGAACTAAGAAAGAACGAAAGAAGAAAGAGAGAAGAAAGAAAGGAGAAAGAAAGAGAGAACAATGAAAGGAGAAAAGAAAGAAACAAGAAAGAAAAAACGAAGAAAGAAGAAGAAACAAAGAAGACAGGAGCATAAAAAGAAACTAAGAAGAAACAGAGAGGACAGAAGGAAGGAACGAAGGAAAAAATAAAGAAGGAAAAAGAATGAAGAAAGAAGATAGAAACATGGAAGAAAACACAAGGAAGAAATGTAAAACGTAAACAAGAAAGAGAGAAAAAGAGAAAGAAAGAAAGAAGAAAAAAGAAAGAAAGAAGAAAAGGAAAGAAGGAAAGAAATGTCAGAAGAACGAAAGAAAAAAGTAAGAAAAAACAAAGACTGAAAGAACAAAGAACGAACAAAGAAAGAAAGCACAAACAAAGAAAGAACAAAGAAAGAACGAACAAAGCAAGAAAGAGAAGGAAAACAAAGAAAGAAAAAACAAAGAGGAAAGAAAAAAGGAAGAAGGAAGAATGAAAGTAACAAAAAAAGACAAAAAGAAGCAAACAAATAAGAAAGAAAGAAAGGCTGGAAAGAAGAAAGAAGAAAGAGGAAAGAGGAAAGAAAGAAGAAAGAAAGAAAAAAGATAGAACGAGAGAGACAGCGAGGCAGAGAAACAGTAAACAGAGAAATAGAGGTGCGTGAGAGAGCAAAACAAAGTAAAACATAAGGGAAGGAAAGAACGGAGAGATCGGAGAACAAGCACCGGGAAAAAGAGAGGTAGAAAACGAGAAAGCGAAACAGAGAAATAAAAAAAACTAAGAAAGACCTTCAAAGTGTCCACATCCAACAACACAATCGCACTGGGCACGCAATCACTCGATCGCAACAACAAGTGCTCGCCAAACACACCGAGAGAGCTCCGAGAACTCGTCATGTAGTCGGGAATGTGCGCCACAATAGCTGCTCCGAATCGAATTGAGAAAAAGAAGAAAAAGAAGAGGAAGGAAGCTCTCAACTCTTTTCCGTCCCATGCAATCCTGTGCCGACCTTCATCAAACCCATCTTTCCGTGCAAGTACAGGTATTCGCCATCACATGCCAGGCTGTAGACACCCAAGTCGCCTAACTGCTGAGTGCCAGGCCAGGCCACAGCATCTGTGGTACCGACAGCGACAACACAGAGAGAGAAAGAGAGAGAGAGAGAGAGAGAGAGAGAGAGAGAGAGAGAGAGAGTATTATCGTGAGAAGTACGCATGCTCTTTCTGATTCAATCTCCTGTACGCACCGACACGGGCCGTTTCGCCAAAACTGCAGAGAGGAAGCTCACAGCGCAACGGAGCAAAGTGCTCCAAAAACTGTGCCACGTGCAGTTCGGCCAAATGCGAGGCCATGTTGCCATCCATGCCGTTCAACAGCAGGCAAATAATGTTCAGAATTTCTTTGACCGAGGCACGATTGAGAGCCAGACCGGTGAGCAAACTCATGGCTTCCAGGGCCTCTCTGTTGTGTTTGAAGGGTAGAGAGAGAGAGAGAGAGAGAGAGAGAGAGAGAGAGAGAGAGAGAGAGAGAGAGAGAGAGAGAGAGAAAAAGAGTGAAAGAGAGAGAGGCAGATCGAGAAGGAAAGAAAAAGGAAAGAAAAAAAGAGAGAGAGAGAGAGAGCAAAGAGAAAAAGAGAGCACAAGAGATAAAGAGAGCGTGAGAGTGAAAGAGGGACAGGAACAGAAATGAGATCACGAGCGGAACAGGGAAATGAAAAAGAGAAAAGAAAATCCCAATGCAGGAGAAGAAGAGTGAAGAACACAAAAGGCAAAGAAGCAGAAGTGAAAACCTAGACGATGGGTGCTCCTTGCAAATTGCCAACAGATAATCACGAATTGCGTCCAAGCCAATCTTGCAGAGGTGAGGGGCAGGCAATGTTGCGTTCTGCGCAAGGGGAGGGGAGATGCGAAGAAAATGTGAGACAGAAAGTGAAGAAAGGATGTCGAGAAAAAAGACGCACGAGAAAGGAGGAGAAAGCACAAGGTAAATTAAGAGAGAACTGAAAGAGAAGAGGAAGAGAAACGAGAGAGAGGAGAAAGAAACGATCAAAGAAACAAGTGAGAACAGAAAGGTGTAATAGCAGAGTCGCGTTAAACAGGAAGAGAAAGGTCTATAAGTACAGCGAGAAAGGGCAAAGAGAAAAATGAAGAGAAAAAAAGAGAAAGAGAGAAAAGAAAAAGAGGAAGAGAGAGACAAGAGGAAGAGAAAATAACAGAGAAGAGAAGATGGGGCACGCATCTCCAAGAAGGTCAAATAAAAAATGAGAGCCAGCACGCACGGAGAAGTGAATGGTCAAGAGAAGTGAAGAAGAGAGGCGAGAAGGAGAAAAGAGAGAAATACATGACGAGAAAGAAGAAAGGAGCATGAAAAAGAGTGGGACAGAGGAATACTAATGTGGAAAGGGTCGAAAAAAGAAACAGGGACAAGAGAGAGAACGGGAAAGAAGAACCGGAAGCGTAGGAAAGAGTAAAAAGACGAACAAAATCAGAAAGAAAAAGAAAAAGAATCAAGGAAAGAAGGAAAAAGAGAGGGAAATATCGAAAAGAATAACAAGAGAATTTCTTCTCCTTCTCTTGTTCCTCCTCCTTCCAAACCTTCGACAACGACAACGGATGCAAACTCGTCAATTGTTCCCTCAAAAACGTCAACAATTCCCAAGACAGCTCCCGATCCACACGCCCGAGCGATCGAAACAACGCCAAAATCAATCGAACTCCGCCCAGAATACTTGTCTCTGCAATCTGTGGAAGGCGCTTGATCACAGGCACCAGTGTGTTCAATCCACAAAACACTTTGTGCTTGTCCTGCCGACGAAAGAAAACAGAAGAATGAGAGAAGAATTGCATCTCAGACGTAGACGGTGCCGCCACGCGGCCGCGGCTGCTGGACGACGACACCGCCGCCACCGCCGCCCCAGCCGCCATCGACGTAGACGTAGCCGCCGCCGCGACGCTCCCAGCGGGGCTGCATGTACACATAGCCCGGACGGCCCTGAACCCAGTAGCCGTCCACCCACACGTACTGCGCGCCGTTCCACTCCCAGTGGCCGTCCACCCATTGCGCGCCCGCGTACGGCTGGGGCTGCGCGTACACCTGACGCGGGGGCGGCGGAGCCTGGTAGACGAGCGTTCCCTGAGCCGGGTACGCGGTGGTCTGGTAGCCGCCATACACGGGCGTGGTCGCCACGCGTGCCGAGTAGCCGCGGTAGCAGCCCACGAGCGGAAGCGCGATCAGCGCAGCCAGCGCCAGCAACGGAAACCGGCCAGCGGCCTGGGGGCGGGGGGCGCAAGTTGTCGCGGTCATCGTATCCTCCTGTTCACGGTCGACCCGAGTTCTTCGGCGATCCGTGGCTCGCGAGCGCGAGGCGTGGGTGAGTCAGCAACGCACGTGCCCGGCAGAGAGACCGAGCGGCTCGTCCCTCGGGCTCGATGGCTCCTACGGGTGTCGGGGCGAGCATCCCCAACGCGCGGCGCCTCCGCCGCGAACAGCTGTGTATCCTCCGGCGCTCGTGATCGAAGCATGGCAGCTCCGACGAGTCGATGCGCAGCTGGATTCGCAAGGAACTGTGAAGGCCGCGCGCTGTCGAGGGCACGTGCGCTTCCCGTCGGCCGTGTTCCTGTCGCTGCTCGGCCTCGCAGGATGCAGCCACGAGCACCGCATCCTCGAGGATGGCTGCGAGCTCGGCGAAGAGCGCGAGATCGCGACGCTGATCGGGCCCGCGCCGCACGACATCGTGCTCCTCGGCGCCGACGGGGGCGGGCCCACACACGTGGCGTGGTCCGAGCGATCGGGGCTCTTCGTGCGGGCGCTCGCGCCAGACGATGCGCCGGTCGCGCGGCTCGGTCCCGCGTGCGACGCCGGCCTCGCCAGCCAGGGGACGCTGCTCGCGTGCGCGCGGAGGGGTGACGACGCCAAGGCCCAGCTCGGTCACGTGACGGTCGTCGACGTCACGACCGGCGAGACGGTCGAGCAGGTGTCGGGCGTGGGCCCCGATTCGTACGGAGTGAGCGTCGCCGTCGCGGGTGAGGCGCGCGCGCTCGCTTGGAACGACTCGCGCGGGACGACCTCGCTCGTGCGCCTGCGCCGAGGCGAGACCGATCCGCAGCGCATCTCGCGCGAAGGTGTCCGCGCTGGACGTCCCGCCGTGCGATTCGAGCGAGCCGACGAGGGACCTCGCCTCGTGCTCGCATGGCCCGAGACCTGGGTCGGCGCCGAAGGTGTCGAGGGTGTGATCCGGGCCCAGCGCGGCGAGCGCACGAGCGATCTCGAGACCCTCACCTACGACGCGGCCCACCCTTCGATCGCGCTCGACGACGATGGCCAGGCCGTCGTCGTGTTCCGTGATCGGAGGCCCGCGCGCACACGCCCCCGCCTCTTCCTCCGACGACTCGGTCGCACCGACGAAGCACACGACGGCGTCCACGCGAACGCCGACGGAGAGTCGATCGTGGTGCCGTGTGGCGGCGCGCTCGTCGTCGTCGCGCCGCGGACGCACTCGCGGACCGAGCGCCTCGTGGCCGTCCGACGACACGATCTCGCGACGCTCGAGGGCAGCGGGCCCGAGCACCAGATCTACATGCACGGCGCAGCCTTCGAGCACGCGGACGCGCGCTGTGAAGGTGGCGACGTACTGATCGCCGTGGCCTCGCACCAGACCATCGAGCGGCCGCACGGCACCGTCAGCACGGTGCGCTTCACGTGTCCTGATCCCGACGCCGTCGAGCGCTGACACGCAGCCCCGATCGCGCCGTGATACAAGGCCGCGCGATGTCGAACGAGAGCCCTGTCGAGACCGCGCCGAGCCCTGCCGCGAGCGGGGAGCCCGGCCGCTACAACCCCGCCGAGATCGAGCCCAAGTGGCAAGCGTTCTGGGACAAGGACCAGACCTTCCGCACGCCCGATCTGCTCGCCGAGCCTTCGCGCAAGAAGGCCTACGTGCTCGACATGTTCCCGTATCCGTCGGGCGCGGGCCTGCACGTGGGCCACCCCGAGGGCTACACGGCCACCGACATCCACTGCCGATGGCTGCGCGCGATGGGCGTCGCGGTGCTGCACCCGATGGGCTGGGATGCGTTCGGTCTGCCCGCCGAGCAGTACGCGATCCAGACCGGGACGCACCCGTCGATCACGACGGCGAAGAACATCGAGACCTTCCGCCGGCAGATCAAGTCGCTCGGCCTCTCGTACGACTGGGAGCGCGAGGTCGACTCCACCGATCCCGCGTACGTGAAGTGGACGCAGTGGATCTTCCTCCAGCTCTTCCACCGTGGCCTCGCGTTCCAGAGCGAGATGCCTGTGAACTGGTGCCCCGCGCTCGGCACCGTGCTCGCGAACGAAGAGGTGAAGGACGGCAAGAGCGAGCGCGGTGGACACCCCGTGTTCCGCACGCCGCTGCGCCAGTGGATGCTGAAGATCACGGCCTACGCCGATCGGCTGCTCGACGATCTGTCCGAGGTGGACTGGCCCGAGGGCACGCGCGTCATGCAGACCGACTGGATCGGTCGCAGCGTCGGCGCCGAGGTCAGCTTCGCGATCGAAGGCACCACGAAGTCGCTCGAGATCTTCACCACGCGCCCCGACACGCTCTTCGGCGCGACGTTCATGGTCGTCGCGCCCGAGCACCCGATCGTGAAGGAGATCACGACCGTTGATCGGAAGGCCGAGGTCGACGCGTACGTCGCGCGCTCGATCCACCGCTCGGAGCGCGAGCGACGCGAGGCCAAGGAGAAGACCGGTGTCGCGACGGGCGGCTTCGCGATCAACCCCGTCAACGGTGCAAAGGTGCCGGTGTGGGTCGCGGACTACGTGCTCTGGGGCTACGGCACCGGCGCGATCATGGCCGTGCCCGGCCACGACGAGCGCGACTTCGAGTTCGCGACGAAGTTCGGCATCGACGTGATCCGAGTCGTGGGCAAGGACGCGAGCGAGAAGGACGCGCCGCTCGCGAGCGCGTTCGTCGAGGAAGGAATCGCCGTGAACAGCGGCGCGTACGACGGCCTCACCACGTCGGCGTTCAAGGCGAAGATCACCGCCGACCTCGAGGCGCGTGGTCAGGGCAAGAAGCGCGTCGAGTACAAGCTGCGTGACTGGATCTTCTCGCGGCAGCGCTACTGGGGTGAGCCGATCCCCGTGTACTTCCCGATCGACCTCGACGATCCGAGCGGCGATCCGCGCAAGGGCGCGAGCCATCGCGTGCGCTTCGATCAGCCCATCGCGGTCGAGGAGAGCGAGCTGCCGCTGCGCCTGCCCGAGCTCGAGGACTACAAGCCCGGCGAAGATCCCGCAGGGCCGCTCGCACGCGCCGTGGACTGGCGCTTCTTCCAGAAGCCCGACGCGAACGGGACGCTCCGCTGGTACGCGCGAGAGACGAACACGATGCCGCAGTGGGCGGGCTCGTGCTGGTATTACCTGCGCTTCCTCGACCCGAAGAACCCGAGCGCGGCGTTCGACAAGAAGCTCGCGGACGCGTGGTTGCCCGTCGATCTCTACGTGGGCGGCGCGGAGCACGCGGTGCTCCACCTCCTCTACGCGCGCTTCTGGCACAAGGTGCTGTTCGACGCGGGCTACGTCTCGAGCCCCGAGCCGTTCAAGAAGCTCGTGCACCAGGGGATGATCCTCGGCGAGGTCGAGCACACGGCGTACACCGACGGCGCAGGCGCGTTCGTGTCGCGCGATCGCGTGGGCGAGCGCGTGAACGACGCAGGAGAGGACGAGCCGTTCGACAAGACGACGCAGCTCGTCGTCACGACCAAGAAGATCTCGGTCGAGGACGTGGTGAAGAAGGGCGGCGACTTCGTCCTCAAGGCGCAGCCCGAGATCACCATCGACGCGCGCGCGCACAAGATGAGCAAGTCGCGCGGCAACGTCGTGAACCCCGACGCGATCGTGAAGCAGTTCGGCGCCGATGCGCTGCGCCTCTACGAGATGTTCATGGGGCCGCTCGAGGCGACCAAGCCGTGGAGCACGGACTCGATCCTCGGCGTGCGTCGCTTCCTCGATCGCACCTACACGGTCTGCACACGCACGCCGAGCGAGGCGACCCCCGACGACGCGCTGATGCGCACGCTGCACCGCACGATCCGCAAGGTCGGCGAGGACATCGCGACCCTGCGCTTCAACACGGCGATCAGCGCGCTCATGCAGCTCGTGAACGAGATCTACCCGCTCGCGAATCCGCCGCGCTTCGCGCTCGAGACGCTCGTCTTGCTCGTGCATCCGTTCGCCCCGCACCTGGGCGAGGAGCTGTGGGACAAGCTCGGGCACGGTGCCTCCACGGGCGGAGGCTCGGTGCAGCGCGTGGCGTGGCCGAGCTTCGATCCCGCGCTGTGCGTGGACTCGGAGCTCGAGATCCCCGTGCAGGTGAACGGCAAGATCCGCGGGCGCGTGAAGGTGCCTGCGGACGCGAGCGAGGCCGCGGTGATCGCGGCCGCGATGGCGGACGAAGGCGTGAAGAAGCACGTCGACGGAAAGCCACTCGTGAAGCAGCAGTACGTGACCGGCCGCATCCTCACGCTCGTCGTGAAGGGTTGATGCTGGGGCCGACGCTGGGGCTGATGTTGGACACGACACCTCCGCACGTCGGCCCCTCACGTGTGGCTCTTCGCGACAGGCGGTCCCTGCGCCTTGCCGCAGCACGTTCGGTCCCGCACCATCGCTCCTCATGAAGCGCCGGCGCGACGACGACGACGCGAAGACCCAGCTCCACGCACGCGCGCTCGAGCCTCGTCTCGAAGGCGAGCCGCGCGCCGAGGGCAGCGCCGACGCGATCTTCCGATCGTTCGTGCAGCGCTCCGGTGGGGTGCCCGAGGTCCCCGCGGACACGACGACCGCACCGGACGTGACGCCCGCCGATGGCATCTCGCTCGAGGACCGAGGCTTCGACGACGGCGACGCGCAGCTTCCTCTCGGTGACGGCACAGATCCTCGCATCCCTGCACGCTGGGCCGAGACCGTCGAGATGCTGCTCGACGTGCGCACGGATCTGAATAGACCCGATCGCGCTCGGCACGACGAGCTCGCGACGCGCCTGGCGCCCGTCGAGGTGCCCACCGTGCTGGCGCCGGCCGAGCCACTGACGGTCATGGCAGCGCCCGAGGTGAGGACGGTGCTCGCGCCTCTCGAGGCCGCGACCGTCGTCGCCTCCATCGCGTCCCGCACCACACCGGCCGAGGGCGTGATGCTGCTGACCGCACGCAAGACCGCGCCTCCCGGCACGCGCGCACCACGCCCGGGCGACGACGACGACGCGCGTACGGTCTCCGTGCAAGCAGCGCGTCTGGTGGAGCAGCTCCGGGCCGCGGGGCCGCCTGCCGACACACGAACTCGGGACACGTCCTCCCGCGATCTCTCGTCGCGAGAGCTCGCGTCACGAGACATCGAGCCCGCGCCGATCGAGCTCGAAGAGCGGCCCAAGAGCGGCCGCATCCGTGCGCAGCTCGAGACGCCGAGCGAGCCGATCGAGCTCCGCGCGTCTGCGAAGCGTCCGAGCGCACGCCCGCACGGCGAGCCCGCGCCCGAAGCACAAGCGCAGCCGTGGGAGAGCGTCGTGCGCGCCCCCTCCGAGATCACGCAGCGTCGCGAGGCGCTGCGCTTGGTGCCCGACGTCGCGCACGTGGCCGTCGCGACGCCGCCGCCGAGCGAGCGCAGCGAAGACGGCCTCATCCCGAGCGGCCTCCTCGATCGCAAGCTCACCGACATGGCGGTCTTGCTGCGCTACGGCCACGAGACGCAGGTGCGTCAGGAGCTCGATGGGCTCCGCTCGCGCTACCCGCAGGATCTCCTGCTCGCGCGGCGCATCGCCGAGTTCTATCTGACCAACGAGCGCCCCGCGCTCGCGCTCGAGCAGCTCTTCTCGCTCGCCACGGGGCTCTTCGAGCGTCGCAACGTCGAGGGCATGAAGCAGGCGCTCGAGCAGGTGCTGGTGATCGAGCCCCACAACGAGCGCGCCACGCGCCTGCTCGGTCTGCTCGAGCAGCGACCGACGGATCCCGCGCCACCCACGGGGCGGAAGACGCGTTGAGCGAGGCCGTGCCCGAGACCACACGCCCCGACGCCGTACGGAGGTCCGAGCGTGTGTGCTTCATCGGAGGCGCCCCGCACTCGGGCTCGACGCTCCTCGGCATGATCCTCGGCGCGCACTCCGACATCGTCTACGGCGGCGAGCTGCGCAAGAGCACGTTCCTCGGCGACGAGACCAAGCCGCTCAAGAAGCGCGTGTGCAAGCTCTGCGGTGAAGCGTGCCCGATCTGGGGATCGATCTCGACGCCGCTCGTGCCGGACGTGTACGAGGTGCTCGCGCGGAAGACGGACGCGAGCATCGTCGTAGACTCGAGCAAGGGAACGGAGTGGCAGCGCGAGCAGCTCGCGTTGCTCGCCGACACCACCACGCGCCCTCACCTCGTCGTGCTCGAGCGCGACGGTCGCGCCGTGCTCGCGTCGCGCATGCGCAAGTACCCCACGCACGACGCGCGCACGATCATCGAGGACTGGATGAGCCAGATCGAGAAGACCGACGCGTTCGCTTCCTCGTTCCCGGGCCCCGTGATCCGGCTGCGCTACGAGGCGCTCGCGACCGAGCCCCAGTGCGAGATCACGCGCGTGACGGACATGCTCGGCGTCGCGTTCGAGGACGCGATGCTGCGCTTCTGGGAGTCCGAGCAGCACCCGCTCGGCGGCAACGACGGGACGCAGTTCCTCGTCGCGCGCGAGAGCGCCCGCCGGCGCTCGCTCGATCCGAGCCTCCCGAGCGCGCACGACGTGCTCGATCTCGGCGCAGACAACCTCGCCTACTACGCGCCCCACCCCGCCGCGATCGTGCTCGACCTCCGCTGGCAGCGCGAGCTGCCCGCCGAGGCGCGCGCCCTCTTCGACACGATCGCAGGCGAGGCGAACGAACGCTTCGCATGGCCCGGCACCTGAGCGATCCTCGGGGCCTTCCAAGGAGGAGAACGTGAGCGGATCTGCCAGTCGCTCCGAAGGTGTCGTTCGCACGCTCGAAGGTGACTACTCGACGCCGGGCAGCCGGCACGTGGAGCTCGTCTTCCGGTCCGTCGGCGAGCGCACGAGCGAGCTCGCGCTCGCGCTCGCGATCGAGAACGTGAAGCCGCAGCGGGTGCACGTGATCGAAGACGTGAAGCCGTTCGCGCTCGCGGTGCGCCGCATGCTCGAGCTGCCGCACGCGACCGATCCGAAGAGCCCGTGCAGCCACGTGGTCCACATGGACGCCGACTGCTTGATCCTCGAGGACATGCGGCCGTTCCTCGACGACAACGCGCTGCCGTACGTCGACTGCTACGTGCAGGATCGTTTCCGCGGGCGCATCCACTGCGGCGTGCACGTCACGCGCGCGGACGTGGTGCGGATGATGGCGACGGTGCCGGTGCCCAAGGACGACCTTCCGTACGTGCTCCGCCCCGAGTCGCGCCTGCGCAACCTCGCGCTCGCCGAGCTCGGGCTCGAGAAGCAGCTCAAGAGCTTCCACATCCTCCACGATCACTTCCAGGACCTCGCCGACATCTTCGCCAAGTACGCGCTGCGCGAGCTGCGAAGCCGCACCGAGTTCCAGCGCAAGCGGCTCGACGCGTCGATGTCGCGCTGGGGCAGCGGCGCCGATCTCGACGTGGCACGTCACGCGATCGCGCACGCCGCGCGCGTGGTGCCGCCGGGCGCCAAGCCCAAGCACGTGGAGGCGTACATCCAGAACCTCCCGCAGATCGCACACGAGGAGCTGGCGGCGCTGGGCCTCGGCGATCAAGCGCCGCTCACGCGCGCGGATCTGTCGCGCGCGATCGAGACGGACGCGTCCCTCCACGCGCGCAAGCCGCCGCCCAAGGTCTTCTGTCTCGGCCTCTCGCGCACGGGCACGCGCAGCCTCACCGCCGCGCTTCACGTGCTGGGCATCGACACGGTTCACTACCCGATCGATCGCGGCACGCTCGAGGCGTTGAAGCGCGGCGACGGTCGCTTCCCGCTGCTCGATCACTACGACGGCATCACCGACATCACGACGATCCCCGCGTTCCGCGAGCTCGACCGCCTGCACCCCGGCGCGAAGTTCATCCTCACCACGCGCGACGAGGCGAGCTGGCTGCGCTCGTGCAAGCAGCACTGGGGCACGCGACCTCCGCTCGAGGGCGGCATGGGCGAGGAGCACCAGGTGCAGATGGAGGTGCGCAAGCACCTGCGACAGGCCGTGTACGGTGGCTACGACTTCGACGCGACCCGCTTCACGCTCGCGCGCCGCGATCACCACGCGCGTGTGACGGAGCACTTCCGCGATCGACCGAACGACCTCCTCACGATCGACATCGTGTCGGGCGATCGCTGGGAGAAGCTGGCCGCGTTCCTCGGCCTCGAGATCCCCACGCATCCCTTTCCGCACAAGGGAAAGAAGCTCTCCGAGAAGCTCGCGTCCCTCGAGATCGACGATTGATCTCGCTCTCTCGGATCAGAGACCGCGGACAACTCAGAGACCGAGAAACAATCGATTCGCGACCTGAAGGGACGCGGTGGTGGGGGGTCCAGGGCGAGTTCCGCAGGCCGAAGGCCGAGGATGTTTGAGCATCGGACCCCCCTCCGCCGCGGCCCGATCCGAAGCGCGGGGATTCTTTCGCTATCTCAGCTCGGGCCCATCGCTTCGGTGAGGCTCGCGCGACGCTCGAGATCGCCGACGCCGAGCTCGCCTGTTCGGTTCGCGCCCGCGCAGAGCACGCGACCGTCTCGCTTCTGCGCGCACGTCGAGAAGCGTCCGACTTCCACGCTCGCCCAGTCGGACTCGGTGCCGACGCGCGTCGGTGTCTGCACCACGACCCTCGTGTCGCCGAGGCCGAGCTGACCTTCCGCGTTGCGGCCCCAGCACCAGAGCGATCCGTCGGTGCGCACGCCGCACGTGTGGAACGTGTCGGTCGAGATCCGAGACCAGTCGCCGGTGTCGTCGACGAGCCCGGGTGTGTGCTGCGTCTCGTTGCCCACCAGGCCGAGCGGTCCTGCGTGTCCGTCGGCGTCGCCGTCGCTGCCCCAGCAGTACACATCGCCGCGCGTGTCGATGCCGCAGGTGTGTGACTGACCCGCGACGACGCTGCGCCAGCGCGAGCCGCCGATCGAGGCGGGTGCGCGCAGCTGCACGGGCGTGCCCTCGCCGAGGCCGAGCTCGCCCTCGCTGTTCCTGCCCCAGCAGAAGAGCTCGCCGTCGATCGCGATCGCGCACGTGTGACCTTGGCCCGCAGACACGTCCGAGAACGCGACGCCGCTCGCGACGCGCGTGGGCTCGCTGCGATCGGCGGAGTCGGGCGGGTCACCTTGTCCGAGCTCGCCCTCGGAGTTCGAGCCCCAGCACCAGAGCTCGCCGCTGCGCAGGATCGCGCAGCCGTGATCGAAACGTTGGGTGACGCGCGCGACGAGCCCCGGCACTGCGACGCGCGAGAGCACGGGTCCGCCCGGCACCTCGCCGCGACCGAGCTGTCCACGCGCGTTGCTGCCGAACGTGAGCACGTCGCCCTCGATTGTGAGCACCGCGCTCGACTGGTAGCCGGCCGAGACATCGACGAGGCGCGGCATGTCGTCCACGAGCGTGAGCGCCGTGCGATCCAATCGATCGCGCACACCCAGCTGCCCGGCGGCGTTGGAGCCCGTGCAGTACAGCGTGCTCGCGAAGAGCGCGCAGCCGTGATCGATGCCGAGCGCGATCCCATCGCGCCTCTCGAACGTGCCCGCGTCGGGACGTCCTCCGTCCACGCCTTCGACGAGCACCACGCGCGTCGTACAGGCTGCGCAGGTCGTCACGATCAGCGAGAGGACGAGCACGCCCCTCATGGCCAGATCTCCACGCCGAGATCGACGATCACCATCGGACCCGAGAGCGAGACCACGTCACTCGCACCATCGCTCGCGGCCACCGCGAGCACGGGCGCACCCACGAGCAGACCCAGCACGATCTGCGTGCCCGGCCCGAGCGCGAGCCCACCGCGCAGGCCACCGAGGATGGCCAACGTGGGGATCACGTCGCTCGATCCACGAAAGCCCTCGCTCGCGCTCGCCGACACGTAGAGCGCGCCCACACGCGCGAGCCCGACGACCGCGAGCCTCGCCTCACCTCGGCGCGGCAAGAGTGAGAGGCGCAGATCGAGATCGGCGAACGCGAGCACGCCCTCGAAGCGCGCGCGTTCCGAGGTGCGTGGCAAGAGACCGAGCGCGCCGACGCCGATCCCGATCAGCAGCGGATCGAGCGACGCGTTGGCGAGCGCGACGCGTCCGCCGACCAAGAGCGCGCCCTCGCTCGCGGCGAGCTCGGCGTCGAGCGCGACGCCCCACGGAGGATCCGGAGGGATCGGCGGATCGATGGAGCGCGCGACGACGTCGCTCACCGCGGCGGGTACGGCCGCAGACGGAGGTGGCGCGTCGGGCATGCTCAGCTCGATCCAGGACGCACGCAGCAGCTCGTCCGCCGCGCCCGCGAGCAGCACGCTCCACACGTCGACAGGCTCGGCACCCAGCGGGACCACACGCTCCACCACCTTGCGCGTGAGCCTGTCGCGCACGGTGATGGTGCTCGTCGGTGCGTCGACCGAAGGCGCGCTGATGACCACGACCGCGAGCGCGGCGTCGTCCGACACGGGAGGCACCTCGAGGCCGTCGCGACGCACGACGACCTCGATGCCTCGCTCCTCGACCGACGCCTCGAAGCTCTGCACCACGTCGTCGCTCAGCTCGCGCGGCCACTCGCCTTCGAGGTGCAGCTCGACGCGCGCGTGTGAATCCTGCGCCTCGGCGTTCGCGAGCGACCACGCGAACGAGGCGAGCGTGATCGCGAGCGCGAGGATCGAGCGTGCGCGGCTCACGCGATCAGGGGCACAGCGCGCCGACCGCCGCCCGATGCACGCCCGAGCCGAAGGCGGCGAGGTACGCGTCGCGGGCAGTGCGGCACTCGGCGTCACGACCGAGACGATCGAGCAAGACGGCGCGGCGCGCCATCGCATCCTCGCGGAACGCCCCGCCACCGGCGAGCGCACGGTCGAGGGCGCGGAGCGCGCCCCGCGGATCGTCGAGGTGATCCATGCGCAGGCGCGCGAGCTCGAAGGCCGCCACGTCTGCGCGTGGATCCTCGTCGTGCTCGGCCACCAGCTGCGCGTAGAGACGCGCCGACTCGGCGATGGAGCCTGCCTGCCGCGCCTCGCGCGCCTGCTCGAACAGCGTGCGTGCCTCGGGCACGGTCCGAGCCGGCGTGTGCGCGGAGCGACGCGAGGGCGCCTGGTCGGGGCCCACCTCGGACCGGCCCGCGAAGCCTTCGGACGGGCCCGTGAAGCCTTCGGACGGGCCCGTGAAGCCTTCGGACGGGCCCGCGAAGCCTTCGGACGCGGCCACGAAGCCTTCAGACGGGCCCGCGAGGGCTTCCTGCGCGGGGTGCGGCGGGTCGGTCGGTGTGGCCTCGGCGGACGCTTCGGTGGAACCGTGCGAGCGCCATGATCCACCGGCCGTGAGGCGCGCCAGCTCGCCGCCGCTGCGGACCTCGACGACGCCGCGCTCGACCTCGACCGACACCGAGCCGTCGTCGTCGTGGGACACGCGGAAGGCGGTGCCCACGACGCGCACCTCGACCTCCTCGCCGCCCGCCGTGGTCGTCTGCACGCGGAACGCACGCGAAGGTCGACGCGCGACGTCGAAGCGCGCACTGCCCCGATCGAGCGACACAGTGACGTCCTCGCCCGTCGTGCTCCCCAACGCGACACGACTCTCGGGCGCGACCTCGATCGCCGAGCCTTCCTCGAGGCCCACGCGCATCGCTCGATGTGTGGTCTCGATCGCGCTTCCTTCGGCGAGCAACGTCGCGTCCTCGCTCGCGGGAACGAGACGCCACACGAGGAGCGCAGAGGCAGCGATCGCCACCGCCCCGAGCACAGGCCAGCGCCACGCGAACGTCGGCTCGCGCCGCGAGGTGCGCTCGCGGACGTTCGACCACTGACGCTCGAGGCGTGCAGGCTCGAGCGAGGGCTGCGGCAGATCGCTCCGTCCGAGGTCGATCACGGCGCGCCTCCTTCCTCGGCGCGAGACGACGTGAGGATCGCCTCGGCGGCGACCAGACGTCGCTTCACCGTCGCGAGCGAGAGGCTCATGCGCTCGGCGATCTCGGCGAGCTCCAGGCCCTCGACCCGGCGCAGCACGAGGGCGATGCGCTCCTCCGCGCCCATCGACTCGAGCACCGCGTACACGCGGCGGAGCTCGAGCGCGGCCTCGGGCGAGCTCGTGGAGGGAACCACGGCGTCGAGATCGATCGGCTCGCGACGACGAAGACCCACCCGCTCCATCAAGCGGCGGCGGCGGATCCGCTTGTGCGCCGTCCTCACCACGATGGATCCCAGCCACCCCTTGAACGCGCTCGGGTCGGCGAGGCGCTCGAGGCTGGCGAAGGCCTCGACGAAGCTGTCCTGCACGAGGTCGTCGAGCTCGCCATCGCGCGGCATCAGGCGGAACGCGAGACCGTTCACGAAGCGCGCGTGTCGCCGAAAGAGAGCCTCGAGGGCCCACGACTGCCGCTCGCGCGCCGCCTCCACGAGCTGCGCGTCCGACGGCCCCGCGCCGGGGAACGGCACCACCTGGGCGCCCCCCTCGCTCGTCGCGCGCGGCTCGGTCACCGGCTTGGCCATCGTGCTCCACGGTAGAACGAGCAGCGCGTCCCAGAGAAGCGTGATGTGGCGCACCAGCGCCTCGTGGCTCGCTTTGATCGACGCCTCGAGCGTGCTCGACACGGCGGTCATGGCGCCTCCGTCACGCAGCGAGCCCACGCCCGCTCGCTCTCGCGCAGACGCACGCTCGGACCGGCCGCGAGATCGAGCCCGATGCGCTCGCCGCTCGTCTGCGCAGCGCTCGAGGACCACGTCGGCCCCGCCTCGCCGCCGAGCACCTCGAGATCGATCGCAGGCATGGAGCGCGCGTCGTCCACCACGCTCGCGAGCTCGTCGAGGGTGGGCATCCGCAGTGCGAGCGCCTCGCACCCGCGCACGGCCTCGGCGTAGGTCCTCTGCGTGTCGAGCACGTCCCACACGAGCCGGGTGCCTCGATCGACGACGCGTCCTGCCTCACGCGCGGGGCCCGCGCCCTCCCCTCGGCCGCCGCGCACGCAGCGCACGACGGCGCTGCGATCGGCTGCGAGTGCGAACACAATCTCGGCAGCACCGAAGTACACGGTGGTCGCGCTCGCGTCACGGATCGGATGGAGCGAGCTGCTCCAGTGGTACTCGGCCTCGGTGCCTTCGAAGATGGGATCGATTGTCGGGCTCCGCGTCGTCCGCAGCAGGCTCACGAGCTCGACGCGAGAGGGCACGCGGAAGTCGTCGTGGGCCTCGAGCGAGAGCGCCTCACAGCGCGCGTGCGCGTCCTCCAGCGTGAGGAGATCGGTGCTCGCGAAGCGCTCCCACACCAGCCCGGTGATCTCGTCCTCGATCGTCTCGTCGTGCACCGCATACCGAGGCTCGTTCGGTCCCGGCGGCGTGAACGACGCATGGCCCGAGGATCGGGGGGCCCGGAACGCGTCGAGCGGGCCTGCGTCGATCCGCCCTGCGTCGATCGGCATCGCGTCGAGCACGTCCGCGTCGCTGGGCGCAGCGTCGAGCCCGCCGCCCTCCGGCGTCGGCGCATCGATCACGTGGAGCGCATCGTCGGCGCTCGTGACGTGATCGCACCCGCCTGCGCCTGCGAGAGGAGCACCGAGCGAGAGCGCCGTGATCACGTCCGCCATACGCATCCGTCAGCCGAGGGCGGTCACGCCAAGAGCTCCGAGCGCACGCCCGTGAGCGACAGCGTCTCGCCGCCCGGCGAGAGCGCGAGCGAGCGGAGGCCGAAGCCATCGTCGGGCATGCCGAGAAAGTGCATGAGCGTCGCGTACAGCTGGTTCGTCGACGCGCCGACGTACGGACGCGAGCCCCACCGCGCCTCGAAGCGTCGATCGGAGGGCAGCCGCACGTAGCGGCCCTGGCCGAGCACACCCTGCCCGCCCGCGATCACCACCGGCAGATCGATGACTTCGTGCGTGCCGGTGCCGAGCTCGGAGATCCACACGACGGCGGTGTGATCGAGCAGGGTCCCATCGCCCTCCGGGATCGAGTCGAGCTCGGTGAGGAGACGCGCGAAGTGGCGCGCGTACGTGCGGTTGTAGGCGACCATGCCGGCCTCGGCCTCGGGTGTGTACGCCGCGCCGCCCGAGCCCTCGATCGAGTTGTGCGCGTAGTTCTGGTGCACGTTGGCGTCGCACTCGAGGCCGAACTCGTGCGCCGGCAGGTTGGGCGCCTGGAAGTTCACGACGCGCGTCAGATCGCACGAGAGGGCGAGCGCGATCACCTGCGCGAAGTCGTCGATCGCGACGTTCGCACGGCAGCGATCGGCGCCCGTCGCGCAGGCGTGGATGTCGGCGTCGCACGCCGAGGGCACCAGGCGCGGATCGCACATCGCCGCGCTGCCCGTGCCTTGGAAGCTGCGCTCGAGATCGCGCACGAGATCGCGATGACGCTCGAGCTTGCGTCGATCCTCGCCCGACAGGCGCGGCGCGATGCGGTCGTACTCGCTCGCCACGAGATCGAGCGCACTGCCGCGACCGACGCGCAGCAGATCCGCGCGCGTGGGCCCGCCCGTGGTGGGCGGCACGTACGCTCCCATGATGTCGGCGAACGCCTCGCCTGCGTCGTACACGATGGGCGCGGCCTCGCCCGGCGCGACGAACGAGTACGGGTGCTGGTGGTTCTGGCCGTACACGCGCGAGGCCCACGTACGCGAGCCGCGTGTGGCCTGACCCATGTGCTGATCCACCGAGATCGCGTTGCCGAACGCCGTCGCCCCCGGTCGCTGCATCGCGATCGCGCAGGTGAGCAGGTTCGCCTGCGCGATGTGGTGGCGGTTGACGTCTTCGCCCTCGGCCGCGTCGCGCTCGTTCAGGAGCGTGGTGAGCTGTCCGAAGCCCTCGACGACCTGCAGCTTGCTCGCGTGCATCTGGAGGGGCCGCAGGATCTCCGGCCACTCGCTCTCGGGTAGATCCATGAGCGATCGCGACGCGCCGACGGTCGCCGCCATGTCGGGGCGCGGGTCGGGCGCGCCGGCGATCGGCACCTTCCAGTGGTTCCACACCGTGCCGTGCGGCGTGATGAAGAACACGACGCGCGTCGGCGCGACGAAGCCACCGGCGCGTGCGCGGTTGGGGAGGCTGAGCGAGCCCGACGAGAGCGCGAGGCCACCGAGGCCCATCGCCTGGAGGAAGCGACGACGATCGAAGCGGAGACCGCTCGGCTGCTGTCGACGGGAAGCGTTGGGGCGCGTGCTCATTCGGACACCATCGGGCGAAGGCGGAATTCGGGGCGAGTGACCATGGAGACGAGCAGCTCGCGGATGTCGCCGCCCGAGCGCACGAAGCGACGCTCGAGCGAGCTCACGTGGCAGGCGTCGGCGTCCTCGGGCGCGCGACCGTTCGCGAAGCGGAACCAGCGCTGCGTCGCGCACCGCTGCACGTGCCCGCTCTCGGCGAGGCGCTCGGAGAGCTCGATCGCGCCGTCGACCTCGCCATCGACATCGCCCGTGCCGGTGATGAGGCCGGTGGCGTCCACGGGCAGCGTGTTGTCGACGTCGCGGAACACACCGCGCTCGTCGTAGTTCTCGAACACGAAGCCGAGCCCGTCGATGCGCGCGTGACAGCCCTGACAAGTCGAGGGCGAGGTGCGCTGCTCGAAGAGATCGCGGTTGGTCTGCGGCCCCGATCCGGGCATCGCGACGGGCGGAGAGAGATCGGCGTCGGGCGGCGGCGAGGGACGCTGCTCGCACATCACGCGCTCCATCAGGTACACGCCGCGAAGAGGCGGCGAGCTGTTGCCGGGGTGCGCGTGCGACGCGAGCGGACCGATGCGCGTGAGCAAGCCCGCGCGCTCGTCCTCGGGCAGCGTGACCTCGCGCCACTCCGTGGGGCTCGACGGCCCCTCGACGCCGTAGAGGCCCGCGAGCGTGGAGTTCACGAACGCGCGTCGGCTGGTGAACAGCGAAGCGAGCGTGCCCTCGCCATCGAAGATCTCGGCGCCCACGAAGCGGCCGAGCTCTTCGTGCGCAGACTGCTGCGCGTCGGGCGCGAAGAGACCTTCGTCGTCGTGCGCGCGCGAGCCGTGCTCCGGATCGAGGATGCGATCGAAGTCGAGCCACTGACGGTGGAAGTCCGCGACGAGATCGCGGGCGCGGGGATCGTCGAGCATGCGGCGCGCCTCGGCCTCGAGCGCGTCGGCGTCGTCGAGCCCGCCTGCCTGCGCCGTGGCGAAGAGTGCCTCGTCGGGCATCGTGCCCCACAACAAGAACGAGAGCCGCGAGGCCAGCTCGTACTGGGTGAGCGCGATCGCGGGGCCCGCCGTCGTGCTCTCGGTCGCCTCCGACTCGATCTCGAGGCGGTAGAGGAACGGCGGCGCCTGGAGCATCGCCATCGCGGTGAGCTGCACCGCCGCAGCGAAGTCGATCGCGACGCGCTGCGACTCGAAGAAGCTCTCGAAGCGTGTCTGCTCCTCGGCCTCGAGCGGGCGGCGATGGGTGAGCAGGCCGAAGCGGGCGATGAACGACGTCGCGCAGGCGCGAGCCTCGGCGTCGGAGGCGAACGCGGCGCAGCCAGTGAACGCGCGAAGGGCTGCCTCGTCACGCGTCGCCTCGGTCGTGTAGCGGAACGCGATCTCCTCCCAGCGCGCGACGCCCACGTCGGTCGGTCCGAGGGAGCGCGCGTCGTTCTCGAAGCCGATGACCTCCGCGTCGTCGGGCAGCGAGGGGAGCGCGGGCGCGCTGCCCTCGAACAAGATCGACATCGTGCGCAGGTACTCGACGTTCGAGAGGCGTCGCATCGGCGCGGTGCCCAGCACCACCTCGTCGGCGCACAGGCTCGAGCCGATCGGCGCCGCGGGACCTCGATCGAGGCTGCCCTGACAGCCCGCGGCCGAGCCTGCCGTGAGGGCGAGGGCCACGGGGAGGGCCTGCTTCCAGCGTCTCATGCGCGCATCGGTACCCCCACCCCAGCGAAACGGCTCACGCGCTGCGAACCCGTCGAATCGAAAGGATTCTGCGATCTCGGCGGCGGCCTGAGCCGTGAACGCACCGCTGCGGTACCCACTCGCCGTGCACCGTCGTCGCCTCTCTGCGCTCTCCCTCGCCTCTTCGCTCCTCGGCCTGCTCGCGTGCGAAGGCTCCGTCTCCACGACCGACCCCGACGCCGCGACGCCGGACACGCGCGCCTCCACCCACGACGCCGCAGACACGACGTCCGACGGATCGACGCCCATCGACGCGACGAGCGTCGAGGGTCCGGACGCGCACGTCGAGGGGCGAGTCGGTGTGTTCGTGGCGCAAGGCTATGCGGGCCGCGTGAGCGTCTCGTGCGACGACGGGCGCACGTGGGCGCACGATCGCGAGGACGCGCTGACCGACGAGATGGGCATGCCGCTGCCCGAGGTCGCGCGCTGCTTCGACGGCGTCGACTGCGATCACCATCCGGGCCGCGCCAAGGGCATCGTGTTCCACCACGGCTGGTTCGTGCGCACCAACGGCTGGGGCCCGCCGGGTGCCGTGCGACGAAGCCGAAACGGCATCGCGTGGGAGGAGGTGCTCGAGGGCACGACCTTCGGGGGCATCGCCAGCAGCAGCGACGGCGCGAGCGAGGGCAGGATCGTGCTCGGCGCGCGCACACCACGCGTCAGCGCGAGCGACGGCTCGAGCTTCGTCGACTCGGACAACGAGGCGATCGGTGGCTGGAACGTGCGGCGCGCAGGCTACGCGGCGGGTCGGTTCGTCATCGTCGGCAACGATGGCACCGAGGTCGGCGTCTCGGTGGACGGCGCGCGATGGACGACACCGACGACCATCGACGCGGCCTGCGGCGGCGGCATCCAGAACGAGGGGGGCATCGCTGCCATCGAGGTTCCTGGCATCGGCGAGGCGATGGTGATCGTCGGCGGCAACGGCACCGTGTGTCGCTCGACGGACGGCGGCGTCACGTGGACCACGCACATGCTGCCCGACGGAGCGACACCGAGCTCGAGCGACGTGATCCGCGCGGGCACCGAGCTCTTGGTGTGGTCCAACGGCGCGGTGATCCGCTCGAGCGATGGCGCCACGTGGACGAGCACGCCCACCGAGCCACGCATCAACGTCGGCGCGGTGGCGCGCTCGTCCTCGGGGACGTTCGTCGCGGTACGCGGCGGCTGGAACACGTGGAACGAGGAGCAGCGCTTCTACCGGAGCTCGGACGGCGTGCGCTGGGACGAGCTCGCGCCCGAGGCCGCGCGTCGTTCGCACCCGATCGGATGGATCGCGTGGGGCGAGATCGACGCGGGCCTCGCGTGCCGTGACTGATCGCTCCGATCAGAGGCCGTTCAGGCGAAAGACGTAGCCGTCGTAGACGCCGGTCCGCTCGCTCGCGGTGCCGCGCTGCTGCGACGCCGTCAGGTACGCGACGCCGTCGCGAACGCCCGTCGTCGAGGGGACCCACGGGTACGAGAGACCGATGAGACGCATGACGTTCGGTGCGCCGAGCACCGCGTGATCTGCGCCGAACACGCGCAGCGTTCGGCAGTTACCGTCGTGCACGCAGATGCCCGCGCCGCACGGGGTCGCGCCGTGCACGTAACAGAAGTGATCGTCGTGGTTCATCTCGCCGGTCTGATCGCCGAACACAGCGCCCTGCGCGCGACCTCGGCGGTCGTAGACGCGCACGAGGTGCGGGTCGCGCACGTCGTTCTGACCGCCCACGAGGATGCGATCGTTCTCGAGGAACGCGGTGCCCTCGATACGCTGGAAGGCCTCGGCCATCTCGAACGGCGCCGTCGTGCAGCCCGCGTCGGTGAAGGTGACGAGCTGTGCGGGGCCGCTACCGAACACCGCGACGCCCGTCGTTCCGTCGGGCGAGACCGAGAGACGTCCGCGCGTGTCGCACTGGTAATCGACATGCGTGCCCGTGATGCGCGTGGTGCCCCGCATGCTGGTGGCCACGAAGACATGGCCCTGCGCGTCCGCGACGATCGACTCGACGCGCGCAGACATGCCGTCACCGACCGCGAGCAGGCCGTTGGCGCCGAACGTCGTGTCCATCGTGAGCGCGCACGCGTCGCCCGCCTGCACCGTGTAGCGGCGGACCTTGCCGTCGTTGTCCGAGAGGTAGAGCGCGCCGTCGCTCGACCACGCGATCGGACCGATGGTGGTGAACGCGTCGTCCCCGGTGAACGGCGCGCCGTCGATCGTGCACACCACGGCGCTCACGGTGATCGTGCCGTCCGTCTGCGAGCTCGGCGTGGGCACGGTCGGCGTCGTGGCGGCGATGCGCTCGGGCAGCGGGCGATCGCGGAGGGGCACCTCCGCCGCGGCGGGCGCCGTGGACGGCGGTGTCGCAGCGGGCGT
>JAFLCL010000131.1 GCA_017303575.1 Deltaproteobacteria bacterium
GAACACACGTCCGATCTCGCCCACGCCGTTCCTGAACGTGCGCGCGCCGACGACGAGCTCGCTCTTGCCGTCGCCGTCGAGATCGCCCGCGGCGAGGGCCGATCCCGCGCTCGAGCTCGCGTTGCCGCTCGCGAGCCACGCGACGACCGACGCGCGTGGACCACAGTCGGGGCCCGAGCCGAACACGATCGCGACGAGACCTTCGTCCGCCAACGTCGACGGCGCGCCCGCACGACGCTCGGCGCGCGGCGCTCCGACCGCGAGCTCGTCACAGCCATCGGCGTCGAGATCGCCGAGGGACACGATCGTTTGTCCGAAGTCGTCGTTGTCGCGCAGACCGTAGAAGCTGCGATCGGGCGCGCACACGCCGACGGGCATGCCGCCGCTCAGATCGCGGTGGCCGACGATCCACACGCCGCCCACGCGCACACCGCCCGCGGTCCAGTTGGCGGAGCCGAGCGCGACGTCGAGCGATCCGTCACCGTCGAAGTCGAGCGTGGCCATCGACGTGATCGGTCGACTGGCCTCGGGCCCGAATATCGCGAGCGACGGGGCGCTCGTGCCCGACACGCCCGCGCCGCCGCGGAACAAGAGCGCCGCGCTCGCGTCGTTCACCGCCATGGTGAAGTCACAGCCCGCCTCGAGCGAGTACGCGCTCGCCTGCGCGGCGGCGCGATCCTCGAGGCGCGAGAGCACGAGCAGATCGCTCGCTCCGTCCGCGTCGTAGTCGCCTGCCGTCACGACTTGATCGCCGAGCTGATCGGAGTCGGAGTGCCCTGCGAAGCCGCGCAGCGTGAACGACGGCGTGCTCGGCCAGTCGGTCGTGCCTCCTGCGCTCGTGCCTCGGTACACGTGCGCGGCGCCGATCTGGGTGCCGCGCAGCTCCGTGCCCGCGGCGTTCATGCCGACGAAGCCCTCGAGCGGCGCCCCGACCACGAGATCCATCGCGCCATCGTCGTCGAGGTCGAGCGCGGCCACGGACTGCCCGAAGCGACGACCGCCACGCGCGACCGGGAGTGGCAACGTGACGAGCGCCGTGTCCCCCGCGATCGAGAGTCGACCGGTGTCGTGATCCATGCCCGGTGCCGCGAGCCCATCGTCCGCGAGGCCCGCGTACACGAGCACGCGGGCGCCCACGAGCGCGCGCGTCGAGAGCGGCGCGAGCGCCCAGCCGAAGCGCTCTTCGTTGCTCGTGCCCTCGAACGTTCGCGTCGGAGTCGCGTCGGGCAGCATGCCGCTGCGGCCTCCGAACACGCGCACCACGCCCGGCCGCGTGAGCATCGAGCCCATCGGCGTCATGCGCGCATCACCGGTCACGAGATCGGCGCGCCCATCGCCCGTCGCATCGCCGATCGCGACGGAATAGCCGATCTGGAGGTTCGCCTCGTCGTCGGTGATCGAGAGCTCCGCGTCCTCCGGTCGCACGACGAGCGTGCTCGCCGTCGCGTCACGGCCGCGGAACACACGCACGGCGCCCGTCTGGTCCTGGCTCGCGTCCATCGCATTGCGCGCGTCGAAGAGCGGCTGGCCGATCGCGAGCTCGTCCTTGCCGTCGCCGTCGAGATCACCGAACGAGAGCGTGCGTCCGAGGCGCGAGCCGCGCGCCATGTCGGCGCCGGGCGCGGCGACGTAGAGCATCGGCACGGGGTCGAGCCCGCCGCGTGTGGTCTCGGTCTCGGCACGACCTCGGTGGATCGCGACAGCGCCATCGTCACCCACCGCAGCATCGGGCCGCGCCGCGTAGACCGCGACGTCACAGCGACCATCTCCGTCGAAGTCGCCGCTCGCCATCCACGATCCAAAGCGGAGCTCGTTGTGGGCGGTGCGCGTTCCGTCCGCGAGGAAGACCTCGCCGTGGATCGTCTGCGTGGGCGAGGCGAGGATCGTCCCATCGACGTTCGCGTGCACGAAGATCGAGCCCTGGTTCGAGAGGCGCGGCATGCGATCGCGATCCTCGGAGTCCGCCGCGCCGATGACGAGGTCGGCGTCGTCGTCCCCATCGAGATCGCACGCCACGACCGAGAGCCCGAAACGGTCGTTGCCCACGACGCCCGTGAGGATCTGCGACGGCGTGTCGGCGAACATCTGCCCCATCACGCCGCGGTGCACGTAGACGGCGCCCGCGTTTCCGCCCGTGTTGTCGGCCTGCCACGCGCCCACGATCAGATCGTCGAGCCCATCGCCGTCGAGATCGGCGATCGCGACGCTGGTGCCGAAGTTGTCGTCGCGCGCCTCGCCCACGAGCACACGCGCAGGCATCGCCTCGAGGCCCGACGACGTGCCGCGGTACACGAGCACCGCACCACCGCGAACGGGCCCGAGGCTCGAGAGCGGCATCGCGACGATCGCGTCGACGGCACCATCGCCGTCCACGTCGTGCGCGACGATGCGCGTGAGGTCCGAGCGATCGCCGACGTACGTCGAGCTCGCCTCCAGGCGTCGCGCCGTGCGCGCGCGCAGCGTGGTGGTCTCGCTGGTGAAGCGATCGGTGACGGTCACGTCGGCGCGTCCCGGCATCGCGCCGCGGAGCACGCCCTCTTCGATCACCACGCTCGCGCCCATCGACGCGAGATCGAACACGCCGCTGCCGCCCTCGATCCGCGGACGAAGGCGCGCGTCCTCGGGCACCACCACCAAGCCGTGCACGAGCCGCAGCGACGCATCCGTGGTGACGGTGACGAGGGCGTCTGCCGTCGCGCCCGTGCCCGTGTCGGTCGCGCGCACGAGATCGTCGGCGGGTGTCGTGCCCGCGGTGTAGCGACCGCTCGCGTCGATGCTGCCGCCCGAGCCTGCGCGCACGAGCACGAAGCTCACGCCACCGCCCACACCGCCGCTCGTGGTGAACGTGACGCTCGCGCCCGGCGCGAGCTCGAGGCGCGAGGGAGCGATGGCGAACACGTCCGTCGTCGTGATCACAGCGCGCGCCTCGCCCATGCAGCGTCGATCACGCACGACGATCTCGTCCGCGCCCATCACGCCGCCCGCGACGAACACACCCGATCGTTCGTCCACGCGGCCGCCCGTGGTGCTCGCGCTCGCGAGCGCGAACACGTAGCTTCCGGTGCCTCCGCTGGCGGAGAGGATCACGACGCCGTCGGGCGCGACGCTCGCGCGATCGGGCGTGATCGCGAGCGGCGTCTCGCACGGCACCGTCGGAAGGCCCGCGTCCTCCTCGGTCTGCGTGATGGTGCCGTCGCACGCCGCGAGCCCATGCGTGACGAGGAGCAGCAGTGCGAGGAGGAGCTTCGAGCCTCGAGAGCGCGCCATGGGACTCAGCGTACAGGCAGGTCGACGCCGACGCGCGACGACGTTCTTGTTGACACGACGGACGCGGTCCGGCGTCCTTACGAGGTGAAGCCCTCGGTTCGCCGTCCCGAGCTGGTGATCCGTCGCGTTCCGCGCGGCGAGGCCCAGCGCATGGTGATGGCCATGGGCGGGCTCGCGTGCGCGGGCCTCGCGGCCGGCTGTCTGCCCGAGGAGACCGTGATCGCCGCGCCGATCGAGGCGATCGTCGAGAGCGAGCTCGTGATGCTCGACGGCATGACCGTGTCGGCGCGCGACGCCGTCCCGCTGCCCGACGGAAGCCTGCTCGTGGACGGCACCGCAGGGGAGCGCGCCGTGCTCGTGCTCGCGCCCGGCGATGGCCGATCGCCCGTCGCGATCGGCGAGGGTGGCGAGATCGGCGCCGTGCGATCGATCGCGACGGCGGGCGCGGTGACGCTCGTGATCGGTGAGTCGGGCGTGCTGGCGATCGAGAACGGCGCGCTCTTCCGTGTGCCGATCGAGCCGATGCTCGAGGCGATGGAGGTGCGTACCCTCGCGCCGATGCCGCGCGCCGACGCGCCCGGCGAGCTCGACTTTCTCGTCGCCACCGACGCGGGCCTCTTCGTGGTCGAGGGCGAGACCGCCTCGCCGCTGCTCTCGGACGGTGCGCCGCTCGTGGTCACGCACCTCGCGGCACGACCGACCTCGAGCGGGCCGGGCTCTGCGTGGGCCGCGACCGACGAAGGCCTCGTGCGCATCACGCTCGGCGCGAGCCCCACCGATCCGCCCACGCTCTCGCGCCTGTCGCGCCTCGGTGAGATCGAGGCGCTCGCCAGCGACGAGGAAGGTCGACCGTGGTGGGTCGAGGACGGCGCGCTCTACTCGATGACGCGCGATCAACGCGTGATCCTGCGGCTGCTCCCTCTCGACGCGGGTTCGGCGCCCACCGGCATCACGTCGATCACGAGCGAGGGCGAGCTCTGGATCCACGGCGCAGACGAGGACGGCGATCACGCGGCGCTGTTCCACTTCGACGGTCACTCGTTCCGCCGCGTGAACGGCGGCATCGACGGAATGACGATCCGCTGCGCGACAGGCTCCGAGTGCCTCGGCTTCGACGGCACCGGCGAGATGGCGCGCATCGCGGTGCGGCACGGCGCGACGATCGAGGGTGTGCTCGAGGGCGCGACGCTGCACGAGTCGGCCACGGTGCGCGTGGTCGCGGAGTCGAGCGAGACCGTCGCGGAGATCCGCGGCGACGTGAGCGGCACACCGGTCAGCCTCGACGGCGACGCGATCACCCTCGATCCCGCGGTGATCGGCTTCGGTCCGCGCACGCTCACGACGACGATCACGTGGAGCGATGGCACGCTGCCGCGCACGGTGCGGCGCTCCTTCGTCATGGAGGCGCCCGCCACCTGGGTCGACGACATCGAGCCGCTCTACCGCGCACACTGCGCGGACTGTCACGGCGCGGCGGGCCCGTCGGCACGGCGCCTCGACGCACGTGAGGGCTGGGTGCGCGAGATCGATCGCATCCTTCCTGCGATCGAGGGTGGCGCGATGCCGCTCGGTCGTCCCCGACTTCCCGAGGCTTCCGTCGCGCTGGTGCGGACGTGGGCCACCGCTGGCTTCCCCGAATAGCCCGAACGCGAAGAGGCCTCGTATGTCACGAGAACGACCAACGCACGACAGACCGTGGAACGGCGCCGCGGTGCGTGTCGTGCTCGGCGCGTCCGCGCTCACCGCCGTCTCGCTGCTCCCCTCCGCGGCGGTCTCGCCACGAGGCGCCGTCGTGGGTGTGCCCGTGATGGGCGCCTCGATCGCCCAGTGCGACGAGCCGAGCTGTCGACCGGAGTCGCCGCGGCTCGATCGTCCGAGCTACGCGCGCGCGCTCTCGCTCGATCTGCGCGGCACGATCCCGAGCCTCGAGGAGCTCGCGTCGATCGCGAGCGCGAGCGGCGACGGCGTGCCGGACGAGATGCTCGACGCCTGGCTCGCGGAGGACGCCTTCGCGGAGCGCACCGTGCGTCATCACCGCGAGCTCCTCTGGAACAACCTCGCGAACGTGCGCTTCGTGCACTTCCTCCAGCGCGTCGGCCAGACGCCTGCCGCTCCTTCGGGCTCGCCTCCGAGCACGCGCCGCTGGTACCGCAGCGCGACGGCGCGTGAGATCCGACCGAACGACGCGCAGTGCGACGATCGCGAGGACACGCTCCTGCCCGATGGGCGCGCGCGCGTCGACGCGATGGGCATGGACGGCTGGGTGATGGTGCATCCGTACTGGGAGGCTGATCCGAGCGTCGAGATCCCCGTCTGCGCGATGGACGCGCAGACCAATCGCATGTCGGCCTCGGGTCGCGACTGCGCCACGCGCGAGGCCGCGAACGATCCGGGCTGCGGCTGTGGACCGAACCTCGTCTGGTGCGACACGCAGGCGGTGCAGGACGCCATCGTCGCGGGCTTCAACCGCGACGTGGAGCTGCGCATCGCCGCCTCGCTCGAGACCGACGCGCCCTACACCGAGGTGTTCACCAGCCGTCGCGGCTTCGTGAACGGACCGATCGTCCACTACCTCCGTCATCAAGCGCGTTGGTACAACTCGGTGCCTCTGCTCCCGATGCCCTACGAGCTCGAGCAGCTGCCCGACCTCGCCTACACCGACATCGACACCTGGGTCGAGCTCGAGCTGCCCGACATGCACGCGGGCGTGCTCACGAGCCCCGCCTATCTCCTGCGCTTCCAGACGAACCGCTCGCGCGCGAGCCACTTCTACGACGCGTTCCTCTGCTCGCCCTTCACACCACCCGCGGGTGGTCTGCCCGTCGCGAGCGAGGCCGAGCAGCGCGAGCTCGATCTCCAGCTGCGCGCGGGCTGTCGCTACTGCCACGCGATCCTCGAGCCCGCGGGCTCGCACTGGGGTCGCTGGGGCATGCAGGCGGGCGGCTTCCTCGACGCCGAGCAGTACCCGCCCTTCTTGCAGGAGTGCGCGGACTGCGCCCGGGGCGAGGAGACGTGCAGCGACACCTGCAGGCTCAACTACGTGACGCGCGCGCTCTCGAGCCAGGAGGAGCCGTACATCGGCATGATGCGCGTGTACGAGTTCCTCCGGCCCGAGCACGCGAGCTACGTCGAGGAGGGACCTGCGGGGCTCATCCGCGACGGTCTCGCCGATGGTCGCTTCACCGAGTGCACCGTACGTCGCACCACGGAGTGGCTCATCGGTCGTCCCATCGCCGAGGGCGACGCAGGCGAGATCGCGGATCTCGAGACGACGTTCGTGAGCTCGGGCCTGCGCATGACACCGCTCGTGCGCGCGATCGTGACGAGCGATCTCTACCGGAGGGCACGATGAGCAGGCTCGCTCGAACTGGCCTCTTCGTGGGCACCGCGCTGCTCGCGACCGCTTGTGACGATCGTCGTGTGGTGCTCGACGATCTGCCCGCGGACTACGGCGATCCCACGCACGTCGATCTCGGCACCGGCCCGGCCCGCGCGCGCCATCGCATGGACGTCGATCAGCTCGATGCCTCGCTCTTCGCGGCGACGGGCATGCGCTGGGAGGTCGGCACCACGAACCAGCTCACGCGCTTCCGCGCCACGCTCGGCGTGCCGAACTTCGCGACCTCGACGCACGAAGATCTCGAGCCGAGCCCGCTCTTCCTCAAGTTCGTCGACGACGCCGCCCGCTCGGTGTGCACGCGCCTGCTCGACGCCGAGACCGCCGCGACCCGCACGAGCAGCGTCTTTCTGGTGCACGCGGACATCGACGACCGCCTGCCCGCCGATCAGGACGCGATCGACGACAACCTCGCGATGCTGCTCGCACGCTTCCACTCGCGGGTGATCGAGCCCGGCAGCGAAGAGCTCGATCCGTGGCGCAGCCTCTGGTCGGCCTCACTGGCGCTCACGGCGAACGAGATGGGCGAGACCGACGGCGAGACCGCGTGGCGCACCGTCTGCGTCGCGCTCATCGATCACCCCGACTTCTATTTGTATTGAGAGGGACGACGCCATGACCACCAAACGTCGACGTTTCCTCCAGCAGGCCGGCATCGCGGGCGCGGGCGCCGTGGGTCTGTCCGCGCTCGGCGCGAGCTCGCACACGATGATGCAGCTCGCGCGCGCCGCGGGTGAGGCCGATCACCACTTCGTCTTCGCGTACTTCTCGGGCGGCTGGGACATCCTGCTCTCGCTCGATCCGCGCGACCCCGAGGTCTTCACGGACGAAGACGAGATCATCCAGAACCACCGCATCCAGCTCGGCTACTCGACGCTCGGCCGCACCGACGTCGCGCGTGTGAACATCGGCGGTGAAGAGGCGATCCTCGGCCCTTACGTGGGCGCGCTCGCCGAGCACGCGGACAAGCTCGCGATCATCCGCGGCATGAGCATGGAGACGCTCACGCACGAGGTGGGTCGTCGTCGCTTCATCACCGGCAAGCCGCCGGCAGGCCTGCTGGCGCGAGGAAGCTCGAACGCGACGTGGCTCGCCGCCGAGCTCGGCGGGATGAACCACATCCCGAACCTCGCAGTGCGCGTCGAGTCGTACAACGTCGATCAGGCCTCCTACGCGTCGGCGCTCACGGTGCAGAGCTCCGAGGACCTGGTGCAGATCCTCCGCGCCCAGGATCCGCGTCTCGATCCTGCGCAGGCCGATCTGCTCGACGACTTCCTCGCGACCGAGGCGCGCTGCGGGCGCGTCCGCCACTCGCCAGCGCTGCGGAGCGCGCGCGAATCGTGGGAGCGCATGCAGGGCATGCTCGGTCAGGACCTCTCGAAGCTCTTCGACTACACGACGGCGCTCAACACGCTCTACGGGGGCATGACGCCGGAGGACACGGCGCGACGCGACGCGATGAGCGCGCTCCGCACGCACTTCTTCGACGCCGAGAATCCCGTGAACCTCGATCGCACGAGCTCGATGACGCAGGCCGCGATCGCCGCCACCGCGCTCACGCGGAACATCTCACGCGTCGTCTCGATCGAGGCCGCGCGCGGCCTCGACACACACTTCACCGACTGGCGCACCGATCACGGCAACCGTCAGATGCAGGGCTGGGACGCGATCGCGCGTCTCGTCGGCTACCTCGAGGCCACGCCCTACACGAGCGGCGACGGCACCTGGCTCGACCACACGACGATCCTCTGCTTCAGCGAGTTCATGCGCACGCCGATGATCAACGAGCGTGGCGGACGCGATCACTGGCTCACCAACGCCTGCATGCTCGTGGGCGGCGGAATCCAGCCCGGCATCGTCGGCGCCTCGAGCGACTTCGGCATGTCACCGACACCCACGAACCTCGAGACGGGCGCGCGCGACGACGACGGCGGTCAGGTGATCCTCCCTGATCACGTGCTCCGCACGCTGATGACGCAAGCCGGCATCGAAGACGACGTCGCCGATCTGCGTGTGCCCCCGATCGCCCGCCTCTTGGGCTGATCACAGCCCGCGAGCTGGCGGTCCTCTCGGTCTCTCAGGGAGCGAGAAACAATCGAGTCACGGCCCGCTTCCGAAGCGTGGATTCTCTCTCGCTTTCTTTCAGGGACCGAGAAAGAATCGGGGGCGCCATGCGGCGGGGGAGCGCAGCTCCCCCAGGAGCAGGAGTCGAGTCGAGGAGCGAAGCGACGAGGCGAGCCGGCGATCGGACACGCGCGCAGCTCACGGAGTGAGCGAGCACGGGAGAACCCGGGGGAGCTCGAGGGGCCAGAGGTCCCTCGACCCAGACAACTCAGAGGCAGGGACCGGCGTAGCAGACGTCGCCCGACCCGAAGTCGTCGCAGCACTGCGTACAACCGCCGAGGCACGTGCCAGACGCGTTGCATTGGGGAGTGGTGTCGCCACAGCGACGTCCTCCGCCAGAGCCCATCGTGCACTCGGTGCCCGCGGGCGCGAAGACGTCGGCAGGACAGGCGCCCGAGCTGCCGGTGCAGCGCTCCGCCGTGTTGCAGTCGCCCGCGGCCGCGCGACAGACGGTGCCACTCGCCACGAATCCATCCGTCGGACAGCCCGCCATGGTGCCACTGCAGGTCTCTGCCACGTCGCAGACTCCCATCATGGGGCGACACGTCGTGCTCGCTCCGAGAAAGCCATTCGCGGGGCAGTTCGCTCCCGTGCCGTTGCACGACTCCGCGACGTCGCAGACACCCGCCGATGCGCGACAGACGCCGCTCGAGGCGAATCCGTCGGGCGGGCAGTCCGCGTTGGTGCCATTGCAGATCTCGGCCACGTCACACATGCCCGCGACCGGACGACACGTGAATCCCGCGCTCCTCAGCGCGTTCGCGGGACAGACCGGGCTCGATCCCGTGCAGCGATCGGCGACGTCACAACCACCCATGGCCGCGCGACACGTCGTGGTGGAAGGTGCCAGTTGATCGGCGGGACAGAGCGCGCTCGTTCCGTCGCACTGATCCGCGACGTCGCAGTCGCCTGCAGACGGCCGGCAGACACGCGTGGTCGGCGCGCGGACATCGGCGGGGCATGCGGCGCCGCTCCCGTCGCACGACTCGGCGACGTCACAGACGCCCATCGCCGGACGACACTCGCCAGTCGTCGCGAAGGCATCCGGGGGACAGTCGGGATTCGTCCCATCGCAGCGCTCGGCCACGTCGCAGAGACCCGCAGTGTCGCGACACACAGTGCCTGCCGCGCGTCCCGCGCAGATGCCCGTGGCCGTGAACGCATCGGGAGCCCACGCATCACGGGGCACCAACGCGTCCTCCGCGGTGGGCGCGTCGGGCGCGAACGCATCCTCTGCGGTGGGTGCATCAGGGATCTCGGCGTCGAGGGACTCCTCGGCGGCGTCGCGCGGCATGCCCGCGTCGTTCGGGGTGGGACGCTCGATGCAGCCGACCTCGGGCACACAGATCTCCTCTTCGGGACAGACCTCGTGGCGCGGCAGCTCGAGACAAGCACCCTCGATGCAGCGTCCCTCGGTGCACGCCACGCTCTCGGTGCAGTCGGCGTCCTCGCGACAGTCGACCTCGGGACAGCCCGTCTGTCCCAGGCGCGTGCACTCGGGCGTCACGCACATCCCCGCGACGCACTCGGTCGCAGCGCCGGTGTCGCACGTCACGTCGAGGCACGTGCGCGTGACGATGACGGTGAGCAGGTACGAGCGCTCGAACGACATCTCCACGCGACGCCGCACCACGAGCTCGCCGTCCCGACGCAGCGTCACGACCACGGTGCGATGACCCACGGCGACGTCGTGCGCCTCGAGCACGCGCCGCGGCCGATCGTAGCGGTGCGAGTCGCTCACCGCGGTCTCTCGCGGATCTCCGTCGTCGAGCGTGACCTCGACGAGATCGAACTCGACGCCGGGCACGAAGTCGGTCTGCAGATCGACAGCGAGCTCACGGCTCTCCGCAGGGCAGCCGACGACGAGCGCGAGGAGACAGGTGAAGGCAAGGACGAGACTGCGAGCCGTGCCGAAGGACATGGCTCGATGGTCGAACGCGGCCTCGCGAGGGTCAACCGCGAGGCTCGACGTTCCGCAGGGCCTCACATGAGGACGCCGTTGGCGTCCGCCGCCTCGAGCGGCGGGTGATCGTGATCGCCCAGGCGTGCGCGCGCGTTGGCCTCCATCGTGCGCGAGAGCGCCATGAGCGGCAGCGCGTTCCAGAAGAGGTCGAAGGGATCCTCGAGCACGCGGCCGAGCTCGTTCACGAAGAGGAACGAGCCCGCGACGAGCATGTTCAGCGGCACCACCCAGAGATCGAGGTCGTCGTGGAGCGTGAGCGGGAAGACGAGGCCGAAGGAGAGCGTGAGGTAGTAGGCGATGAGGCCGTACGCAGGCGGCATCGGCGTGCGCTTGATGCGCTCGGAGCCGCCCTGACACTCGAGCAGCTCGGCGATCGTGCGATCCATCGACGTCATCGCGAGCTCGGGCAAGCGTCCCTCGCGCACCTCCTCGGCGAGCGTGCGGTGGATGCGATCGAGCAGCGCGTGCGCGAGGTTGGGCTCCCTCGCGAGCGCGGCGCGTGCGTCCGCATCGAGCAGGTGCTTCGTGTCGAGCAGGCGCAACACGTCTGCGTCCTCGAGGCTCTTCTGATCACGAAGGCTCGTGCGGAGGACGTGGATGTAGGCCGACAGCAAGAGGACGAGGTGGCGCTGTGTGGTGCTGGCCTTCTCTCCGTCCCACGGCAGATACGAGGCGATCTGCGTCGAGAGCATGCGGGTCGCGTTGACCAACCCGCCCCAGAGACGCCGCGCGTCCCACCACCGCGCGTAGGCGGTGTTGGTGCGGAAGCCGACGAAGATCGCGAGCCCGGAGCCGAGGATGGCGAGCGGCGTGGGGCTGATCTCGAAGATCGTTCGGACCGACTCGACCTGACGGATGCCGACGAACACGAGCGCCACCAGACCGAAGAACACCAGCGGCCGCCCCTGCCAGCGCAGGAGCGTGAACGGATTGCGACGACGCCCGACGATCAAGCGATCACCCCTGCCCCATCGTTCACTTGAGCGGTCGCTGCACGTGCTCCTTGCCGTCGAAGCGGAGGAGCGTGGGCTTGTTCTCGACCTTCGTGTGGATCTCGACGGGCCTCCGCCAGATGCGCACGAGGGACTTCATCACCTCGCGCGCCCAGTCGACCCGGAGATCGACGCCTTGGTGCTCGTGTCGGAGAAGGAGCTCGCCGCGGTTGCCCGCGTTGGCGTCCTCGACGTAGATGAACGGCTGTCCCGCGTTCGTGATCTGGAAGAGGAGCTTCTCCTTCACTTCCTTGAACTTGCGGGTCTCGATCTCGAAGCGGTCGTTGCGTGCGTTGTAGCCGAACGAATAGAGCTTCTGCTCGGCGACGAACTCGGGGGTGAGGAACTCGTCGATGAACGTCACGTCGTTGTAGAGCTTGCGGACCTCGAAGATCTTCTTGCGCCCGAGGCCCGTGCGGCGGTTCCACGTGCGGCGCTGCTCGAGGTCGTCGCAGTCCTCCCACTCCTTGCCGAACTGACCACGATCCCAACGCTCTTCGACGTAGCGATAGAGCTCCACGCCGAGCTTGTAGGGATTGAGACGCCCATTGCCCGTCTCCATGACGCCCGCGTTGCGCTCGGCGTACTCGATGATCTCGCCGTCGTCGCAGATCTTCTCGGTCATCAGGCGTGAGTGCCAATACGAGTTGTGGTTGACGAGACCCGCCGCCGCGTAGCGGTGTGTCTCCTCCACGGTGATGTCGTGCACCTCGCCCCGTCCGGGCTCCAGCGCGACGACCTCGTCGTCCCAGGACTCGCGCTTCCACTGCGCGTGTGACGCCACATAGGCCTCGAGCGCGCGTGTCTTTCGACCGAGCCCGAAGCCGATCCGACGCGCGAATTCGGCCGCAGCGCGGCCCGCAGCGTGAACGTGCCAGATGCCCTTCGGCCCGATGCGACGACGAGAGAGGACTCCGTAGTTCAGCAAGAGCAGCTGGACCTCGCGGCCCATGCGCTCGCTCGCCGTGGAGAGGATGACGCCCTGGGCCCCCGCGTGGCCGTCACAGTCGAAGAGCGCCCGGAGAAAGGCGCGCACCACTGGCTCGGGCGAGCGCAGGACGACGTAGGGCACTCGCTTCTGACGGGCGCTCGGACCGTGCGTGAGACCGAGTGTCTCGACCAAGAAGTCCGACACGGTCTCCGAGCTCGCGACCACTCGGTCGCGCTGGCCATCTCGTCGCGTGCTCGGCGTCAGACCGAACAGCCTCGTGACGAGCTCGGCGAAGCGAGCGGCTTGCGGCGCGTCGCCGGTCGTGAGGCCGAAGGAGCGCTTCACGCGCGAGATGTGCCCATCGCCGACCAGGTAGCCCAGCAGCGCGCCCAGTTCTTCGTCGACGACGTCGGGAAGCCGCACGGAGGAGCGATTCGCGGGCAGCACGTCGCGGGCGTTCGTGACGGAGTCGTACGCGAGGAGCGCCTGCCGGATCTCGGCGTCCTTCCGCGTGTGTCGACCCGCGCGGTGGCGCAGCACGGTCCACACGGAGGTACCCGCCTCGTTCGGGACGTCGTCGAGCGTGATGCGCGTGCGCTCTGGGTGGCTCACGCGGACGGGCACGGTCGGCCAGAGGTCGCAGCCGCCGCTCACCCGGACGCGCTCACCGATGGCGAGCTCGTCGAGGCGCGCCCAGCGCCCGTCAGCGCGCATCACACGGTGGTTGTTCGAGCCGGTGACCACGAGACCACGACGCGTGCGCATCGTGAGGGTCGCGTGATCGGCGATGATGTGTTGATCGAGGACGCGTCGGGGCGACTCTCCGTCGGAGACCGCGGCGACGCGACCCGCGGTGATCTCGCGCATCGGAACGAGACCTTCGGCGCTGAACACGAGCGTGTCCGGGTCCACGCACGCCCAGCCTTCGTTCATGATCTTCGTCTGCATCTGAGGCCAGAAGTAGTAGGCCTCGGCGCGGATCGCCCAGAGCACGTCTCTCTCCCAGCGCTCGAGCGGCGCGTGGTCGAGGAGGAAGCCGAGCACGTCGCGGTCCGCGCTCGCGGGGAAGCGCGCGGCCTTGGCCTTCTCTTCTTCGGCCTTCTTCTTCTGCGCGTCGACGAACTCCTTCGGGTTGAGGAAGTCCTCCATGTACTCGCGGTCGACCTTGATGCGGCCGATGTCCTCTTCCTCCGCGTCGGAGTCGAGGAAGCCGATCTCCTTCTTGGTCTCCTTCGGCTTCTGCGGCAGGAACGGCTTGTTCGGATCGATCAGGTTCTCGAGCGAGAGGCAGTCGTCGACGAACTCCTCGATCTTCTCGATGCCGATGCGATCGGCCCAGCGGCGGATCGTCGTGCCGTGGTTGGCCATCGAGTCGATCCACTTGCGCAGCGGCTCGCCGCTCTCGGCGTCTTTGCCCTGATCCGTCGCGCGGAAGTAGAAGTTGTTCTTGAAGAAGTCGACGTGCGCGAACACGTGCGCCATGACGAGCTTCTGATCGACGAGCGAGTTCCCCTCGAGCAGGTAGGCGACCGACGGGGTGTTGTTGATCACCATCTCGTAGATCTTCGAGAGGCCGTACTCGTAGCTCTTGCTGAGCTGCTCGTACTCCATGCCGAAGCGCCAGTGCGGGTAGCGGACGGGGAAGCCGCCGTACGACGCGAGCTCGTTCATCTGGTCGTAGCTGACGACCTCGAACAGCGTCGGGAAGAAGTCGAGGCCGTAGCCCTTGGCGTGTGCCTCGACCTCCTTCGAGATGTCGCGCAGGTAGCTCGGGAGCTCGTTCGACAGCGAGTGACGCGCCATGCGTCGATCATCGCACGAGCACGGTGAGCGCCGAAACGAGAACGTCGGCTAGGGCGGGAAGCCGACGTCGCACGCGACCGGATGCGCGAGCAGGTCGGGCGCGATCCGGCTGCTGCAGCCGAGCTGTCCGGACTCGTGGGCGCCCCAGCAGAACACGGTGCCCATGTCCGAGCGCGCGCATGCTGTGCCCGCGCCCCGCGCGACCTCGAGCATGCCCGTGAGCGTGAAGCCCGCGTGCGTGATCGCTGCGCCGAGGGTGTCGATCTTCTCGGCGGTCGCGTCGCCCGACGAGCCGTTGCCGTTGGTGCCCCAGCAGACGATCTCGCCGTCGCTGCTGATCGCGCACGCGCCGTCGGCGTAGCCGTGCGAGAGGAAGGTGAAGCGTCGATCCCTCGGATCGGGCACCTGTCGCGGAACCCCCGAGCAGCGCTCGGAGAGACCGCCGCACTCCATGGGCAGGGGACCGAGCTGGCCATGATCGCCCCCACCCCAGCACCAAGGGCGGCCATCGATCAGCACGCACGCGTGGAGCACGCCCGAGCCGATCGTTGTCGCCCCCGCCGTCCCCGTGATGGGCGCGCTCGCGAGCGTGGGACCGAAGGTCGTCGTGTCGCCCGTCACGCCGCTCTCGTTGGTGCCACGACACTCGACGCCCGTCGCGAAGAGCGCGCACGTGTAGTAGCCACCGAGCGCGAGATCGATCGCGCCCTCCCACGCGGGCGCGTCGAGCGGGGTCTCGCCTTCGTCGAGCGTCGTGTCGGTGCCGAGGCGATCGTCGAGGATCGGGGTGCCGCCCTCCCCGGTCGCGTTGTGGCCCCAGCAGCGGTGGTGCGAGCCGCTGCGTGCGCACGTGTGGAAGCGACCACCGACGATGTGATCGACCCCGGTGAGGCCGGGCAGCGCGATCGCGATGTGGCCGCCGCGGCCCGGACCACCGAGGCCACCATCACCCACGGATCCCCAGCAGTAGACGTCTCCGCTTCTGCGCAGCGCGCACGTGTGGCTCTCGCTGCAGCTGAGCTCGATCACGTCGTCGAGCGGACCCGTGAGCGTGTTCACCACCACGGGCGCGCGCGAGCAGTCGGAGCCTCCGTCGGCGCAGCCTTCGTGCACGGTGGGCGTGAAGTCGTCCGTGCCATCGCCGAGCTGGCCCGCGCTGTTGCGCCCCCAGCAGTGCACGACACCGTCGTGGGTCGCGCACGCGTGCGCGCCTCCGACGCAGACCGTGCGCCGAGACGAGGGCGTGGTGGGCCCGGCGTCCGGTCGTGCCGCGTCGGCTCGTGCGTCGACGATCGCAGCGTCGTCGCTCACACCCGAATCGGCGATCGAAGGCGCGACGACACACGTGCCCGACGTCGGCTCGCACGCCGATCCAGTCAGGCAGTCGGCGCTCGTCTCGCAGGACGTGCTGCACGTGTCCTCGGTGCAGACGAGGCCTGCCGCACACCCGCCCGCGCACGTATCGACCGACGGGATCGTGCACACGCCGAGGCCTGGCTCGCCGACACACACGGCGCCGCGGCCGGAGCAGTCGGACGCGCGCGTGCACTCCGCGCGGCAGCGCTCGAACCGACACGCGAGCTCGTCGCCACACTCCGCGTCACTCACGCAGCGCTGACCGAGCGACACGCGCGATTCGCACGCGATCGCGAAGGAGGCCGCGATCACGAGGCCGAGGAGATGGAGGTGTTCCCGTCGCACGGTGCAGAGCGTAGCCGCATCCCGTGCGATCGTCCGCGCGCCGTTCAGTTCGTGGGGACGCGCACAGCTTCGAGATGAACGGCGGCGTCCGGCGCCATGCGGAGGTGACCCGACTGGTTCGAGCCCCAGCAGTAGAGCTCGTCCGCCGTGGTGAGCGCACACGCGGTGGAGCCACCGACCCGCACGAGGCGCACGTCCTCGAGAATGCCACCGCCCTCGATCCGGATCGGATCGCGCGGCACGTAGACGCGCATGTCGGAGCCCGCGGTGCCGCGCTCGGACGCGCCCCAGCAGTACACACGTCCGCCGCTGAGGCCGCAGACGGTGCTCGAGTACGCGCCCGACGCGATCGCATCGAACGAGAGCGCGCTGTCCACGCGCGCGGCCACCGGATCGCAGTAGCTCTCGCCGATGCCGTCGGGGCAGCTGTCCAGCGTGCGCGCGACGTCGTCGCGTCCGAGCGAGCCCTCACCCGCCTGTCCCCAGCAGTACGGCGTGTCCCCCACGAGCGCGCACACGAACTGGGGCCCCGTCACGAGGCTCGATGCGCCCGCTGGCACGCTCAGCAGCTCCATGGGCGTGCGGATCGCAGTGGTCACCGACTCGGTCGAGCCCATCGCCGCCGACTCGTTGAGGCCGGCGCACGACACGAAGCCTTCGGTGTCGATCACACACGTGCCGAGGTCCGTCACCGCCGCGGCGCGCACCGACGTGAACGCATCCGCGCGGACGGCGCCGGGCATGTACGTCATCCCCGTCGTGTCGATGCCGAGCTGGCCGTGGTCCCCGTCGTACTGCGCGCCCCAGCAGTGCATCTCGCCGCCACGCCACGCGCACGCGTGCCGCGATCCGAACGTGGCGCCCGTCACGCCGAGGATCGCAACGTCCGCACGATCGGTGACGGGCCGCGCGCTCGCGTCGAACGATCCGTCGGGCGGAAAGTCGCGCCCGAGCTGACCGTTGGCGCCCTGCCCCCAGGAGTACAGCGTGCCGTCCGCGGTGAGCGCCAGCGCTGTGCGCTCTCCGCAGTACACCGAGCGCACGCTCGTGAGATCGACGTCTCGCGAGTCCACCACGGGCACGAGGTTGATCGAGCAGAGTGCCGTGGCGCCGTCCGGCGTGCAGGGGATCACACCCGGCTGGCCTTCGACGAGCGGCTCGCCGCCACCGAGCTCGCCGGTGTGGCCCACGCCCCAGCAGAGAACGCGCCCCGGGCCGCGCTGCACCAGACACGCGAAGTAGCGACCGACGCAGAGATCGTCGACGAGCGTCGGCGATGCGAACGCGTCGCGCAGCGGGGCATCCGCAGGAACGCGCGCCGTGTCGGTCGTGCCCGCCGCATCGAGCCTCTCGACGTTCGCATCGAGCTCCGTCGTCGCGGCGTCGACGCCCGCGTCGGCGCGGACGCCCGCGTCCGGCAGATCGCTCGGCACGCACACCGAGCCACCGATGCGGTCCTCGCAGACGGACTCGCCGAAGCACGAGCGATCGGCTTCGCACCGCTGCGTACAGATCGAGCCCGCGCACGCGAGCTCGGGGTTCGTACACGGATCGCCCTCGGAGCAGGACTCGTCGGGCGTCGCGCAGACGCCGCTGTTGCACTCCTGTGCGCCGTCGCAGTCGACGTCCTCCACGCACTCGGCGCGACAGCGACCGTAGAGGCAGCGCAGGGCGCCGCACTCGCTGTGGTAGGTGCAGTCACCTCCGAGCGACACGCGCGCTTCGCATCCGAGCGCGCTCGTCGCGACGAGCGAAGCGAAGGCGAACGGAGCGAGCAGCGTCCTCGTCATGGCGAGATCTCCGAGAAGTCGACGGGGCTCGCGTAGGGATGAGGCAGCGCGACGATGTCGCCGCCGACGGGTCCCGCGTCCACGAGCACCGAGTCGGTCGAGCCGTTCCCGTGCTGGCCGAGATCGTTCTCACCCCAGCAGTAGACCTCGCCGCCGACGGTGTCGGCGCAGCAGGTGGCAGCGCCGCAGCCGATCGAACGAATGCCCTCGAGCGGTACGCCGCGCGCGGTGGAGACGAAACGAGCGAGCACGCGCACGTCCGACCACGAGGGATCGTCGATGCCTGCCTGGCCGTGCGAATTCGAGCCCCAGCAGATCGCGCGCGACTCGGCCGTGATCGCGCAGACGGTCAGGCTCTGTCCGCGTGAGAGCGAGCGCAGGTCCACCGCACGCACGTCGAATCCACGCTCGACCGGCTGGGCTCCGGGTCGACAGAAACCACCGCCGTCCTCGCCGAAACAGATCGGAACGGGCTCGCTCGCGAGCGCGCCCGAGTCGTTCGATCCCCAGCAGTGCGCGTCGTCGTCTTCGATCGCGCACGCGTACGCGACACCGGCGCTGAGATCCACGATCGACGACGTCACGCCGGAGACGAGGTGGCCGACGGGATCGGGTGCGCGCGTCCCGAGCCCCGTGACCTCGGCCTCGTTGAAGCCGAGGCAGCGCACGCCCTCCTCGCCCACGCGACACGTGAAGTGACCACCGAGCGCGAGATCGAGCGCGTCGTCGAAGCGCGGTGCCGCCCTCGTGGTCGTGGTGTCGGGCCCATCCGAGCCGAGCCGTCCATCTTCCACGTCGGCCGTGCGTCCGTTCGTGCCCCAGCACTGGTAGCCGGCTCCGACGCGCGCGCAGGCGTGGTGGCGACCGACCTCGAGCGACGTCGCGCCTTCCCGGATCACGAACCCCGCGTGCGCGCCGAGCCCGCCGTGACCGAGCACCTCGCCGGTGCCGCCCCAACACCACACCGACCCAGTGTCGACCGACCCATCGTCGACGAGCGCGCACGTGGTGTCGCGGCCGCACGCGATCGACACGACGTCCTCCAGCGGGACGGTGCCCGCGCCATCGGTGCGGAGCACGGGGTCACGAGGTCGGTCCTGACAGTCGTAGGGCCCACACGTCCCCTCGTGATCGAGAGACGTCTCCGTCGGCGCGTCGCCGATCTGGTTCGCGTACGCCGCACCCCAGCAATACACGCGTCCTCCGCGGATCGCGCACGCGTGCGCGAAGCCGACGCAGAGAGAGCGAGCGAGCTCTCCGCGCGTGACGGCCGCGTCGGTGCTTGCATCGTTGCCCGCGTCCTCGAGCTCCGCAGCGTCCTCCGTGATCGTCGCGTCGTCCTCGGTGCCCGCGTCGACGTCCGTCGCTGCGACGCACACGGCGTCGGTGTCGTCGCAGATCGATCCGCCCCGACAGCCCGTCACGGCGCTGCACGGGATCGCGCAGACGCTGCCCGAGCACACGAGCCCCTCGGCGCAGTCGGCATCGCACGTGTCGGTCGTCAGCGTGCAAACGCCCGGATCACCGATGCAGATCGCGCCCGAAGGACACTGGTTCGCGTTCGTGCACTGCGCGCGACAGCGGCCGTACTCGCAGAGGAGGCCCTCCGCGCAGCGACCGCCGCTCGCACACGGACCGCCCAGCGAGACGCGGCCCTCACACGCCATCGCGAGGACGAGAGGGAGAGCGAGGAGAGCCCGCGACCAAGAGCGCACGGAGGCCACAGTAGCAGGCGAGTCCGCGGCAGGCGCGGTCAGCGCAGCGTGGCGTGCGCGACGGAGACGAACGCGCCATCGCGGAGCGAGCCGAGCGCCACCACCCAACGCGCCGCATCGGAGGCGAGCGTGACGGCGCCGATCGTCGAGGAGATCGGTCGGTCCTTCACCTCGACACGCGGCGTGGCATCGAGGGCGCCGAACGCGCATCGGATCTCGATCGTGCGGAGCACGTGGGCGGATCGGTCGACGTCACGCCACGCGAGCAACGTGTCGCCACCGCGGGCCTCGTGACGAAGGCCCGACCACGACCCATCGGCGAGCAGAGCCCGCGCTGGCTCCTCCGCGCTCGGGACGTGCGTGGGCTCGGGCAGCGTGATCACACGCTCCTCCGGCGCCTCGTCGAGCAGCGGCTCGAGATCGAGGACACGGACGAGCGCCACGGACCGCGGGGTCTCGACGGGCTGCGCGGCGATCGGCGTCTCGGCGCGAGGTGCGGGCGCCGCGAGCGGAGATCGATCCCTCTGCGCATCGGGCACCAGCTCGACGACGGGCTCTCCACCGCGAACGGTCTCGAGCACGCGTCCGAAGAAGCGGCGCGCACGCGCGAGCGCGCCGACGTCCGATCGATCTCGCGGGTCGGTCATGGGCCGAATGGATCACGGCTCGATCGGAGCGTCGAATTTTCGGCGCACACGATCGCCGCCGATTCTTGGCGGTCCCGCGCCGCTTGGTCGAGAGTCGGTCGCTCCGCATGCGCCCCTCGTTCGCGCCGTCTCGAACACGCCGAGCGCCCCTCGCGGCTGCCGCATGGGTGCTCGCGTCGATCGTCGCGATCGGTTGCGCGCGCGACGGCCGCTTCGAGCTGCTGTCGATCGATCCTCTCGGCACGAGCCGGCTCGACGCGGGACGCGCCCTCTTCCTCGAAGGCGGCGGGTTCCCGGTCGGTCGCGAGGTGGAGGTCTCGCTCCGCGGCATCGCGCACGCACCGCTCGGCACACGACGTCGTGTCCTCCACACGCTGCGCGGTCGCACCATCACACCCGAGCGCATCGAGCTCGTCGCGAGCGACGCCGACGTCTCCGCGCTCGGCGGACGCGGCACGTTCGCGGGCACGCTCGAGGTCGTCGTGCACGGCGCCTCGCTCGATGGCCTCGAGGCGCGCGTCGTGGGCGTGCTCGAGGACGTGCGTCTGGACATCGTGCCCAGCGAGCGGCGGGCCAGCGGCCGATCGAGCGCGCACGAGGGGCTCGACCTCCGAAGCGTGCTCGGTCTCTCGATGGAGGCCGATGCGATCGTCGCGGCCGAAGACGACGCGCTCGAGGAGACCGAAGCAGAGGAAGAGGACGTCGAGGCGACCGAGACGCACGACGCGATCGGCCTGCGCATCGAACGCGTGGAGCCCGACGGAGCGGCCGCGCGGCTGGGGCTCGGAGCGCTCGGGCTCGAGGCCGGCGCGCGCATCGTCGCGCTCGACGACATGACCGTGCTCGACACCGACGAGCTGCGGGTCGACCCTCGCGCGTCGCACGCGACGCTCACGATCCTCGGCGCAGGAGGGCGCGAGCGAGTCCTCTCCGTCGATCTCGATGCGGCCCGCGGACGACGACCGGATCGCGCGACGCGCTACGACCAGCTCGCGATCCTCGTCCTCGTGGCGGCGCTTCTCTTCGGCGTGTGGCCGTGGTCGCGCACGAGCGGTGCGCGTGCGCGCGAGCCGATGCCACGTGACGACAAGCCCGTCGCGACGGTGCTGACGGCATCGTTCGGCATCCTGATCGTGCTCGCGCTCTCGACGCTCACGCCCGACGCGTGGTTGCACGGCTCGATCCCTCTCTGGCTCGCGGCGTCGCTCTTCTTCCGCGCGAGCGCGACGCTCGGTGCGCGCGGCGAAGAGGTCGAACGGACCGAAGCGCCTCACGCGATCACGACGTGGCTCGCGCGAGCGCGACGCTGGGTGCGCGCAGAGTCCGCGATCGCGCTCGTGAGCGCGATGGCGACGACCGTCGCCGTCGGGGTGTTCCTCACCGCGCGCGGCAGCGCCGAGAGCGCCTCGCTGCCCGTGCTCGGGGGACCGCTCGCGAGCGCGGCGTGGATGCCGATGTCGTGGGCGCTCGTGCGCGCGCCGTTCGGTCCGTTCGCGCTCGCTGCGCTCTTGGCTGGGGCGGCGAGCACGAGCGCGCGCATCGCCTCGCCCACCACGCGCGGCGAACGTGCGCTGCGCGGCCTCGACGATCTCGGGCTCGCTGCGCTCGCGAGCGTCTTCGTACGGGTCGCGATCGCCGACGCGGCCTCCGTCGAGCTCGCGAGCCGAGCGACCGCGCTCGTCGCGACAGTGATCCTCTATCTGGCGCTGCTCCGTGCGCGGCGCGCGGGTCGCACGCCCGCGACGTGGCGAGGCCCTCTCTTCGCGAGCGCCGTCGCATCCATCGCGACGATCGCCGTCGCGATCGCGTGGCTCTCTCTCGAGTCGGATGGCTCCGCCGCTTCGTTCGCGAGTGAGCAAGCGGTCGCCGAGGTGGTGCTCGTGTGCGTCGGTCTGCTCGTGGTGCGCGCGGCGACGCTCGGCCTCGGGCACGAACGTCTCGCGCCCTCCACCTGAGCGGTGGCTCGAGGTGGCGGTTCGTCCGCCAGGGGTCCGCCAGCCCGCCAGATCTCGCGCGAATTCCCTTGAGTTCGGAGGCTCGGAGGCCGGCGTGGGCCGTGCACCGTGCCCTCGCATGTCACGCCCCACCGACGGTCGCTCGCTCTCCAGGCTCCTCTCGCTCGCGCTCGTCGTCACGTCGATCGGATGCGCGCACGGGATGCCACCACCGCGGCTCGTCCTCGCCGCGCGCCACACGCGACGCGCGGGCGGTGCGCACGAGGAGGTCGCC
>JAFLCL010000132.1 GCA_017303575.1 Deltaproteobacteria bacterium
CCTTGCACGGCCCCGGCCAGCGTGGAGGCAGCGGCGATGGCCGCCACGCCCCGGCTGCGCGCGCTCGCGCGCTCCACGACGCGTCGAGCCCGCGCAGATTCTGCGCGCTCCATACCGTCGAACACGCACGCTCTGCACCCCACCGCGCTCGCGTCGCGCTGGGATCGACGGCACGGCGCCTGCTCGGCGAGCGCATGGCCCACGGCATCCCGCAACCCATCGGCTCCCTACGCGACGCTGTGCGCTGATGGCGGCCTCGAGCCTCGCGGGCACACGCGCGTGCAGCTGCACCATGCACCACGCGCAGCGCCTCGTGGTCGTCACCGGTGGGCCCGGCGCCGGCAAGACGGCCGTGCTCGAGGTGGCCCGTCGTCAGTTCTGCGAGCACGTGGTGGTGCTCCCCGAGGCCGCGACGATCGTCTACGGCGGCGGCTTCCCCCGCTTGGACTCGATCGCGGCGCGGCGTCACGCGCAGATCGCCATCCTGCACGTGCAGGATCAGATGGAGCGCATCCAGGCAGAGCACGCGTCGGCGGCGCTCGTGCTCTGCGATCGTGGGGTCCTCGACGGGCTCGCGTACTGGCCGGCCGACGAGCCGAGCTACCTCGCCGAGCTCGGCACGACACGCGAGGCGCTGCTCGCGCGCTACGCCGCGGTGATCCACATGCGACCGCCGAGCGCGACGAAGGGCTACGACCGCGGGCGCGGCCTGCGCATCGAGAGCGCGGAAGAGGCCGCCGTGATCGACGCGCGCATCGAGGCTGCGTACGCAGGTCACCCCGAGCGTCACTTCGTCGCGAGCGAGGACGACTTCGTGGCCAAGCTCGGCAGCGCGATGGCGCTCCTCACGCGCTACGTGCCGAGCTGCTGTCGCTGACGGCCGTGCCCGTCGCGCGCGCTCTGCCGATCAGCCGCCCATCAAGAACGGCGTACCGACGCTCCAGCCCAAGAGGCGTCGCGCGTTGGGCGTCGCCTTCGTGAGCCGATCACCGCGCGCGACCACCCGCAGGCCCTCCATGACCGGCGCGAAGCGCTCGCGCGCGAGCTGCGTGCGCGCGGCGAGATCGTCCTCGGCCTTCGACACGAACGCCGCGAGCGCTGCGGCATCGAGCCGAGACGCGAAGAACAGCATCTGACGCCAAGCGAACGCGAGCGTCTTGCTCGCGCGCATGCGCTGGATGCGCGGCACGCTCTCGCGCAGCACCCTACGCTCGAGGCGATCGAGCGCTGAGGTGAGCGCGGCCTCCGCGAGCGCAGCCCAACCCTCACCTGCGAGCTCGGTCTCGGCACTCGGGGGCGCCTTGCGGCGGGGGAGCGAAGCTCCCCCAGGAGCAGGAGCGAGGAGGAGTCTTCGACGAGCGAGCGACGGGGAGCTCGAGGGGCCAGAGGTCCCTCGAACCAGCCAACACAGCACCGCGAGGTTGTGGGTGGTGAGGATCGAGGCCTGCTCGATCATCGCGCCCGAGCGCGCGCGTGGGTTACCGCCGGCCGGGAGATCCGCGAGCTCGAGGCAGTACGCGTCGAAGTCGGGGCACGTCTTCACGCTCCACTGCTCGACCACGTTCTCCATCGTGAGCACACGATCGAAGTCGAGGCCGTAGTAGCGCGCGTAGAGCGACTCGTTGCCGAGCGCGCGCGCAGCGATCTGCGCCGCACGGAGGAACTTGATCGAGAAGGTGCCCATGAAGATGTCGGCCGCGATCTCCTCCACCAGCGGGAGCCACGGACGCTCGTTCGCCTCGCCCGAAGGCGGACGCGCGACGGCCGCGAGCGCCGAGAGCTCGGACACCAGCTTGTTGGGGGTGATCGTGCCGGGGAACGACTCCATCGCGAACCCCGCGAGCTGCGCGAGCGTCTCCTCCACGGCAGCGCGTGGATCGCGATCGGCCGAGGCCTCGAGCGCCGCGATCCACGGCAGCTCGCCGAAGCGCACCTGGTGCTGCAGCCAGAGGAGCAGCAGCGAGCGGCGCTGACGAAACGCGCGGTAGCTCGCGACGTAGAGCGCACGCGCCCGCGCGTCGTCGAAGCGCGTCGCGAGCGCGGGGCCCGTGAGCTGCGGCAGGAGCGTCGCGAGCACCTCACCCGAGCGCACGACACCACGCGCGACGTGCGTCGCGAGCGGCGCCTCCTCCGTGGTCTGGACACGCGCAGCGAGGTGCTGCGGGATCTCGGTGCCCGCGCGCACGCTCGCGACCGCCTCGCTCGCCGTGATCGGCGACACGATCGCGCGCGCGTCCTCGCTCGAGAGACCCTCGCCTGGGCCCGTCGCGTGCGTGAGCCGCGCCGAGAGCACGTGCGCGATCACCGCGTGGCTGGGGCCCACGTTCTGCGACGCACGCAGCGCGCGATGGCGCGCCGAGCCGGGCACACCGTACGCGGCGACGAAGCCCTCCAGGCGATGCCAGACCCGCGCACGATCGCCCCGCGAGACGTCGGGCCACGCCTCGAGCGCGGCGTGCAGCATGCCGAAGACCTCGTTCGGGCGATGGACACGCTTGCAGCGCGTGTGCGCGCGCGCCGCGACCGCGATGCGATCGAGCAGCGAGATGCGATGCTCGCGCCAGCGCGGACCCTCGTAGGTGAAGGGCATCGCGCCGCGCGCCACGGCCTCGTTCGTCGACGACCACACGCCGTCCTCGGTCATGGTCTCGAGCACGAGCGCCACCAGCGCGTCGGTGAGCGGCGCCCACACCTCGAGCGCCTCGCGCATCGTCTCGACGTCGCGGCTCGGCGACTTCTTGGCGAAGGTCTTGGCGAGCGCGTGCGCGGGACGCGCGAGCACCGGCATCTCGAGGCCCACCACCGACTCCTTCAGCGGCTCGGTGCTCACGCGAGGATAGAAGCGCAGGCGATCGAAGAACGGCTCGATCGTCTCGATCAACGACGCTGCGCTCTCGAGATCGCCACGATCGATCAGCCAGCGCACAGCGAGCAGCGCGCCCTCCTCGGGCACCTCGATGCTGTAGGTGCGCGTGCTCAGCAGCGACGCGAGCGCGGCCGAGCCCCGCGCCGTGAGGTGATGACCGTTGAGCACGGTGCGCGAGCGCGTGGGCCACACGCCGAGCTCCTTCGCGAGCGCGATCTCGTCACTGCGCGGCGGGCCGCCCGCGGCATGCTCACCGCTCGCGAAGCCACCACGCACGACCTCGGGCGTCACCCACGTGGGCACGCCGGCATACGGCGCGCGCTGACCGATCTGGAGCGCACCGCTCGCGAGGTTCGCGAGCACCGACAGCCAGCTCTTCGAACGCGCCTCGGCCCTCGCGCGCAGCTCCGGGTCTGTGTGCGTCGCAGCCGCGCGCAGCGACGCGGCGAGCTCACCGGTCGCGTAAGCAGAGCCGAGGAGCTCCGTGGGATCGTGCTTGGACATGATCGACCTCGAGCTCGGAGGCAGGAGTCGAACCTGCACACGTTGGGTGTGAAGCCCACGTCCCCGCTGGACCACTCCGAGAGACATCAGAAGACACAGCTTGGAGGCAGGCCTCGAACCTGCGCCTCGCGGGTAAGCAGCCCGCGGCTCTTCCTGCTGAGCTACTCCAAGGCAGACCCGAGGATACGCCGACCCGCGCCTCGCGATGAAGACTCGCGCGCGGCGCGAAGCTGACATACGACGGGCGCGCGATGTCCGACGAGGTGCAGACCCCGCGCGCGCCGAGCACACGTCCTCGCGACGCCGAGACGCTGCGTGAAGGCGACGCGCTCGCGTCCACGCCCTCGAGCGGCAGCGGCGGAGGCCGTGACCGCGTGCTCGGCGCGATGCTGCGCGTGGCCTCGCACGAGGAGCAGCAGATCAACCGTCGCCGCATGTCGATCGCCTATGCGATCGCGGCGGTGCTCGTGCCGAGCTTTGCGTCGATCGACTTCCTCTTCCACGCGATCGATCCGAGCTTTCCGCTCGAGGCGATCCTCGCGATCCGTCTCGCCGTTGCGCCCGCCCTCTTCGTCGCCGCCCTCCGCACGCGTCGCCCCGAGATCACCACGAAGGAGCTCGAGCGCTGGGTGATGCTCGCGCCCGTGATGCTCACCACGGCGATGGCGCTGTCGGTGATGGCGACGGGCATGCTCGACAGCCCCTACGTGTCGGGCCTCCTGCTCGTGGCGTGCGGCTATCCGTTCGTGCCCCAGCACTACCGCCGCGCGATCGGCACGGGCGTGTACGCGACGCTCGTCTTCCCCGCGCTCTACCTCGCCTGGGCCTTCGCCGGCGGCGATCGCGACGCGATGCTCGCGCCCGGCGCGCTCGCGCTGCTCGTCACGATCGCGGCGATCCACGGCAGCGGGATCGTCGTGCTCGTGCTCGCCGCGCACTGGCTGTGGGCGCTGCGCAAGGAGGTCTTCGAGTCGCGCACCATCGGCCGCTACCGCGTGCAGACGCGCATCGGACGCGGCGGCATGGGCGAGGTGTGGTCCGCGTGGGACGCGACGCTGAAGCGCGACGTGGCGCTCAAGGTGCTGCGCACCGATCAGCAAGATCCGGTGGCCGTCGCCCGCTTCGAGCGCGAGGTGCGCGCGACCACCGAGCTCACGCACCCGAACACCGTGCGCGTGTACGACTTCGGCGCGACCGACGACGGCATCTCGTACTACGCGATGGAGCTCCTCCGCGGCGAGCCCCTCTCGGCCCTCTCGAAGCGCGAGGCGCCGCTGCCTCCGGCCCGTGTCGTGTGGATCGCGACGCAGGTCGCGCGAGCGCTGGCCGAGGCGCACGCGCGCGGCATCGTGCACCGCGACATCAAGCCCGAGAACGTCTTCATGACGCTCGCGGGCGACGAGCGTGATCACGCCAAGGTGCTCGACTTCGGCATCGCGCGGATCACGAGCGCGGCCGAGACGGGGCTCACGCAGACGGGCGTGATCGGCACGCCGCAGTACCTCGCGCCCGAGCTCCTGCTGGGCGACAAGGCCACGCCCCGCGCCGACGTGTACGCGCTCGGTGTCGTCACGTTCCAGCTGCTGACCGGCGCGTTCCCGTTCGCCGCCGAGGACGCACGCGCGCTCCTCTTGGCGCGCATGACGCTCGACCCACGCGACGTGCGCGAGCTCGTGCCCGAGCTGCCCGAGGTGCTCGCGGACGTGGTGCGTCGAGCGCTCGCGCGCGAGCCGAGCGAACGCTACGCCGACGGAGGCGCCCTCGCCGACGCCCTCGCGGGCACGGGCCTCCTCGACGGCCACCGGCCCGAACGCATCGAACACGCGTAGAGTCGGGCGCATGTCGAACATCGAGATCGCCCACGAAGAGATCGACGGCCGCGGCGCCTTCTTCCTCGACCGCGAGGGCGTGCGCCTCGCCGAGATGACGTACTCGCGCGTCACCCCCTCGCACGTGATCGTCGATCACACCGAGGTGCACGCGAAGCTCCAGGGCATGGGCGTCGCGCGCAAGCTGCTCGACACCCTCGTCGCCTGGGCCCGCACGACGGGCACCAAGATCACCGCGACCTGCCCGTACGCGAAGGCCCAGTTCGACAAGGACGCGTCGATTCGTGACGTTCTCGCGACGGACTGAGCCCCCCTCTCACCGGTGTGTCGGTGGGAACGGCCGTTCGTGACGCCGACACCCACCCCGCCGGGCCGGGTGAGTCACTGCGAAGCGCGCGCTCGCGGATCGAGCGCTGGGAACAGCTCACCAGCGAGGGCGCGCGGGGTCGCTGAACGCGATCGGCGCCGCCAGGCAGTTGTCGGGGATCCCGAACGCATCGGTCAGCGTGACCGCGTGCGGTCGGATCTCCGCGAACAGCTCGGGCACGAGCCTCCGGATCGTGCGCGCGGGCCCCGCCTCGAACACGCCGTTCTCGAGGAACCACGCCGTGTGCTTCTCGAGCAGCACCAGGCCGTGGAGCGCGCGCAGTCGATCGAGCACCTCGCGCTCCTCTCCGTTCGTGCGCGCCACCGCGTCGCGGAACGCACGCAGCGTGAGCACGTCCACGTGCGCGCCCGCGAGCGCGAGCAGGTGCTCCTGCACCTCGTTGGCGGCGATCGTGGGATCCGCCTTGGCCGCGATGCGCTTCTGCACACGACGCGCGACGGACTGGAGCAGCATCGCCTCGCGCAGCTCGAGCAGCGCGAGCTGTCGTGCGCTGGCGCGGAACGTCTCCTCGCTCGTGTCGCGGCTCGTGATCGGATTGCGCAGCGCGACCGAGTCGAGGAAGTGCGAGGCCACGAAGCGCAGCGCGCCGCGCTCGGCGATCTGCTTCTTGAACCCCGTGAGCAGGCCCTTCGCGAGCAGCTGCATCAGCACGGTGTTGTCGCCCTCGAACGTCGTGAACACGTCGGTGTCGGCGCGCGCGTCCGCGAGGCGGTTCACCGAGAGGTAGCCCTGTCCGCCGCACGCCTCGCGGCAGGCCTGGAGGGCCGCGCTCACGTGCCACGTCGCGCCTGCCTTGAGGCCCGCGACCTCGGCCTCGAGCTCGCGCGTGTCGTCGTCGGGCTCACGCGCGAGGAAGCGCTCGCGCACGTCGTCGAGCGCGAAGTGGAACGCATACGCCGCCGCGAGGTGCGGCAAGAGGCGCCGCTGGTGCGAGGGATAGTCGAGCAGCAGCGTCTCGGGCTCCGACGCCGCGCCGAACTGACGCCGCGCCGACGCGTAGCGGATCGCGATCGCCAAGCCCAGCTTGGCCGCGCTCATGCCCGACGTCGCCACCGCGATGCGCCCACCGACCAGCGTCCCGAGCATCGTGAAGAAGCGACGGCTCGGGCTCTCGATCGGCGAGCTGTACACGCCCTCCGCGCTCACCGACGCGTAGCGACCGAGCAGCGCGTCGCGCGGGATCGTCACGTGATCGAACCAGATGCGGCCGTTGTCGACGCCATTGAGCCCGAGCTTGTGGCCCACGTCGCCGAGGCGAATGCCGGGCAGCGCCTCGCCCTTCGCGTCGCGGATCGGCACCACGAACGCGTGCACGCCGTGGCGCTGCTCGCCCACCTCGAGCTGCGCGAACACCGTCGCCCAGCGCGCGTGCAGCGCCGCGTTGCCCGCCCAGTCCTTGCGCGCCGACTCGGACGGCGTGTGCAGCACGAAGTGTCCTTCGACCTCTCCGCTCTTGGGCACCCAGCGCACCAGCGTCTCCAGATCCGCGACGTTCGATCCGTGCCCCACCTCGCTCATCGCGAAGCAGCCCGGCGCCTCGAGCGACGCGACGCGCGGAAGGTAGGCGCGCTGCTGCTCGGGCGTGCCGAGGAAGTAGACGCTGCCGCCCCACAGCCCGAACTGCACACCGAACTTCACCGCGAGCGAGAGATCACCCAAGCCCAGCGTCTCGAACGTCGCGAGGAAGGGCCCCAGGCCATCGGCGGCCTCACACGTCACGCCCGGATACGCGAGCGCGCCGAAGCCTTCCTTCGCGAGCTCACCGAGCCACGCATAGACCTCTCTGCGGTGCGTCGCGGAGTCCACGCCGTAGAGCGAGCGATGCTGGGGCGCGGCCAAGAACGCGCGCGCACGATCGCGGGTGCCCGCGAAGCGTCCGTCGAGCAGCTCCTGCACGCGCGAGGCATCGAAGCTGGGCGCCGGCGTCGTCGCGGGCTCGCTCACGCGCGCGAGCGCGAGCTCGGTCGAGGAGAGACCGAGCGTGCGCTCGAGCTCGTCGAGGGCCTCACGCGCATCGCCGTCGAGCGCCGCGATCGACTCGGCGATCCCCACCAACGATCGACGCGCCTCGGACGACAGCGTACCGACGGAGCTCACGATCGCCTCGCGTAGCTTCGCCAGCGTCACCGCATCGGGCGGCGCATCGGCGAGCCACGCCTCGAGCGCCACGCGCATGCGCGGCTTGAGCCACGGCTGCGCGTCGATGCGCGCTTGGATCACGCGCCGCTCGTCTCTGCCCATGCTCCCATCGGCCCACGCCAGATAGAGCAGCGGAAGAAACGGCCGGAGCTCGGGCTCGTGCAGGAGGTTCTCGAGCGTCATGGCGGCCATCATGGGGGACGCACGCGCGACTGACCATCACGCGACGCCACAGCGAGAAACGCGACGACGAGCACGAGGGCATGAGTCCCCGTGCTCGTGGTCCTGATGTGTCCGTGTCGGTCTCGACCGTCAGCGCTGGCGGTTCGGCTCCTTCGGATCGCGCTGGTTCGGCGCCTGCGGGTTCTGGCCCTGCTGGGGCTGCGGCGGCCGTCCCGGCTCCTGGCTGTCTTCGCGCATGTGGCGCGCGTCGCCTTCCTTGCCCGGGCTCTGGCGCTTCTCGTTCTGCTCGTTCTGGTTCTGACCCTGCGGATTCTGCTGGTTCTGCTGAGACATGGTTCGTTCGGCCTTTCTTGCTCTCACGTGCCGTTCACGCGTCGTCGAGCGAACCTCTCTTCGCAGCCTCCGTGCCTACGCGGGCCGCGGATCCGAGAGCTCTCGCGGCCACACGCGAGCGCCACGCGTTTCTCCTGCATCTCGCGTGATCGCCGACCTTTGCCCCACCGCGACGAGCAGGCCGCGCGTGCGCGGGTGAACGTGATCGCGGACGTGCGCGCTCACGCGGTGTGGAGGCATCGAGGCGCGCACGGGACCGTGAGCCACACGGCGCCTCGCCACGCGCGTGCGATCAGTCCAGCGTGGGGAGGACCTCGGGCGCGCGCGGGCCACGGGGCCACTCTGATCCGTCGCACGCGTACACGTACTCGCCCACGCCCTGCTCGTCCTCGATGCGCACGCGCAAGAAGCCCTCGCTGTCGCGCACGTCGAGCCACGTGGAGAACCGACCCTCGCCTCCCACGTTCGCCCACGCATCACGCTCGCTCGGCACCATCGCGCGCGTGGTCACGAGCATCGGCCCGTCGTCACCCTCGTGCCGCGAGCGAACGATCGCCTCTTCGAAGCCGGGCCGGTGGCGCCACACGTGACGGTAGGTCGTGGTGCCCGAGTCCACGCCCTCGCACGTGTCGACGGTGGATCGCACGCTCGTGATGCGCCCACGCGCATCGCGCGACACCACCCTTCGGGTCGTGCTCGGACAGTCCGCCTCACCGCGCTGGTACTGCATGGTCTCGCCGAGCTCGCGGACGACCCGACCGTCGTGAAAGAACGAACGTCTGCGTCGCCAGATCGGGTGACCTTCGAGCTGCGTGTCCCACTCCAGCCGCTCGACGATCCGTCCGCCACGCCACACGAGGCTCGCGCGCCCGAGCACACGATCGGGCGATCGAAACGTGATCCCGCACGGCTCGCGTCGCGCACCACCGACTCGCGCGAGCTCACCGATCGCCCCCGCCGTCACCAGCATGTCCGCGAGGGTGTCGCGCAGCTCACCCGTCATCGCCGCGGGCACCTCGGGCACCACGAGCCGCACCATCGTCGCGTCCTCGGCCCCGGCGCTCGCCGCCACGAGCAGCACGACGATCACGCACCACGGCGCAGAGCAACGCAGCATCCCTCCCAGCTACGGCACAGAGCGTCTCGCGTCACCGCTCCCCGATCTCACGCCCGCCCCCAAGACGAAAAGGGGACGGTCCTCGATAGTTCGATATCGACGGAGGCGGACGCAGTGCTCGCCGCGCTGAGCTCCGAGGACATGCGAGCGCTGCTGGAGGTCGTGATGAAGAACGAGTCATTCCCGTACAAGAGCGAGCTCGCGCGCGAGAGCTACGAGCGAGGCATGGCTGAGGGAGAGGCCAGAGGAGAGGCCAAGGGTGTGGCCGCTGGAAAGGCCGAGGGGTTGCGGACCGTCCTGATCGCGCTGTGCCGGGCGCACGGCATCGAATGGACCGACGCACGCGCCGCGAACGTGGCCGCGCTCGACACCGACACGCTCGAGCGGCTGATCGTCCGCGTCAGCGCAGAGCGCCGCTGGCCCGACGACGCGTGATCGATCGCCCATCCCTCGCGCGAGGACCCTCTCCCGCGCAGCGGGGGCCGACGGGACGCGCGCCACCTCGCCGTCGTCGGGATCGCCCCTCTCCCGCGCAGCGGGGGAGGACAGGGCGCGCGAGCGCCCAGGTAGGGGGACGCGAGCGCTGGTAGGTCACGCTTCCTGCGTCGCCCTCCTCTCCCTCGGTTCCTTGCCGACTTCGGCCGCGATGTGCCAAACCCCGCGCTCCGAGTCGCCCGAGGGGATCTTCATGAGCTCGCTTCCGAACGTCACGACCCGCCACGTCTTCCTCTCGATCGCGGGTCTCGCCGCCATCGTCGCGTTGTCCGGCTGCCGCGAGACCGTCTCGTGCGTCGACAACCCCAGCCCCGTCTGCCCCGACGCCGCAGGCTCCGGGATGGACGCGTCGGTCGACGCCTCCGTGCCCCCCGACTCGTCCTCCGACGCGCCCGGCCTCGACGCGTGGGCGCCCGACGCCGTCATCGTCCCCGACGCCTGGGTCCCCGGCGACGGCGGTCCCTGCTCGCGCTGTCCCTCCGCCACGCCCGTCTGCGACGACGACGGCGTCACCTGCGTCGAGTGCACGAACGACACGCACTGCGTCGGCCACCCCTCCGGCCCCGCGTGCGACACCGAGACGAACGAGTGCGTCCCGTGCAACGTCGGCGGCGACTGCACCGCCCCCCTCGCCGCATGCCTCGACCACGTCTGTCGCCGCTGCGACGACCGCCCCGACTGCACGACGGCGACCGACCTCCCCGCCTGCATCGCCAACGACTGCGTCCAGTGCGAGGTTCGCACCGACTGCGCGGACAACGCCGGCCTCCCCGCCTGCTTCGGCAACGCCTGCGTGGAGTGCGAAGCCAACACCGACTGCCCCACCGCCGCCGCGAGCCGCTGCGATGTCGGCGCCCACCTCTGCACCACCTGCACCGTCGGCGACGACACGACCTGCAGCCACATCGCCGGCGCCAACCGCTGCGTCGCCGGCACCTGCCGCCAGTGCACCGTCGCCACCGAAGCCACCGACTGCGGCCCCAACAGCTGCAACCCGGCCACGAACACTTGCACGACTACCCCACGCAACATGACGGGCCAGTGCCTGCCCTGCGTCGCGGACAGCGAGTGCATGACGGGCTTCACATGCGCCGCGGTCAACCCTGCCCGAGGAGTGACCGGCACTTTCTGCCTCCCGATTCGAGCAGGGGCTTTCTGCACACGTCCGTACGCAGAGGTGAATAGCGCCACGAGCGCTAGCGGTGCGACCGTCACGTACTGTCGGCACAGCGCCACGACGTGCGAAGCGTTCTTGCAGCATCGAACAACGGGTGACGGCACCTGCACTGGGGCTGGAGGGACTGACACTGCGTGTGGAGCACTCGGTGTTGCTGACGGGCTCTGTCGTCTCAGCGGTCTAGGCAATCGATGCACTCACAGGTGCAACGGGCTTGGAACCAATGACGATTGCGGCAGCACCAACTGCGTCGCGGATCCTATTGACGTGGGCCAGAACATGTGTGGTCTTTAGGACGCGACCTCAACCGGGTCCGGAGCAAAGGTTCCGGGTAGTTTGTGAGCGCAACGCTGTCGTATCCTCGCGCTCGTGGCGCGACGACTTGCACCGGGGCTGTACGACGCTGTCGTCGACGAGGCGATGGATGCGTTGCTCGCGCAGCACGAGGGTGTGTTCGAGGAACGGCTCGAGCGCGACCGTGAAGGGGCTGCGCTCTCGCTCGCTCGGCTGATCTACGACCGGTCGCTCGCGACGCTGCGGAGCCTCGGGGCGACCGACGACGCGTCGCCTGTCGAACGTCAGGTCTCCGTGGCCAACGCCGTCCTCGAGCGGCTCCACGACATCAGCGCGCACACCACGCTGCCCGAAGACCGCGTCGCCAAGCCCGCGCGACGCCTCCTCGCGCTCGTGCCTCCGGGCTCGAAGTTCGCGCCCCACGCACTGGCCGAGCTGACGCCACCGCCTCGCCCCGAAGTCCCGCTCGGCGCCAGTGACCTCATGGTCAACGGTCGCCACGACCTCCGCCTCGGGAGCGAGCTCGTGCGTGAGCTCGCGTCAGCGGATGCCGTCGACCTCCTCTGCTCGTTCCTCAAGCACAGCGGTCTCCGTGTCGTCGAAGAGGCGCTCGGGGGGTTCTTCGCGCGCGGCGGTCGCATGCGGGTGCTCACGACTGCCTACATGGGTGCGACCGAGCGACGCGCGCTCGACGAGATCGCGAAGCTCGGCGCCGAGGTGCGGGTCTCGTTCGACGTCGAGCACACGCGACTTCACGCCAAGGCCTGGTTCTTCCATCGCGAGAGCGGCCACTCGACTGCCTACGTCGGTTCCTCGAACCTCTCGCGCGCCGCGATGCTCGACGGACTCGAGTGGAACGTGCGCCTCTCGCGCACCGACAACGCGCCCATCCTCGAGAAGTTCGGCCGCGTGTTCGACCAGTACTGGAGCGACTCGAGCTTCGAGCCCTACGACCCCGAGCGCGACGGCGACAGGTTCGACGAGACAGTTCGCCGTCAGGTCGTCGACCGCAATCGCCTGCTCCTCTCCATTCACGTCGACCCCAAGCCGCATCAGACCGAGGCGCTCGAACAGCTCCGCGCCGAGCGTGCGCGCGGACACCATCAGAACCTCGTCGTCGCCGCGACAGGAACCGGCAAGACGTTCATCGCCGCGTTCGACTACCGCGAGCTCACCCGCGAGTTCGGTCGCAAGCCGAGCCTTCTCTTCGTCGCGCATCGTCACGAGATCCTCGAGCAGAGCCTCCAGGTCTTCCGTGTCGTGCTCGGTGACGCGATCTTCGGTGAGCGCCTCGGCAGTGGCGAGACTCCTCGACACGGCCAACACGTCTTCGCGAACATCCAATCACTCCACGACGATCGACTCGCCTCGCTGCCGAAGGACGCGTTCGATGTCGTCATCGTCGACGAGTTCCATCACGCCGCCGCCCGGACCTACGAGACCCTCCTCACGCACCTCGCGCCGAGGGAACTGGTCGGTCTCACCGCCACTCCCGAGCGCGCCGACGGTCGCTCGGTGCTGCCGTGGTTCGAGGATCGCGTGGCCGTCGAGCTGCGACTCTGGAAGGCACTGGATCAAGGCCTCCTGAGCCCCTTCCAGTACTTCGGTGTCAGCGACGGAACGAACCTCTCTGGGCTTCGCTGGACGCCCACTGGCTACGACTCGACGGAGCTCCGCAACGTCTACACGGCCAACGACTTCTGGATCGCTCGCGTGTTCCAGGAGGTGCGGAGACGCATCACGGACCCGTCGTCGATGCGTGCGCTCGGCTTCTGCGTCGACATCGCCCACGCGGAGTTCGTGGCCCGCAAGTTCACCGAGGCCGGGCTGACATCTGTTGCCCTCTCACAACGCACGCCGCTCCGCGAGCGCACCGAGGCGCTCGATCGACTGCAGCGTGGTGACCTCCGCGCGGTCTTCTCCGTGGACCTCCTCAACGAAGGTGTCGACGTGCCCGACGTCGACACGGTTCTCTTTCTGCGGCCCACCGAGAGCGCGTCTCTGTTCCTCCAGCAGCTCGGACGTGGCCTCCGACGTCGCCCCGACAAGGCTTGCCTCACGGTGCTCGACTTCATCGGAGGCGCGCATCGCCGGTTCCGGTTCGATGCACGCTTCCGCGCGATCGTCGGTGGCACCCGCGCCTCGATCGCGAGGCAGGTGGAGCGCGGCTTTCCTCATCTGCCGAGTGGTTGTTCCATCCAGCTCGACGCGATCGCTCAGCGCACGGTGCTCGACAACATCCGCGAGGGCCTCGGCCGTGGCGACGAGCGTCTGGTCGAGGACCTGAAGGCGGTCGGAGATGTGTCGCTCGCCGCGTTCTTGCGCGCCACGGATCTGGAGCTCGAGGACGTCTATGCACGACCCGGCTGGAGCTTCACCCGACTGCGTCGCAAAGCAGGGTTTGTGGTCGCTTCTCCAGCAGACGTCGACGTCGAAGAAGGCTTCGAGAGACAACTGGCACGCTTGCTCCACGTCGATGACGCGAGTCGACTGAATGCGTTTCGGGCTCTGCTCGGTCCATCGCGAGCCCAGACCACGAGTCCGCTCTCGACGATGCTCTTGCCCCTCCTCGGAGCCGTACAGCGCCCCGTCGCGGATCTCGCGAGTCTCCTCGGGGATCTCGACCGATGTCCCGCGATTCGTGACGAGCTCTCGTCCTTGTTCGACCTGCTCGACGATCGACGAAGTCTGACAACCCCTCTCTCGGGCCGACTCGCGAGTGTCCCACTCGAGGTGCACGCCACGTATGCGCTCGACGAGGTGATGGCCGCCATCGGAGAGCACGACCGCGAGGGTCGCATTCGCCGTCTACGAGAGGGCGTGTTCCACAGCACACGACACAGGGCGGATCTGCTCTTCGTCACGCTGGAGAAGTCGGAGTCGGACTACTCCCCGAGCACGATGTACCGCGACTACGCGATCTCGCGGACCCGCTTTCACTGGGAGTCACAGAGCAGCGTCCACGCGGACACCAAGACTGGACAGCGGTACGTGAATCACGCCAAGGACGGTCACGCGATCCTGCTCTTCGTGCGTGAGCGTCGAAAGACGCGCGCAGACGTGACGATGCCGTACACGTTCCTCGGTCCCTGTCGCTACGTGAAGCACGAGGGCGCGCGCCCGATGGCGATCGAGTGGGACCTCGAGCACCCGATGCCGTCCGCGATGTTCCAAGAGGTGAAGGTCGCCGCCGGCTGAGTCCCGCGCCGTCGCGCTGCGCGTGAGAGTTCGGGTACGTTGTCCGTGTGGATGTCAGCACCGTCACCGCGCCGAGTGGAGGGCTCCTCGCTGCCGTGCGGGCGACGCTTGCAGGCGCCGACGACGCCTTGTTGTGCGTGGCGTTCGCCCAGACGCGCGGCGTTCACCTGATCGGTGAAGAGCTGGCGGCCGTGAGCGATCGAAGCGGTGCGCGTGTGCTGGTCACGACCGTGTTCAGCCGCGCGCCGACTCCCGCCCTCACTGCGCTCAGCGACACGGGGGCGAGTGTCCGTGTGCTCAACCCTGGCGGAGGGACGTACCACCCCAAGGTGTTCCTCGGCCGACGCGGCAACACGCTGCAGGCTGTCGTGGGCTCGGCGAACCTGACCTCCGGGCTCGCCGCGAACATCGAGGCCGCCACGTACCTGCGCGGTTCACGCGACGACGAGGCGCTGGCTCGACTCTGGACCTGGGCGGAGAGCGCATGGAGCGATCCACGCGCCCGAGACTGGGTGTCTTCGCCCGACGACCAGTCCGAGGAGGAGATCGAGCCCGAGCTCCTCGCGCTCATCGACGCGGCGATCACACGCGAGCCCGAGCTCTACACGCTCGGCCCGACCCCGAAGCTGAACGTCGTGAGAGACCGCGGACCTTCGGGCCTGTGGGTCGAGACGGAACGAACACGCGCTGCCAACGCGGCGGCGCAGCTGGTCCCGCCTCGCATGCTGAACCTCGCGTGGGACGTGCTTCGGTCCAGGGGCGAGCTCAGCAATCGCACGTTGCTCGACGAGCTTCGCGTGCATCGATCGAGCTTCGTCTGCGCCCTCCTCGCACGCGTCCCCGGCGTCGAGGTGGTGTCGTCGCGACCAATCGTGCTGCGTTACGCCGCGAGCGAGTGACCTACGATCGATGACGCCGTTGCGACGGCGAGAGAGGGTCGAGATCGAACGATGCCCAAGTACTACGAATTCGACGTGTCCCTTCAGCAGATCCAGCCGCGCATCTGGCGACGATTCCTCCTCCGCACGAACGCGACCTTCGAGCACCTCCATCACGCCATTCAGGACGGCTTCGATTGGCAGGACTGCCACTTGTGGGAATTCCGTCTGCCCACGCGTCGAGGATTCCCGATCGCGGGGATCGTCGACGACGAAGAGCTCGGTCGGCCGACCCCCGATGCCAAGCTCGTCAAGCTCGGTGACTACTTCACGGGCGCGCGTGTCGCGGAGCGGTGCGAGTACGTCTACGACTTCGGCGATGACTGGACGCACGACGTGAAGCTCGTCGGCGTGCACAGCGACAAGGCGACGTTCAAGCGCCGGCTCCTCGCGGGCGAACGCGCCGCGCCCCCCGAAGACTCAGGGGGCTTACCCGGCTACGAGCGCATCGTCCGTTTCGTCGAGACGGGGCGCGACGCGTACGGCGACGACCCCGCCGAGCTGCGAACGTGGCTGGGTCCCTGGCAGCCCGAGGCGTTCGACCTGAGGAAGGCCAAGGCGGCCTTCGATCGATGAGCTGACTCGGACCGAGGCGAGCGACACGAAGCCAGAAACGACTTCGGGACCCTGCTTGCGCGAGGGTCCCGAAGCCACCTTGGACTGGGTGGGCAGTGCCGAGCATCGGCGGTCACGGTGTTGGACGTACTCGGGATCGAACCGAGGACCTCTAGAGTGCGATTCTCGTCAGTGCCTCTCAAGGCCTCGGATCTGTTCGGGAAACACGTCCCGCAAGGTCCCGCAGGGACGGCAAAGCGGGGTCGGAAGCGCTGATCTTTGCCCAATCTTTGCCCGGTCCTTGCGCGACCTCGCTCGAGGGGACCGCTAGAGAGCTCGCCCCAGCTGCGGAGAGGGTGAGCTGGCAGGAGGAATCGGCCTCGCCGAGGTCGACCTCGCCGAGCAACGTGGGGTCGGCGGCACGATCGAGCGCCTCGAGCCAGACCGCCGCGGCAACCTCGGAAGCACCGACGAGCCATCTCGCCACACCTCGTCACCTCGCGCCATCACCATGGAACTCACGGAGGCGAGGCGGCGTCAGGGGGTGACCTGATACCGAGTCATCATTCCGCCCTCCATGTGCTCCGGGAAGTGGCAGTGCACGAGCCAGTCTCCCTCGCGGTCCTCCTCGAACTCGAAGGTTCGATACATGCCGGGCGCGAGCTGGATGTTGTCCGTGAGCGTTCCGTCGGCATCGACCCAGCGGTGACCGTGGATGTGGAACGTGTGGGCCTGGATGCCGATGCTGATGACGCGCCAGCGGCTCAGGTCGCCCACCCGCCCGGTGAAGGGCGCGATCGCGTCCTCATACGCGTGGCCGTTCATGATGTGCAGGTACTGGTGCGCGCCCCGATACGTGCCGGGACCGATCATGCCCGTGACCGGATCCGCGACGCCCGGGAGCTGGAGGTAGTTGCGAGGCTCGAGGTCGCTCAGGACGACGACGTGCTCGTTCGCGGGGACCTCGTCGGGGGCGTGGATGACGAGGGCGCCGACGAGCCCGCGAGCCACACCTTCACCCTCGTCGGCATGATCGTGATACGGGACAGTGCCCGCATAGGGAGCAAACCACTCGTAGGTGATCGTCTCGCCTGGCTCGGCGACCGATGCGGGGTCAGCGCCGTCCTGGACCTGGTCGAACTCGACGAGGTGCGTGTGCACCGACGCCGTATGATCCGAGTCGTTGATGAGGGTGACCACGATGCGGTCGCCCGCCGTGGCTTCGAGCGTCGGACCTGGGATCGCCCCGTTGTAGGTCCACGCGTCGTAGATGGCCCCGGGCCCCACCTCCCAGCGGACGTCCTGCACGCGGAGCTCGAACGTGCGTGTGTTGCCCGTGGCCGGATAACGCACCGGGCCGGACGGAGCCGTGGGCGCGCTGCACCCCGCGAGGAGCACCGAGAGCGACGCCGGTCCTCCCAGCGAGGCCCACAGACCCCGTCCGCGGGCTCGTCGCCGAGCGGGCCCGCCGTCGGTCGAGCCGCTCATTGGCTCACGCACTGCTCGTTGGAGGCGTCGCTCGTGACGCCGCCGAGCACACACGCGACCGTGTAGCAGTAAGTGCCGCTGGCATGACCAGCCATACTCTGTGCCTCGGTCGCGACGCCCGTGAGACGCGTGGCCTCGGTGTACGGTCCGCCGTCCCGGTTACGGTTGATCACGACCTCGTCACACCCGGAGTCCGGAAGCCTCCAGGAGAGCGCGTGGGTCCCATGAACCACGAGGGTCGCGCTCAGGAGCACCGGAGTCCCTGGCATCGCAGTGCCGGCATCGTCCATCGGGCCCGTGTCCGGAGCGCCGCCGCCCGCCGCGTCCGGCGCCTCGCTCGACGCGTCCGGCGCGGTGGCCGCATCGTCGCCGCCGCCCGTCCCGCCCCCGCAGCCCGCCGCGCACAGCGCGACAACGATCGCCAAGCTCTCGAGCACCCTCATGTCGCCTCCATCATGCCAAGCCCGCCGTACCAATCCGCGGACGATGGCCGACCCTGGCACGGTGAACGGAACGGCTCAAGGCGCTCCACCCCGCGTGACCGCGCTGGTCACACCGCCGCCGGGAGATCCGGCTCCCAGGAGGACGCTCGGTGACTGTGACCGCCGAGGTCACACCACGGGGGGATCGATGCCCGCGTGGCCATGACTCCGACGATGATGGGCAGATGCCGGGCGCCACCCTCGCGTACACATCGGTCGGGCGCGCGACTGTCGGTCGGCGCGTCTCGCTCGCCATGGGCTCGATCGCAGCCGTCGCGATCCTGCTCTCCGTCGTGCTGCTCGCTCTGATCTCGGTCGTCGCAGGACTCGTCGGGGACATGAGGCGTGACGAGCAGGCCATGCACGAGGGGTTGTTGCTCGGGGTCGCGGTCCGCGAGCAGTACATCCACGAGGCTCACACGCTCATCGAGCGCACCGACTCGCACATGGCGCACCACCATTCATGGGTGGAGGGGGTGCGGCGGAGCGCGGAGCTCCTCGAGGGCCGAGTGCCAGCGGAGGAGCGGTGGCGAGTCGATCGCATCGCGGACGCGAGCGCGACCATCGACGAGTCGTTCCGGTCGGAAGTGGTCCCCGCGCTCCAGCGCGGCGACCTCGAGCGCGTGCGCGCGGAGCACCGCGAGATCGACGTCCTGGTGACACGCGCGGCGGAGGACGCCGACGCCGTCGCGATGTCCCTCGAAGGGCGCATGCACGACGCACACGTGCGCGCCGAAGGGATCGCGCGAGCCGCGGCCCTGGTGGCCGCGCTCGGAGGCCTCTTCGCCCTCCTCCTCGCGGCCTACCACGGCTGGCGACTCAGGACGCAGGTCCTCCAGCCGCTCGCGGCGCTGGCCGACGCCACCGTGCTGGTCGCTCGGGGAGACGTGCCCCCGTCCGTCGATCGCGGCGACCGCGAGGTCGTGACCGTCTCCGCGGCGCTGCGACGCCTCGCGCTTGACCTCCGTGAGCGCGAGGCTCGCCTGGTCGCCTCGGAGCGCATGGCTGCCGTCGGCCAGCTGGCCGCGGGCGTCGCGCACGAGGTCAACAACCCGATCGCCATCATCCGCGGCTACCTACGGACGATGATCCCCGAGGCCGAGAGCGCGCAGCAGAAGGAAGAGCTCCGCATCCTCGACGAGGAGGCGCTCGCCTGTCAGCGCATCGCCGAAGACCTCCTCGCCTTCGCGCGTGCCGACGAGGTGCGCCTGGAGGATGTCGACGTACGCGAGCTCGTCACGGACCTGGTGCATCGCCTCGAGGCCGCTGGTCAGCTCGCCGGCGCGAGCGTCGCGGTGCGCGTCGCCGCCGGGCACGCGCGGCTCGATCGAGGGCGCATGAAGCAGGTGCTCACGAACCTCCTCCGCAACGCGGCGCAAGCACGCCCCGGAGGCCCGATCGAGATCGTGGGAGGGCAGGAGCCCTCGAGCTTCCGTCTCGAGGTTCGGGACCACGGAGATGGCGTTCGCGTCGAGGATCGTGATCGGATCTTCGAGCCCTTCTTCGGCAAGCGGCCGGGGGGCTCGGGGCTCGGATTGGCGGTGTGCATCGGTGTCGTGCATGCGCACCGCGGACGGATCCACGTCGAGGACGGACCCGGCGGCGGAGCCTCGTTCGTGATCGAGCTCCCCTCGACCGCGCTCGGGGAGGCCGCGTGAACCCGGCCAAGAGCGCGCCCACTACGACGATCCTCGTGGTCGATGACAAGGCGAACATGCTCACGCTCCTCGCGAAGGTGCTTCGTGAGGACGGACGCGTGCTCAAGGCGACGAGCGGCGCCGCGGCGCAGAAGCTCCTCGCGGAGCAGCCAGTCGACGCCGTCGTCTGCGACCTGAAGATGCCAGACATGGATGGCCTGGCCGTCCTCGACGCCACGCGCCGCGCTCGACCGAACGCGGCGTTCATTCTCATGACGGCCTACGCGACGGTGGAGAGCGCCATCGACGCGATGAAGCGGGGCGCGGATGACTACGTGACCAAGCCGTTCGAGCCCGACGAGCTGCGTGCGACCCTTCTGCGGGCCCTCGCCCGCCGTCGCCCGCCGGAGGAGGCCACGACTGTGACCGCGCCCGCCCCAGGCCTGCTCGGCGCCTCTCCGGCCATGCGGGAGCTGGCTCGCGTCATCGGGCGAACGGCCAGCGCGGACGGGAACACGCTCGTGATCGGCGAGACGGGGACAGGCAAGCGCCTCTGCGCGCGCGCCATCCACCTCCTCGGACCGCGCGCCGCCGGTCCGTTCGTCACCGTGACGTGCCGAGGGATCGCGTCGGAGGATCTCGAAGCCGAGCTCTTCGGGAGCAGGCCCCCGGGACGACACGGTGATGAACGCCCGGCCCTCTTCGAGCGTGCGCGCGGCGGCACGGTGTTCCTCGACGAGGTCGGTGAGCTCCGGCTCGGTCTGCAAGCGCGGCTCGTGCGTGTGCTTGAGGAGCGCCACGTACGGCTCCCCGCGGAGCACTCGAGCCTCGCGGCCGATCCACGGATCGTGGCCTCGACGCACCGGGACATCGACGCGATGGCCCGGGAAGGCTCGTTCCGGGAGGATCTCCTGTACCGCCTACGGATGACGTCGGTGCTCGTGCCGCCGCTGCGCGAGAGATCGGGCGACGTCGAGCTGCTCGCCAGCTCGTTCCTGTCCGACATGTCGAGGACGGGGAAGCAGCCACGTCGTCTCTCGCCCGAGGCGCTCGTCGTCCTCGAGCGATACGCGTGGCCTGGCAACGTGCGAGAGCTCCGCGCGGCGGTCGAGCGCGCCGCGGTGGCGGCCGCTGGTCCACTGATCGAAGCGGCCGATCTCCCGGCGGAGATCCGATCGGGCAACGCATTTGGCGCGATCGACCTCTCGTCGATGAGCTACCAGCAGGCCCTCGAGGCCGCGCGCGAGGATGCGACCAGGCGCTACGTCGAGGCCGTCTTGCGCAGGACGAACGGACGCGTCGTCCAGGCCGCCGAGATCGCGGGCATCGAGCGCGAAAGCTTCTATCGCCTGTTGCGACGGTACGGCATCAGTCCGGAGGACTTCCGGACCGATGAATGATGAGTCCGTCCGAGGCCCAGCCTTGCGCGACGACGGAGATTCGAGCACCGTCGTCGTGGTGTTGGATTGGAGAGGCATGTGGAGCGTCGTGCGCGCGGTCGTGGCCGTGACGCTCCTCGGCTTGGTCACCCCGGGGGCCGTCGAGCTGGTCGAGGACGTGGCGCACTTCGTCATGCACGGCGACTCGCTCCACGACGGAGCCCATGACGAGCAGCACTGCTGCTCGGGTGCCTTCCACGTGTGCTCGTGCCACGTCCATGCGATGGCGCTGCCAGCCACGGACGTGCGCGCCACGCCCGTCGGAACGAACACGGCGTTCCATCCCGCGCGTGAGGCGCACCCGAGGCCCTTGTCCGCAGGCGGACCCGCCGAGGGCCACCTGCGCGACATGATCCGTCCTCCGGTCGGCTGAACGGCGCACCGACGCCCGTAGTCCGTCCGCGCATCGCCGCACGTCGCTCCGCCTGAGCGCGCGGCCTCTGCGTAGACCGACGGGCGTCCTTGCCAACCACCCCGGCATCCGTCGGGGACGGCCGTTCTCACCGAAGGAGGAGTCATGTCGCGCTCTCTCGCGCGCCGAGGTCTGCTCGGTGTGCTCGTGGTCTCGCTGTGGTGCCCCGCGATCATCGCTCGGGCGCAGGATGCTGTCTCTCTCGAGCGCGTCCTCGCGCACGCGGACGCGCACGCACCGCTCATCCTCGCTGCTCGCGCTCGCCTCGAGGAGGGAGGCGCAGCGCGACGCGGCGCGGACAGGCTCCTGACCGACCCGCTGAGCGTCGAGCTCGGCGGTGGTCCACGGATCGCTGACGGAACCGGCAGCGACTTCGACATGGTCGTCGCGCTCACCCAGCCCATCGAGGTCGCCGGTGAGCGCGGCCTCCGGATCGAGGCGGCGGACCGCCTCTCCGCGAGGCGCGGCGCGGAGCTCGAGGCGGTCCGCTGGCAGGTCCACCGCGAGATTCACTTCGCCTATCACCAGGCGATCGAGGCGCGCGCGCGCCTCGAGGCGCAGCGAGAGTGGCTCGCGTTCACGGAGCGCCTCCTCGAGATCGCTCGCGGGCGCGTGTCGGCTGGCGACGTCGGGCCGCTCGAGCTCGCGATCGCCGAGGCGGAGCTGGCGGGTGCCCGGCAGCGTCTGGTCGAGGCCGAGGCACGGGCGCTCGACACGCGGCTCGCGATGGCCGAGCTCGCGGGCTGGCCCGCGTCGAGCCCGCCGACGCCGCTCGGCGACCTCGACGCTCGGAGCACGATGCCCGGCATCGAGGAGCTCCTGGCGCGCGCGACGG